>DATCOE010000020.1:0-48764 GCA_036564885.1 Gaiellaceae bacterium | reverse complement strand
CGGCCGGCGTGACGGGCGTGCTCGAGATCCTCCGGAGCGAGCTGCAGCGGACGATGGTGCTGATGGGCTGCCGCAACGTCCACGAGCTCGACGCCTCGTGGCTGATCCCGTTCGACCCGCTCGTGGGGACGACGTAGCGCGGCACGACGGTCATACTGAGTCCATGACTGCTGTCGATGTCGCCGTGCAGAAATACGACCTCGGCGACCGCTTCAAGCCGACGAGCGCGCCGGTCCTGCTCGGCGGTGTGCCGGCAATCGCGCGGTTCCTCGTCGAGCAGCACGAGCGCGACCTCACGCGCGGCCTGCACACCGCGAGGTTCGTCTCCGGGTACCCCGGCAGTCCCCTCGGCGGTCTCGATCTCCTCCTCTCGACGATCCCGGAGCTGCGGGACCGGCCGGATTTCGCACTCGCCCCGGCGGTGAACGAGGAGCTGGCCGCGACCGCGATCTGGGGGTCGCAGCTCCCTCTCCCCGGACGCAGCTCGCCGTACAGCGGCACCGTGGGGGTCTGGTACGGGAAGTCGCCGGGCATCGACCGGGCGGGCGACGCGTTCCGCAACGGCAACCTCCACGGCGCGCACCCCGGCGGCGGCGTGCTCGTCCTCGCAGGCGACGATCCCGCCCCCAAGTCGTCGACGGTTCCGTCTGCGAGCGAGTCGGCGCTCGCGGCCTACGGCCTGCCCGTGCTCGCGCCGCGCAACAGCGAGGAGATCGTCGAGTTCGGTTTGCTCGGGGTGGCGCTCTCGCGCGCCTCGGGGTGCTGGATCGCATTGAAGATCGTCACGGACGTCGCGGACGGCGCGTGGAGCGTCGGCAAGGACTTCGGCAAGCTCGCGATCACCGTTCCGGAGATCGAGTGGAACGGCGCGTTCTGGAGGTACCACCAGGAGACGATGCCCGGCCCGCCGGCGGCCGTCGCCGCCGAGCGGGAGCTCTTGGGACCGCGGTGGCAGATGGTCAACGCCTTCGCCCGCGCGAACGCCCTCAACAAGGTCGAGATCGACACTCCAGACGCCTGGCTCGGCATCGTCGCTCCCGGCAAGACATACGACGACACCATCCAGGCTCTGCACGACCTCGGCATCGACAGCGCGATCGCCGCCCGTCGCGGATTGCGGGTCATGCGGATCGGGATGCTGCATCCCCTCGAGCCGGAGAGCATCCGCGAGTTCGCCCGGGGGCTCGAGACCGTGCTCGTGGTCGAGGAGAAGCAGGGGTTCGTCGAGCCGCAGGTGCGGAACGTCCTCTACGGCTCCGCCCGTGCGCCCGCCGTCCTCGGCAAGCGAGACCGCGACGGAAAGCTGCTCGTGCCGGCCGACGGCGAGCTCACCGCGGCGCGGATCGCCGAGACGCTCCGCCGGGTGCTCGCTCCGCGCGTCGAGGTCCGCGCAGCGCCGGTCCAGGCGGCGATCTCCCTGCCCGTCCTACCCGTGATCCGGACCGCCTACTTCTGCAGCGGCTGCCCGCACAATCGCTCGACCGTCGTCCCTGAAGGCTCGCTCGCCGGAGGTGGGATCGGCTGCCACGGCCTCGTCGGCATGATGGACCGCCCGGCCAGCGCGGTCACGGGGCTCACGCACATGGGCGGCGAAGGCGCGCAGTGGATCGGGCAGGCGTTCAGCCACGACGGGGGGCACCTCTTCCAGAACATCGGTGACGGAACCTTCTTCCACTCCGGCCAGCTCGCGGTGCAGGCGTGCGTCGCCGCCGGGGTGAACGTCACGTTTAAGCTCCTCTACAACTCCGCCGTCGCCATGACCGGCGGACAGGACGCCGTCGGTGCGCTCCCCGTCCCTGCCCTGACGAGGAAGCTCGAAGCCGAGGGCATCCGGCGCACGATCGTGTGCGCCGACGAGCCCGAGCGGTACCGGAGCATCGGGGCGTCCATGGCGAGCAATGCCGAGGTCTGGGATCGCACGCGCCTCGACGAGGCGCAGCTTCTGTTGCGCGACCTGCCGGGCGTCACTGCCCTCATCTACGACCAGCGGTGCGCTGCCGAGGCGCGGCGCCTGCGCAAGCGCGGGAAGCTTGCGGTGCGAACGACGCGCGTCGTCATCAACGAAGACGTCTGCGAAGGATGCGGCGACTGCGGGCGCAAGAGCAACTGCCTGTCCGTGCAGCCCGTCGACACCGAGTTCGGACGCAAGACGCGGATCGAGCAGACCTCGTGCAACACCGACTACTCGTGTCTCGAAGGCGATTGCCCATCCTTCGTGAAGGTGGAGATCGACCCGGGCCGGCCGGCGGCACCCACCCGCATCCCCGACGCTCCGGCGGTTCCCGATCCGCCGTCTCCGTCGTGGGGCTCGACGGCCAACGTCTTCCTCGTCGGAATCGGCGGGACCGGCGTCGTCACCGTGAACCAGGTGCTCGCAACGGCGGCACTCCTCGACGGACTGCAGGTTCGCACGCTCGATCAGACCGGGATGTCGCAGAAGGCGGGGCCGGTCGTCTCGCACCTGCGCATCGCGCGGGCCGAGATCGAGCCGGCCAACAGGATCGGCGCCGGCCAGGCCGACTGCTATCTGGCGCTCGACATCCTGACGGGGAGCGAGTCGCGCATGCTCGCCTATGCAGACCCGGGCAGAACGGACGCGTTCGTCTCGACGAGCGAGGTGCCGACCGGTGCGATGGTCGAAGGGTCCGCGGGTTCCGCCTTCCCGCCGCAGGCGCAGCTCCTGCAGCGGATCCGGACGTCCGTCCGCGCGCTGTTCGACCTCGACGCGGTGGCCGCCGCGGACGCGCTCTTCGGACACACGACGCCCGGCCACTTCCTCCTCATCGGCGCCGCGTTCCAGGCGGGCTCGCTCCCGATCTCGGCGGCTGCGATCGAAGCGGCGATCGAGCTGAACGGCGTCGGCGTTGCCGC
Organism: Gaiellaceae bacterium; assembly: GCA_036564885.1. Classification (GTDB taxonomy): domain Bacteria; phylum Actinomycetota; class Thermoleophilia; order Gaiellales; family Gaiellaceae; genus Palsa-739. Next base: position 45,893 of record DATCOE010000020.1, on the reverse strand, counting down.
CAACCTGGCCGCGTTCCGGTGGGGCCGCGTCGCGGTTGACGACCCGGCCGCGTTCGTCGCCGCGACGAGGTGGACGGCGAGCGCGCCCCGGCCGGTCCATCCGCTGCCCGGAAGCCCGCTCGCCGGGCCAACGCGCGACGCGGCGGCCGTGCGCGCGCAGCACCTCCTCGGGTACGGCGGCGAACGCCTCGCGCGCAGCTATCTGACCGCGGTGGAGGAGTCATGGCGCGCGGAGCGGCGCGTCACCGAGCAGACCGATTTCAGCCTCGCGGTCGCCGTCGGCCTGGACAAGGTGCTCGCCTACAAGGACGAGTACGAGGTGGCGCGGTTGCTCACGGCGCCCGCGTTCGCAGCGTCGATCCGCGACCAGTTCCCCGGGGTACGACGATTCCGCTACCAGCTCCATCCACCGCTCCTCCGCGCGCTGGGGCTCCAGAAGAAGATCTCGCTCGGGCCGACGTGGAGGCCGGGTCTCGCCTTTCTGGCGCGAATGAGGTTTCTTCGCGGCACGCCTTTCGATCCGTTCGGGTACGCGCGCGTGCGGCGCACCGAGCGCACGCTCGCGCTCGAGTACGCCGCGTTGGTGGCCACGCTCACCGCGACGCTCGACAGCGAGAACTACGACCACGCCCTCGCCGTTGCCGGCGCGATCGACCTCGTGCGCGGCTACGAGGGGATCAAGCTCGCGAACGTCGAGCGCTACCGGGAACGGCTCGCCGAGCTCGGGGTTCGAGGCGACGCCGCCGCCGCGGCGGCCTAGCCTGGATCGTTCAGCAGTCGGGTGAGGCCGCGTTCGAGTGTGTTCTTGTGCGGCTGAGGGAGCGGCGGCGCTCGCGAGCAGGACGCGCGTTGCTGTTCGCTTGGTTGGGTGTGCGCGAAGCGGTCGGGCCTCGCTGCGGCTTACGGTGCCTGTGGGAGCGCGCCGTTACAGGTCGAGCTGACTGTGCCGCAGCAGCCACACCCTGATCATCGGCAGAACCCTCGACCCACTGGAGCCAACGGCATAGCCTGTTCGTTTCAACTGTCGCGGGGCCGATCCCCCGCGCGTCATCGTGCAGCCAGTGTGAGGTCTATGACGCGCCAGGGAAGGCGATAGACGTTCGTGCCTTTTGCGTTTTCGATCGCGACGGCGAGGCCGGTGGAGCCGGCCGCTATGAGCGCGTCGCTCTCCGGCAACGTGACGAGGGCGCGGTCGACACCGTCTCGGATGCGGCGTACGCGGATCACCCTGCCCTTGACGTAGAGCAGTCTTCCTTCCGCGACGGTCGCATCGCCGACGCCGCCGATCGTCCAGGCCGGGCCGCTGATGCCGGCCTTCGTCCGCAGAACGAGCCCTTCCGGCGCCAGCCACCCGCCGATCGCAGCCTTCACCGTGGCGAGATCGACCTGCGGCGTCTGAAGCGGCTTCCCGTCGAGCCCGACGAACAAGAGCTCCCCGGTAGGGAGGCCGCGTTCGTCGAGGCGGGCGAGCGCGAGGCGTTTGCCGTCGGTCGCGAGCAGCGTCCATGACCCCTCGACGACGGTCTGCGGGCGCGGCGCGCCGTTCAAGGTGATCTGGGTTGTTGCGCGGTCGGGGCAGGCGGGGTTCTCCTCGAGCCCCTGCTCGACCGCGAGCCGGTTCGGAACCTGCGTCGTCGCGATCACCCCGCCTCCGGCCCAGGCGCAACCGAAGCCCATCGGCACGTCGCTGTCTGTCCAGCCCCACTCGTTGCCGAGTCGGCGCAGCGGCCCATGCAGCGGACCCGTCCACAGCGAGTACGTATCGCCGTGCGGACTCGGCGAGTAGATGACCGTCGCCGCGAGCGCGGTCCGTCCGAGCCACAGATCGGCGACGAAGGCGTCAGAGCCGTCCCGGTCCTCGCGGCAGGGAAGAGCCGCCGTGGTCGTTGCAGGCTTCGTTCTGCCGGCAAGGCTCGCCACGCGGATCACGCAGCCGGCGACGTCGTCGGCAGCGACGACGCCCGCTGCTGCGTTAGCCGCGCGCGCTAGCTCGGCCCGCAACTCGAAGCCGACGCGCCGGCTCTGTCGGTTGGGTCTATCTACACACCCACCCGAGGGAGTCTTCGACTCGGCGAGATCCGCTCGGTGCGGCGGATCGAGAGCGCGAGACCGATCCAGAGGTATTGCGCACGCTTGAGGGTGGTTCATCGATCTGCCACGGTCAGCATGACGTGGCGCTCGAAGAGGCACCGGCGTGTGCCGTTCTGCCGCGGTGGCGAGGATCAGGGGGGCGAGGTTGCCGCTCAGCCGGCGGTGCGTTCCGCGAGGTCGCGCTCGAGCGCGCGTCCGCAGCGGATCAGAACGCCGCGGAGGGTTGTCACCTCATCGGCATCGAGGTCGCCCAGCATCTCCTGCTCGACGTCGTCGACGGCGCGGTCGCAGCGCCCGAGCGCCCGGCTTCCTGCTTTTGTCAGCTCGGTGCGGATGATGCGGCCGTGCCCGGGCTCCGCGCGGCGTCGAACGTAGCCCTGGTCGACGAGCAGGGTGAGCACCTCGCTCATCGACTGGGGCGTGACAAGCGAGCGGCGGGCGAGCTGCGCGTTGGAGAGGCCGTCCTGCGCCCGCAGCACCGACAGGGCGGTGTAGGCGGGCAGCGTGAGACCGGCCGGTTCGACCGCGGCGCTGAGGCGACGGCGCAGCACGCGGTCGAGGCGGGCGATCACGTAGCTGACCCGCGGCTCCATCAGGACGTGGTCGCCCGCTCGTTGCGCTTCTCGGGCCGGTTCAGCTCGACCCAGGCGATGCCCTCGTCGACCTCGACCCGCACGGTCGTCGATCGGTCCGCGTATCCCACCGTGCTCTCCTTCTCGCTCGAGTGCCCGGCGATTATATCAGGCAACCTGAGATCAAGCGTCTGATGATTGCTTCGCCCGGGCATGGTGGTCGCGGCCGAGGAAGGTGTTGGCCCACGCGCTCGTCCGTGCGAGCGCGTTGTCCTTGACGATGACCGGGCCGTCGAGCATCGATTCCTCCTCGCCGTACGCCTTGAGTCGCTCGTAGGCCTGCGACCAGATGCACTCCGTGTCGTAGACCTCGCACAGGCCCTCGCGGGTGCCGCCGCACGGCCCGTTGCGCTGGTTCTTCGCGCACTGCGACTCGGGGCAGACGTAGGCGATGTCGGGCAGCGAGCAGTCGCCGCAGTCGCGGCAGCCGAAGAGCGGCACCTTGGCCGCCTGCTCAGCCGCGTGGACGACCTTCTGGACCGGCGAGGCCTTCTCGACCAGCCGGTAGAACGCGCGCCCGGCCGGGAAAAGCGGCGCGTCCGGCTCGAACGCGGCGGCATGGAGACGCCGGCTGAAGCGGTACTTGACCGGTACGCGCAGCTCGGTCTTCCGCCGGCGCTTCGAGTCGAGGTACGCCGCGTTCACCTCGTCCGACGAGAGCTTCGTGTCCGGGTCGGGCTCGAAGAAGTAGAACTCGTCCGCGAACGCGTGTTGGATCTCCGGCGCGAACGCGCGCCAGTCATCGTTCGCGAACGAGTCGGCCCGGTCGAGGATCTCGCCGAAGGTGGACGCCGGCATGTGGCCCCCGAGGTAGACGCCGTCGAAGCCGAGACCGCGCGCGACCGCGACGTGCTTGGCGGCCAGCTCGACGAAAAAGGCTCGGCCCTTGTCCGGGCTCGCACCGTGGTGCTCGGCGAGTGCGAGCAGCTCGTCGGTGACGATCACTCCCGGGATCTTTCCCTGGTGGAACGCGCGCGCTGCCGATCGCGAGAGGAGATACACGTTCGCGAGCACCGAGACCGGGAGGTGGTCGCGCCTGATCCAGCGCAGCAGCTCGTCGTCTTTGCGCGTGTTCCAGCCGATCTGGTTGATGACGAAGCCCGCACCCGCCTCGACCTTCTTCCGCAGCTTGAAGTACTGCGGCATCACCTCACGCTCGCGCCGCTTGTGGTTCGTCACGACGCAGCCGAGGAAGAAGTCCGTCCGGTCCAGCCGAGTCTCCGGCTTGCGTTCATCCCGTAGCCCGTCGTTCATCTCCGAGAAGAGGTTGAGCAATCCGACCGAGTCGAGGTCGAACACCGGGGCGGCAAGTCCCTTGTGCCCGGTGACCGGATAGTCGCCGGAGAGCGCGAGCACGTTGTCGAATCTCTCCGACCCCAGCTTCCAGCCGCGACTCTCGAGCGCGTTGCGGTTCCAGTCCTTGCAGGAGAGATGGATGATCACCTCCTGGCCACGCGAGATCAGATCCGTCCCGAGTGTGTCGGGCGAGAGCATCGCGTGCCCTCCCGGATTGTCGGTGATCGAGAGCACGTCGATTCGCGGGTCGGCGGCGAGGTCCCGCGCCAGCTCCATGACCCGGCGGCTGCTGTCCGCCGTGATCAGCCCGCGGCTCGTGACGAGCTCGGCGGCGACGACGAACGCACCAGGCCGTGCGAACTGTTCGCGGAGAGGGGCCACTAGCCGACTTCGACGCGGACGAGCCCGTAGGCCTCGAGCGCGCCGAGGAGCTCCCGGTGGCCGAAGGCCTCGCCCGGCGACGCGAAGCCGACCTTGCGCGGCGGCTGGTGGACCAGGTGGTGCGCGGCGAACGCCTGGATCAGCCCCGTCTGGAGATAGGCGCCCTGGCCGTGCGCGGACACGCGGACCGTCTCGAGGTTGCCGCGCCCGACGACGACGTCGACCGTGCGCTGCTGGCGCCGGTTCTCGCGCGGCGGGAGACCCGGCTGCATCGAGTCGGCGATCCCGGCGAGCACCTGCCTCTGCTCGTCTGCCGGCAGCGGCTTGATCTTCTCCTGGTAGTCCCGCTGGCCGGCGACGATGCCCTCCATGATCGAGCGGTCGAGCAGGCCGCCGAAGGCGCGCACGTTTGCGATCTGCGGGTGGTCCTTGAACCAGACCGGGTGTGGGAAGCCGCCCCACGGCAGCGCGAGCTGGGTGGCGATCGCGCTCGGGATCGTCACCTCCAGCGTGGTCACCGGCGGCCACTCCTGGTACTCGTTCTGCTCGAGGTAGATCGACTCCCACTGGAGCTGGCCGAAGATCGTCTGTGTCGACCCGTAGGTCGGGAAGCCCGCGAACATCGAGAGGATCTCGAGCGAGTCGATTCCGGGCGCCCGCTCGATCGCGATCCGCGCGCACGCCTCCGCGACCGCGGACATGTACGCCGTCGCCGGCGCGAGCAGCAACCCCGCGTCCGCGAACTTCGCGCCCCACTCCTCCTGCGCGAGCCGCACCCACGGCGTCTCGCCGCCCGTGTCGATGTAGTGGCACCCGGCTTTCAACGCGGCCTCGGCAACAACTGCGCCGTAGTAGATGCAGGGGCCGACGGTGTTGCACACGACCTTGGCGCCCTCGAGCAGCGACGCGAGCGCGTCGACGTCGTGGTCGACCTGGACGATCTCGTAGTCGGCCGTGCCGATGCCCGGCACGTGAGCGAGAACCTCTTCGATCTTCTCGCGGTTGCGCCCTGCGGCGATGAACGGGACGTTGTACTCCCGCAGGAACTCGATGATCAGCCGGGCGGAGAAGCCGCTCGCGCCGTAGACGACGACGGGGCGCTTGTCGCTCACGTTGCCTCCTGAACAGATGAGTGGTTGTCGGGTAGTCGGCCGGCCGGGTCCCCGGCGGCGAACGTGGCGAACAGGTCGAGCGCGGTGGGGTCGAGGAGCGAGTCCCTGCTGGCGACCGACTCCGCCGGTTCGCCGCGGAGGATGCGCTTGACGGGCGCCTCGAGCTTCTTGCCCGTCAGCGTGCGGGGGATCGCGGGGACGGCGCGGATCGTGTCCGGCACGTGGCGGGGCGAGAGCTGCGAGCGCAGGCCTCGGCCGATGCTGCTTCGCAGCTCGTCGTCCAGCACGACGCCGTCGGCGAGCACGACGAACAGCACGAGCTCGCCCGCGCCTCCCTCATCGTCCTCGAGGTGGACGACGAGGCTGTCCGTGATCTCCGGCAGCTCTTCGATGACGCTGTAGAACTCGCCCGTGCCGAGGCGGACGCCGCCGCGGTTGAGGGTGGCGTCCGAGCGGCCGGTGACGACGGAGCTGCCGCGCTCCGAGAACCTGATCCAGTCGCCCTGGCGCCAGACCCCCGGGAACATGTCGAAGTACGACCTGCGGTAGAGGGAGCCGTCCGCGTCTCCCCAGAGCTCGACGGGCATCGACGGCATCGGCTTGGTGACCACGAGCTCTCCCAGCTCGCCGACGACCGGTGCGCCGTCGAGATCGAAGGCGTCGGCGGCGACGCCGAGCAAGCGCCCTGAGATCTCGCCCTCGTAGACCGGGAGCAGCGGCGAGCCGCCCACGATCCCACTGCACACGTCGGTGCCGCCGCTGCCGTTGATCAGCAGCACCTCGGGCCCGAGCTGGTCGTAGACGTAGCGGTAGCCGTCGGCGGCGAGTGGGGAGCCGGCCGTGCCGAAGACGCGGATCGAGCCGAGGTCGCAGTCTCGCCCGGGCGCCAGACCCGCCTTGCGGCAGGCCATCAGGAAGACCGGGCTGACGCCCATGAAGGTCGGGCGCGTCTCCTCCGCGACCCGCCACTGCCACCCGATGTCCGGCCAGGTCGGATCGCCGTCGAGCATCACGATCGACGAGCGCACGAGGAGCGCCGCGACGAGCGCGTTCCACATCATCCACGAGGTGGTCGAGAACCAGAGCAGGCGGCCGCCCGGCTTCAGGTCCCAGCTGAACGCGTGCGCCTTGAGGCACTCGAGCAGGATGCCGCCGTGGCCGTGCACGATCGCCTTCGGCCGCCCGGTCGTCCCCGACGAGAACAGCACGAACAGCGGGTGGTCGAAGGCGACCGGGTCGAATGCGAGCGGCCCGGGCTCGGCGAGCAGCTCGTCCCAGGAGACGGCGTCCGGCACGACGTGGTCGCCGTAGGGGACGTGCACGACGTGGCGCAGCGTGGGGAGGGCGGCCCGGATCGTCGCCACCTCCTCGCGGCGGTCGACGGAGCGGTCGCGGAAGCCGTATCCGCCGACCGTCAGCAGCACCGCCGGCTCGAGTTGCACGAGGCGGTCTACGACGCTGCGGGGCCCGAGCTCGGGCGCGCAGCTCGCCCAGACCGCGCCGAGGCTCGCCGTCGCCGCAAACGCCACCAGGGTCTCGGGGATGTTCGGCAGGTACGCGACGACGCGGTCGCCCGGGCCGACGCCGAGCCGCTGAAGGCCGGCGCGCGCGCGTGCCACCTGCTCGCGGAAGTCCGCGAACGAAAGCTCGATCGGATCGCGCGTCTGCGAGTGGGAGACGATCGCGACCTGCTCCGCGTCGTCGTCGTGACCGATGAGGTGCTCGGCGAAGTTCAGCCGCGCGCCCGGGAACCAGGTGGCGCCGGGCATCGCGTCGGAGGCGAGGACCGTGCTGTACGGGGCGTGTGCCTTCACCTCGAAGAACTCCCAGATCGACGACCAGAACCCGGCGAGGTCGTCGACGGACCAGCGCCACAGCTCCTCGTAGTCCGGGAACGTGAGCCCGCGCTCGCGCTCGAGCCAGGCGAGGTATCGCCCGATCTCGGTCGTCTCCCGCACGTCCGGCGGCGGCGTCCACAGGACGCCGGGGTCGTCGCGGCGGGGCTCCATCAGGGTGGCGCCAGCCTGTGCCCCATGCTGAGCGAGATGTCGTGCGCCGTTTGGGTGACTGCGGGGCCAAAGCGGGCGATCAGCTCGTCCATCGACACCATCGTGCGATGGACGGCGAGGTTGAGCGCGGCGAGCACCTCGCCCGAGTGCGAGAGGATCGGGGCGGCGATCGACCGCAGCCCGTAGGCGAGCTCCTCGTCGTTCACGGCGATGCCCGACGTACGGATCTTGTCCAGCTCCACCCGGAACGCCTCGGGATCGGTGAGCGTATTCGGCCCGCGCGGCGCGAAGTCGATCTGCTCGATGATCTCCTCGAGGCGCTCTTCGGGGATGAAGGCGAGGATCGCCTTGCCCATCGCCGTGCAGTAGGCCGGCAGTCGCGCGCCCACGTGGAGGTTGAGGTCGATCTCCCGCTGGCCCGGATGCGCCGCACGGCAGCGCTCGATGTAGACGACGTCGGTGCCGTCGAGGATCGCCAGGTTGACCGTGCGCTGCGTCTCGTCGCTGAGCTGCCGTAGGTGCGGGGCGGAGATCTCCAGCAGATCCATCGAGCTCAGCGCCGAGAAGCCGAGGTCGAGCACCTTCGGGCCGAGCCGGTACCGCTTCGAGTCGGAGTCCTGCTGCAGATAGCCGAGCTTGGCGAGCGTGGCGACGTAGCGGTGTACCGTGCTGCGACTCAGCTCGAGCCCGCGCGAGAGCTCGCTGACGCCGATCAGCGGACGGTCGGAGTGGAACGAGGAGAGAATCGCCAGGCCGCGCTCCAGCGACTGCGACGTGCCCGTATTTCCGTCCGCCGGACGCATGTGCCCATCCTAGCGCTTCGTTCCATCAATCGGAACACCGTCTTGACAAACGGGCAAAGCCTTGAGAGTCTCAGGTTCGATCGCCGACGACGCCGGCGGACGCAGGCGTGACCGGATCCTCGCACAGGAACCGACAGCCCGACCACCCAGACGGCTTGCCGAGAAGAGGAGTTGCTCGTATGAGTTCCCAGAGCTTGGAAGGCCTGCTTCAGACCGCCGGCAATCCAGTCGACCTGGTCCGCAACTCGCAGATCGGGCCCTACGTGTATCCGACGGTCCCCAGCGAGTTCTCGAACTGGCGCGACGAACAGCACGCCTGGCGGGAGACCAGCTGTCTCTTCGACCAGTCCCACCACATGACGGACCTGACCATCAAGGGCCCCGACGCGCTGAAGCTGCTCTCGGCCACCGGCGTGAACAGCTTCGAGACGTTCGCGGTGAACAAGGCGAAGCAGTTCGTCGCGTGCAACTACGACGGCTATTTGATCGGCGACGCGATCCTGTTCTACCTCGACGAGGATGTGTTCAGCCTCGTCGGACGGCCGTCGGCGCACAACTGGGTGCAGTATCACGGCGAAACCGGTGACTACGACGTCTCGTTCGAGCGCGACGAGCGCTCCGCGGTGAACCCGACGGGCCGCAAGCTCTACCGCTACCAGGTGCAGGGCCCCACCGCTCTCGAGGTGCTGGAGAAGGTCACCGGCGGCCCGCTGCCCGAGATCAAGTTCTTCAACATGGGCGAGATCACGATCGCCGGCCACAACGTGCGCGCGCTGCACCACGGCATGTCGGGTGTGCCCGGGCTCGAGCTGTTCGGCCCCTGGGCCGAGGGCGACGAGGTCAAGGCCGCGATCGTCGAGGCCGGCAAGGAGTTCGGCCTCGTGCAGGTGGGGTCGAGGGTCTACGCCACCAACACGCTCGAGTCGGGCTGGATCCCGTGCCCGCTCCCGGCGATCTACACCGGCGAGGACCTGAAGGCGTATCGCGAATGGCTGCCCGCGAACGGGTACGAGGGCACCGGCTCGCTCGGCGGGAGCTTCTACTCCGACGACATCTCCGACTACTACCTCACTCCGTGGGACCTCGGCTACGGGCCGTTCGTCAAGTTCGACCACGACTTCACCGGGCGCGAGGCGCTGGAGAAGATGGGTGATCCGAAGCGGACGAAGGTCACGCTCGCCTGGAACGGCGACGACGTCGCGCGTGCGATGGGAACGATGTTCCAGAAGGACGGCAGGGCCAAGTACATCGACCTGCCGCTCTCCAACTACTCGACCTGGCCGAACGACAAGGTGCTGAAGGACGGGAAGCTGGTCGGCGTGTCGACGTTCTCCGGCTACAGCTCCAACGAGAGCTCGATGCTCTCCCTGGCGATCGTCGACGTGGAGCAGAGCGAGCCGGGCACCGAGGTCACGCTCGTCTGGGGCGAGGAAGGGGGCGGGTCGGCGAAACCGGTGGTCGAGCGCCACGTGCAGACCGAGATCCGCGCGATCGTCTCGCCGGTTCCGTATGCCGAGGTCGTCCGCGCCTCGTACCGGCCGCACTAGCGGTGAGCATGGGCGGGGACGTCGAGCTGCTCGGCCTGTACTGGACGGTCTCCGGGCCGGTCGAGGTGCACACCGGGCGAGAGTGGAGCCTCTTCGGCTGGGCCGACCGCTGCGCCGAAGCGCGCAAGGTCGGGTTCAGCGGGCTCGGCATCTGGCACGCCGACCTCCAGCACGTGCTCGAGACGCGGAGCCTGCAGGACATGAAGAAGTCCTTCGACGACAACGGGCTGCGCCACCTCGAGCTGGAGTTCCTCATGGACTGGTTCCTCGACGAGGACGACGAGCGCCGTCGAGCGTCCGACGAGATCCGCGCGTTGCTGTTCCAGGCGGCAGCCGAGCTGGGCGCCCGCCACATCAAGGTCGGCAACATCCCCGGTACGCCGGCTGAGCTCTCGCAGCTCACCGAACGTTTCGGCGAGCTCTGCGCCGACGCCGCCCAGCACACCGACGCGAAGATCGTCTACGAGGTCATGCCCTTCGACGTGAACGTCAACAGTGTCGACACCGCGCTCCAGGTCGTCGGTGGCGCGGGCGCCGCCAACGGCGGCATTGCGATCGACACCTGGCACATGTCGAAGCTCGGGATCGAGCCCGACGACCTGCGCCGCATCCCGATCGAATACCTGTCGTGGGTCGAGCTGAGCGACGGCCGGCTCGAAAACATGGACGACCTCGTCGACGAGACCGTCAACCACCGCAAGCTGCCCGGCGAGGGCGAACTCGACGTGCGCGCCTACGTCGAGGCCTGCCGTGACCACGGCTACTCCGGGCCCTGGGGCGTCGAGGTGCTCTCCGAGGAGCTGCGCAACAACCCGATCGACGTAATCTTCCGGCGGGCCTACGAGACCACCGCCGCCCAATTCGGACCAGAGAGGAGCTCCACGTGAGTGCACCGAAGGGAGTCAAGGAGCTCGACCGCGACCGGTTGGTCTGGATGTACGAGCAGATGCTGCGCATCCGGGAGTTCGAGGAGCGGGTCAAGCGCACCTTCGTGGAGCATCCGGGCGTGATCCGCGGTCACACGCATCTCGCCGACGGCGCCGAGGCGTCGATCGTCGGCTCAATCGCCACGCTCGGCCCCAAGGATCAGTTCTTCGCGACCTACCGCTGCCACGGCTACCCCCTGGCGCGCGGGACCGACCCCAAAGCCATGATGGCCGAGATCTACGGCCGCAAGGACGGCCTCTGCAAGGGCATCGGCGGCTCGATGCACCTCAGCGACGTCAGCAACGGCTTCCTCGGCACGTCAGGGATCGTCGCGGCCGGAATCCCGCACGCGACCGGCGCGGCGTGGGCGGCGCAGATCCGCAAGCAGGATCAGGTCGTCCTCTGCTTCTTCGGCGACGGCGCCTCCAAGCAGGGCGCGTTCTCCGAGTCGTTGAACATCGCGTCGCTGTGGAAGCTCCCGATCGTCTACGTGATGGAGAACAACGGCTACAACGTCCACACGCGCACGGAGCAGGAGGACGCGAACCGCGCGCACGGCGATGAGCTCTCCGTCAAGGCGAAGGCCTTCAGCATGCCCGGCGTGACGATCGACGGCCGCGACCCGGTCGCCGTGTACGAGACGGTCGGCGCGGCGGTCGCGCGCGCCCGTGCGGGCGATGGGCCGACGCTCGTCGAGTCCCAGATGTACCGCCTGTCGGCGCACGGCAACATCATCGCCCCGCCCGGCGTGCCGCTTCATTTCCCCGAGCACGAGGCGATCGAGAAGTTCGGCGCGCCCGAGGAATACGAGGCCGCCCTGAAGGGCGATCCGGTGCCGGCCTTCCGCGGACGGCTCGTCGCCGACGGCACGCTCTCGGCCGAGGCTGCCGACAAGCTCGCCGAGGCTGTCCGCGAGGAGATGCAGGCCGCGGTGAGCTTCGGCCTCGACAGCCCCTTCCCCGACGTCGAGTCAGCCCTCGAGTACGTCTACGCCTAGGAGACATTCATGGCACATGAACTTCCCTTCATCGCCGCCATCGACGAGGCGATCAGGCTCGAGATGGAGCGCGACGACACCGTCCTCTACTTCGGCCAGAACATGGCCACGACCGAGAACGAGCCGTACGTCGACGCGTTCGGCAAGGACCGTGTCCGCGTCACCCCGATCTCCGAGACGGCCGAGATCGGCATGGCGATCGGAGCGGCCATGGCGGGCTTCCGGCCCGTGGTCGAGCTCTACATGGCCGAGTTCATGCTCGTCGCGATGGACCAGGTGATCAACGAGGCGCCGCGCTTCCGCGCGATGAGCGGCGGCCAGGTGAAGGTCCCGCTCGTGCTCAAGGCCGGCTTCGGCTTCACCGCCGGCTGGGCGGGCCAGCACACCGGCACGATCGGTGCGATGTTCATGGGCGTGCCGGGTCTGAAGGTCGTGGTGCCGTCGACCGCCGCCGACGCGAAAGGCCTGATGGCGACCGCGATCCGAGACGACAACCCCGTCGTCTACCTGCACCACTACCTGCTCACCCTCGAGCACGGCGAGGTGCCCGACGGCGAGTACCTCGTCCCGTTCGGCCAGGCCGCGATCCGGCGCGAAGGCGGCGACGTGACGATCGTCGCCACGGGCTGGACGGTCGACCGCGCGCTCGGCGCCGCCGAGCGGCTGGCTGCGGAGGGCATCCAGGCAGAGGTGATCGACCCGCGCACGCTCGCGCCGCTCGACACGCAGACGATCCTGGAGTCGGTCGCCAAGACCGGCCGCCTGGTGCTCGTCGACCAGGCGACGCGGCACGCGTCCGCCTCGACGGTGATCGCCGGCGAGGTCGCCGAGCATGGGTTCTCGTCGCTGAAGGCCCCGATCGTGCAGGTCACCGCGCTCGACGCGACGATCCCGTACAGCGAGCCGCTCGAGGCGTGGGTCATGCCCAACGAGGACAAGATCGTCGCCGCCGTGCAGCAGGTGCTCGGGTCGGCGCCTGTGACCGCGTAGTGACCGTGCCGCCGCTCGGCGGCGAGCGGGCGCTGCGCCTGCTCGCGACGATGTGGCGGATCAGGCTGTTCGAGGAGCGGGTCGGCGCGCTCGCGCGCGCCGACGAGGTCCACGGACTGATCCACCTCAGCGTGGGGCAGGAGGGCGTCGCGGCGGCGGTGTGCTCGCAGCTACGCGACGACGACGCGGTGTATTCGGGGCACCGCGCACACGGGCACGCGATCGCGAAGGGCGCGCCGCTCGAGCGGCTGATGGCGGAGCTGATGGGGCGCGACGGCGGGCTGTGCCGCGGGCTCGGCGGGTCGATGCACGTGGTCGACGTGGAGCACGGCTTCATGGGGGCGACCGGCGTTGTCGGGGGCAACATCCCGGTCGCTCTGGGGAGCGCGCTCGCGGCGCGGCTGCGGGGTGACGACTCGGTCGCGGTCGTCTTCTTCGGCGACGGCGCCGTGCAGGCCGGCCATTTCAACGAGACGGTGAACCTGGCGGCGCTCTGGAAGCTGCCGCTCATCCTCGTCTGCGAGAACAACGGCTTTGCAGAGTTCACTCCACGCTCGGCGCACACGAACGTCGAGCGGGTGAGCGACGTGGTTGCGCCCTACGAGGTGGAGCGCGACACCGTGGACGGCAACGACGTCGTGGCGGTGTGGGACGCGTTCGGGCGCTACCTCGCGTCGGCACGCGGAGGCCGCGGCCCGTTCCTGCTCGAGTGCCTGACCCACCGCCTGCGCGGCCACTACGAGGGCGATCCGGGCACGTACCGCGAGGCGCTCGCGTCTGCGGACTGGGAGCAGAAAGACCCGATTTTGCGGCTCCAGCGCCACGGGATCGCGCAGGGCTGGTTCGCCGAGGACGCGCTGCCGGCCATCGAGTCCGAGGCCGCCGAAGCGGTGGAGCAGGCGGTGCGCTTCGGGCGCGAGAGCCCGTTCCCGCCGGTCGACCTGATCGAAGACATGGTCTACGCGGATGGCTGAGACCACGTACATCAGGGCGATCACACGGGCGCTGGCCGACGCCATGCGCACCGACGATCGCGTCTTCGTTCTCGGCGAGGACGTCGCCGAGGGCGGGCCCTACACCGCGACCGCCGGACTGGCCGAGGAGTTCGGCGTCGCGCGCGTGATCAACACGCCGATCAGCGAGGCTGCGATCACCGGCGTGGCGATCGGCGCGGCGCAGTCGGGCATGCGCCCCGTGCTCGAGATCATGTTCATCGACTTCATCACGCTGGCGCTGGACCAGCTCGTCAACGGGGCCGCCAAGGCGCACTTCATGTCCGGCGGGCAGCTCACGGTGCCGCTGGTGCTGCGCACGCAGGGCGGCGCCGGCCAGCGCGGCGCGGCGCAGCACTCGCAGAGCCTGGAGAGCTGGCTCACGCACGTGCCGGGCCTCAAAGTCGTGATGCCGAGCCGCCCGATCGACGCTGCGGGACTGCTCGCCAGCGCGATCGCGGACCCCAACCCGGTCGTGTACATCGAGAACAAGACGCTGTACTTCCGCAACGGGGAGGTGCCCGAGCCGGCCGCACCCGTGCCGATCGGCGAGGCTGTCACTCTCCGCGCGGGCCGCGATTGCACGATCGTCGCCCTCTCGCGCCTCGTCCACGATGCGCTGGCGGCGGCGGACCGCCTCGCCGCCGAGGACGGCGTCGAAGCCGAGGTGATCGACCCGCGCACGCTCGTTCCGCTGGACCTCGAGACGATCGTGGAGTCCGTCAAGCGCACCGGCCGGCTCGTCGTCGCGCACGAGGCGGTCGAGCACGGCGGCTTCGCCGCCGAGCTCGCCGCGCAGGTCCAGGCGGCAGCCTTCGACTACCTCGACGCGCCGGTCAGACGCGTCGGCGCGCCGTTCGCGCCGATCCCGTTCAGCGCGCCGCTGGAGGACGCCTACCTGCCCGGTGCGGACGACGTCGTCGCGGCCGTGCGGGAGCTGCTCCGGTAGCGCGCCGCGGCTGTTGATCTTCTCGTCCCCAATGGCGTAATATCAGGTGGCCTGACAATGAAGGAGGCGCGATGTACGACTACGTGATCGTCGGCGCAGGATCGGCGGGCTGCGTGCTCGCCGCGCGCCTCAGCGAGGACACGGACGTCAAGGTCGCGCTGCTCGAGGCCGGGGGACAGGACAGCCGATCGGAGATCGCCATGCCGATCGCCTTCCCGATGTTGCTGAAATCGAGTGTCGACTGGGATCTCCTCGGCGAGGCGGAGCCGGGGCTCGGCGGCCGGCGGCTGTACCTGCCGCGCGGCAAGGTCGTCGGCGGGTCGGGCTCGATCAACGCGATGATCTACGTCCGGGGCAACCGTGCCGACTACGACGACTGGGCAGCCGGCGGGGCCGAGGGCTGGAGCTACGACGAGGTGCTGCCCTACTTCAGGCGCTCGGAGGACAACGAGCGCGGCGAGGACGCCTTCCACGGTGCCGGCGGCCCGATGAGCGTGTCGGACAGCCGCGCCATGAGCCCGCTGATCGAGACGATGATCGAGGCAAGCGTGCTCGCAGGCCATGAGCACAACCCCGACTTCAACGGCGCCCGGCAGGAGGGCGTCGGGCGCTTCCAGCTCACGCAGCGCAACGGGCGGCGCTGCTCGACTGCGGCCGCCTTCCTGCATCCGGCCGAGGAGCGGCCGAACCTGGATGTCTTCACCGACGCGATGGCGCTGCGGATCCTGTTCGACGGCGCGCGTGCCGTGGGCATCGAGGTCGCCCGCGGCGGCAAGCTCGAGGAGATCCAGGCCCGGCGCGAGGTGATCCTGTCGGCCGGCGCCTACCACTCGCCGGTGCTGCTGATGATCTCGGGCATCGGGCCGGCGGAGGACCTCGCGCAGCTCGGGATCGAGGTTCGCGAGAACCTGCCGGTCGGCCACAACCTCCAGGACCACTGCATGGTCCAACTCAACTACGAGACCGACGAGCCGTCGCTCTACGGGGTCTTCACGCCGGGCAACTTCGAGCTGCTCGAGACCGCGGGCCGCGGGCCGCTGACGTCCAACATCCCCGAGGCCGGCGCGTTCTTCCGCACACGGCCCGAGCTGGATGCGCCCGACATCGAGTTCCACTACGCGCCGTCGATGTTCTACGACGAGGGACTCACCGCGCCGCACGACAGCGGCTACTGCTTCGGCCCGGTCGTGATCAAGCCGACGAGCCGCGGGCGCGTGATGCTGCGTGCGCCGCTCGCGGACTCCAAGCCGCGGGTGCTCTGCAACTTCCTGACGACCGAGGACGACCGCCGGTCGATGATCGAGGGCGTCCGGATGGCGCTCGAGATCGCCGAGCAGAAGCCGCTGAAGAAGGTGCTGCGCAGGTCCTTCAGCGTGCCGGCAGGCGACTCGGACGAGGAGATCATGGACTGGGTCCGGCGCGCGGCGCAGTCCGTCTATCACCCGACCTCGACGTGCGCGATCGGTTCGGTCGTCGACCCGCAGCTGCGCGTGTATGGCCTCGACGGCCTGCGGGTCGTCGACGCGTCGGTCATGCCGACGATCACGCGCGCAAACACGAACGCCGCAACGATCATGATCGCCGAGAAGGCAGCGGACCTGATCCGCGAGCGCAGCCCCGAGATCACGTATGTAGAGGAGAGCGTCTCATGAGCACGACCGAGCAGGTCGTTGGGGAGCTCCTCAACGAGCAGGACTGGACGGGGAAGATCTTCAGAGCAGGCCGAGCCCTAGTCTCTAGATGCTGACGGCTGCGCGGACGAACTCGGCCGACGCGCGCAGCGCTTCGAGATCGTCGGCGCCGAGCACCCACTCGTGGATCTGCTCGGCGCCGGCGCGGCCGATCGTGACCGGCACCGTCACGGCGACGCCTTCGATGCCGTACTCGCCGTCGAGAACGACCGACGCCGGCCAGAGCTCGCCTGCACCGTCGATCGCAGCGACCATGCGCGCGACGCCGAGGCCGGACGTCCAGGTCGATGACCGCCCCGAGTCGAGCGCGACGTGCCGAACGTACCAGGTGCGGAGGTACTCCTCCGCTGCCGCCGCCTGATCGGCAGTGGGATGAACCTGCACACCGTCCACGCTGACGCGGTCGAACAGGGGAACGCTCGTGTCGCCGTGCTCGCCGAGGACCCACGCCTCGACGCTCCCCGGCGGGACGCCGAGCGCGTGGGCGAGACCCGTCCTCAGCCGCAGGCTGTCGTTGATCGTGTAACCGAGGATCCGGCGCCGGTCGAGGCCGGTGCGCTGCTGCAGTCGTGTCACGAGCGGGTCGACGGGGTTCGTGACGACGACAATCACACCGGCCCAGGGCGTCACGAGCGCGTCGGCGAGCTCGTCGACGATCAGCGCGTTTCGCGCCAGGTAGTCGAGTCGCGAGGCTCCGACGGTGAGCGGAGTCGCCGCCAGCAGAACGACGACATCGGCATCACGCACGTCGCTCAGGTCACCACCTCGCACGCTGCTGCCGGGAGAGAGCTCGAGCGTCTGCTCGAAGTCCATCACGTGCGAGAGGATCATCTCCGGCCGGTCATCGACGAGGACGATTTCGTCCGGCCCGCGCATCAGCACGAGATTGAAGGCGGTGGATGCGCCGACGCCCCCGGCTCCCCCGACGAGTGTGACCTTTACGGCGCTACCTCGAATCCGTGCCGGCTGCTCCGCTCGGATTCGTCTCGCGAAGGAGATACGCCGAGTGGAGGATCTCGGGCTCGTCCTTGAGCCGCTGCGCCGATCCGTGGTAGTGGATTCGGCCTCCTTCGAGCACGTAGGCGTTCTCGGCGAGCCCGAGCGCGACGTGTGCGAACTGCTCGATCAGGAGAACGCCGACGCCTTTCGCGGCGACGGACTCCAGCGTTGGAACGAGCCGCTTGACGACGACCGGCGCGAGGCCGAGCGAGAGCTCGTCGACGAGCATGATCTTGGGCTGCGAGACGAGGGCCTGGGCGAGCACGACCATCTGCTGCTCGCCGCCGGAGAGCAGCCGGGCCGCGATGTGCCAGCGCTTCTCGAGCTCCGGGAAGAGCTCGAGCGCGTAGTCGATCCCGCTCGTCGCGTCCGAACGGCTGAGCGAATACGTCGCGACGCGCAGATTATCCTGGACCGTGAGCCCCGGCAGGAGCCGCCTTCCCTCGGGGACGACCGCAACCCCGGCTGTGCGCACCCGTTCGGGCCGGAGGCCCGTCAGGTCGCGATCGCCGAGCAGAACCCGCCCTCCGCTTGCGCGCAGCAGGCCTGCGACTGCGAGGACCAGTGTCGACTTGCCGGCGCCGTTGGCGCCGAGCAGCGCCGTCACCTGCCCCAGCGGGATCTCCAGCGAGACGTCGCGGACGACCGGCCGTCCTCCGCGATTGACCGAAAGCGCGTCCAGGCGGAGCCCTGTAGCGGCGGAATCCGGCTCGCTCACAGCTCCTCGTCCGTCCCCAGGTAGGCGCGCATCACGTTCTCGTTCGCCAGGACATCCGCGGTCGGCCCGGACGCGATCAGCTTGCCGAAGTCCAGCACGGCCGTCGTCTGGCAGCAGGCCGAAACGAGGGTCATGTCGTGGTCGACGAGGATGACGAGCGCCCCGAACTGCTCCGGAATCTTCTGGATCACCTGGCTGAGCTGCGCGGTCTCCTCGTCGGGAAGCCCGGCCGCGGGCTCGTCGAGCAAGACCACACGGGGGCTTCCGACCACCGCGCGAGCGACCTCCACGAGCCGTCGCTCCCGCGCACCGAGCTCGCCGACCCTGGCCTTCGGCGACGCGTCCAGGCCGACGAAGTCGATCGCGGCCAGCACGTCGGCCCGCCGGGAGGCGCGCTTGGCGCCCGAATGCTCGTGAATCATCGCCACGTTGTCGAACACCGACAGCTTCTCGATCGCCATCTCCGTCTGGAACGTGCGCCGGAGCCCCCAGCGTGCTCGCTTGTAGTCGGCCATCTTCAGCAGATTCTCGCCAAAGGCGGAGATCGACCCGGCGGCAGGTTTGACGAACCCGCTGAGCACGTTGAAGAACGTCGTCTTGCCGGCGCCGTTCGGGCCGATCAGGCCGCAGGTCCCGCCCGGGAAGACGACGGTCACGTCGTCGATCGGCGTGACACCCGCAAAACGGACGGTCAGGCTCTTGACCTCGATCATCTCGCCTGCCCGCGCGCACCCGCGATCTTGCGGAAGCCGTGGACGACAAGGCGGCCCAGCTTCGCGAGGTCCTTCGGCACCTGGTCGACGAGCCCGCCGGGCGCGGTCAGCAGCACCTGCAACAAGCCGGCGCCAAAGATGATCAGGAGGAAGTTCGGGTTGACTCCCCACTGCGCCTGGAAGAGGAATGGAACGAGCTGGATGAAGACGCCGCCGACGACGGCGCCCCAGAGGCTGTAGATGCCTCCGATCAGCGTCGTCGCGAGCAGCGTGAGCGAATCCTGGGTCTGGAAGCCCTGGGCCGTCGGCTGTCCGACCTGCGCCGCGAGGAGGCAGCCGGCGACACCCGCCATGAACGACGCGAGCGCGAACGCCCACAACTTGTAGAGGGTGATGTTGACGCCCGCGGCGAGCGCCGCCGGCTCGCTCTCCCGGATCGACGCCCAGGCGCGACCGGGCTTTCCGGCGACGTGCACCAGCGCGAGCACGAACATCAGTGCACAGACGACGACGACGTAGCGGTAGTACGCGGTGTCGGCCATTGCCAAGGCGGGCCTGCGCACGGGCGCGAGACCGGAGAGGTCGACGGAGGTTGTCCGGCCGGTGAAGCCGTGACCGCCGTTCGGGAAGTTGATCGCCGACAGCAGCACGGTCACGGCGCCAGCGGCCATCAGCGTGATCAACGCGAGATAGAGGCCGGAGAGCCGCAGCGCAGGCAGGCCGATCAGCACGCCGACCGCACACGTAACCGCCCCTGCGGCCAGCAGCAGCAGCGGGAACGGGAGCGAGGTGGCGTACGAGAGGCGCGTCCCGGTCCAGACGCCGACGACGAGCAGCGCGACCTGGCCCAGCGAGATCATCCCGACACGGCCGTAGAGGATTCCGAGCCCCAGGGCGACGACGGAGTAGATGGCGACACTGGTCAGGGTCGTGATCCAGTCGGCGCCCACCATGCTCGGCAGCACGACGATGACGACGACGAGCAATGCGGCGATGACCGAGCCACGGACGATCGTTCCGCGCTCGAGCGCCCGCGCCGAACGGTTCAGCGGAGCGTGGCCCCCACCCGGTACCCGCGTAACGCTCACCTGATTAGTGCGCTGTCCGCGAGATCGAGACGACGCGACGCCGCGACAGCCAGAGCAGCGCCACGATCGAGAGCACGAACGGCGTCGCAGAGCGGTAATTCGTGACCGACCCGTACGGAGCGAGCACAGCCTGAACGAAGCCGACCGCTATTCCTCCTGCGAACGTCACCCACAACGACCGCAGCCGGCCGATCAGCGCTGCCGCCAGAGACGAGATGACGAGGAAGGTCAGCGCCGTGTAGTCGAGCGAGGTGAACAGGTCTGCGAGCAGCAGGCCGGACGCGCCGCAGACGAGACCCGAGCCGAGCCAGGCCGCCGCTTCGACGCGGCGAACGGGCACGCCGAGCATCGCCGTGATCTCGCGATCGTCGGCCATAGACCGCATCGCCGTGCCGAGGCTCGTAAAGCGCAGGAAGGCGGTTGTCACGGCCGTCAGCACGACGGCGAAGACGAGTGAGATCACCTGCGTCCAGTTCACGACCGCCCCGAAGAGCTGGAAGCGGTGGTTCGTCGTCGGAAGGATGAGCACACGCACGAACGCGCCTCCCGCCGGCGCGCGCCAGGCCATCAGCCCGAGCAGGATCAAGGCCAGGCCGAGCGTCCCCATCATCTTGACGAGCGGGTCACGCGCCGCGAAGGCGGGGCCGAGCACCACTCCGTAGAGCAGGTTGACGGCCCCGCCGAACGCGATGCAGACGAGGTAGGCGAGCCAGTGCGGCCAGCTCGTGTGGTTGATGAGGTAGTAGGAGATCAGGGCACCCGCCGCGCCCACCGCGCCGAACGCGATGTTCAGCACTCCCGTCGCCCGGTAGAGCACGACGAGGCCGACGCCGGAGAGCGCGTAGGCACCGCCGAGTGCCAGGCCGAGGATGATGTACGGCTTGAGGAACAGCCAGTCCACGCCGAACACCGAGAACCCGACGACGCTATGCATCGGAACGGTATGCATGAGAACCGCGGGGCACCCTGATCTCCATTGTTGTCATTTCGGATTGATGAAGCGTTCGACTAGCCGTTGAGCTTGAACTTCTTCTCCCAGGCGCGCGTCTGAGCGACCGACGCATCGACCGGGGCGATCGCGAAGCACTTCTCCTTCAGCACGACCTTGCCGGCCTTGTAGTCGACGGTGATGTCCCAGTTGTTGGGAATGTGGTAGGCCAGGTTGCCGACGTACCACGGCTTGCACAGCATGTCCGTCTTCACGTCCTTGAGGTTCCGGACAGCGGCGTTGTACGACTTCGCGGTGATCGGGCCCTTGACGTTGAGCAACGCCTGGGTGGCGAACTTCGCGTCCAGGTAGCCGAACTGGCCGAAGCTCTGGATGGCGATCTTGGGCGAGTACTTCGTGTTGACCTGCCCGTAGAGGGTCTCGTCCGGCCCCGTCGCATCGAGCAGCCCGAGCTCCGAGTTGATGTACATCTTGCCGTCGAACGCGGGGGTCTGGCCCGCCATGAACGTGTTCGCGATCGGCGTCGACGAGCCCCACTTCACCTTGTCGACCACTCCCTGCGCGATCGCGGCCTGGAGGAGCGCCGGCGCCGTGTCAGGTGTGAAGTCGAGAATGACGCCTCCTCCGGGGCCCGCAGCCTGCACGAGCTTGAGGATGGTCGAGTTCGCGTCGGTGACCGGAAGATGGGTCGGGAACACCTGCGAGGGGATGCCCGCCGCCTTGGCGACCTTCACCACACCACCATCGGCGTACGCCGAGATCGTGTCAGGCGACGCAACGACGAGCGACTTGGCGCCCGCGCGGACGAGTGCCTGGGCAGCGCCGATGTTGCTATAGCGGGGGCCCATGTTGACCTCCGCGAAGGACGGGGTGCCGAAGCATTCGGCCTGGACCCCTCCGCCGATCACGATGAACCCCTTGGACTTGTAGTAGCGCCAGTTGGTGCCGCACTCGGTAAAGCTCGTGTTTCCGACGACTCCGACCACCTTGTCGCTCTCGATCAGCTTTCTCGCGAGAGCGGCCTGCTGCGCCGGGTTGAGCTGCTCGTTATAGAGGATGTACTTGATCGGGTGGCCGTTGATCCCGCCGTTGTCGTTCACGCACTGGAAATAGGCATTGGCGGTCTTGCCGATCGTCGTGAAGTCGACACCGGGGATCAGCATGTCGATCCCGCCGAGCTTGATCGGCGTTCCGGTCGCCTTCTTGCCGGTGCCCAAGCCGCAGACGGACTTCTTCGCGGACGCGGTTCCCGAGCCGACCGGTGGTGCGGTTCTCGCAGCGCCGGCCCACGCCGTCAGCATCAGCGCCGCGAGGCCGCTGGCGGCGCACGCAACACCGAGTTTGATCTTCATCGATCTCATCAGGTCTCTCCTCTGACTCTCTAGCTTCGTAGGACTGAACCACGAGGTGGTCGGCGCAGCGGAAGCCGCCGCGCCACGCCGATCAGGATCTCGTCAAGTGCGTCCTCCTTGCTTCGGATACCTCCCGGAGGGACTAGTGCGTTCGCGCAGCGACCTGGTTGAGCTCGCACAGCGAACGGCGATGCGACTGGGCGACCGTATTTCGGTCCACGACGAGGAGTCAAGGCTCGACGGGAGCGCACCCGCCGGGTCGTCCCCGCCTTGCACCCGCATCAGTGGCCGGTCGGAGGTGGAGAGCAGCAGGATCGCAACCCCACTCGAGTGACTGGAGCAGGCCGCACTCCACCGGTCCGGCGTCCGTCCGCCGTCTGCGCCCTCCGAGGTCACGTCCCGCATACTAGACTACTGTCTTGACGAATGGAACACTCCGCCGGGCGGCCATTACCTTCCTCGCCGGCACGGTCAGGCCGGGCGGCTCCTGAGTGCTCGCCGAATATGTCGACCCAGACGGCCGGTCGCAGCGGTTCAGCGACAACTGCCAGGCCGTTCGCGCGCGCAGTCCAGCGGCTGCAGACCGCTGAGCTCGAGCGGAGCGCCGACGCGCTCCGCGAGGCGCTCAGTCCTCGTCGGGCGCCCTGAGACCCTTCCAGCGGGACGGCGACTCGAGCCCGAACTCGAACTGGTCGAGGATGCGGAGCACCGTGTAGTCGACGATGTCGTCGATCCCGGCCGGTCGCGTGTAGAAGGCGGGTGTCGGCGGGAGAATCGTGGCGCCCATCTCGGAGAGGGTCAGCATGTTGCGGAGATGGATCGAATTGAGCGGCGTCTCACGTACGGCGAGGACAAGCGGGCGGCGCTCCTTGAGGACGACGTCGGCGGCACGGCACACGAGGTTGTAGGCAAAGCCGGTCGCGATGCCGGCAAGCGTCTTCGTGCTGCACGGGACGATCACCATCCCGCGCGTCAGGAATGAGCCGCTCGAGACGGCGGCGGCCTGATCGTTCTCCGAGTAATTGACGTCGGCGAGAGCTTTCACGGCCGCGAACGTGTAGTCGGTCTCGTGCTCGATCGTGACGCGCGCCCAGCGCGAGACGATCAGGTGCGTCTCCACCGGCACGTCGCGGAGCCTCTCCAGGAGACGGACGCCGTAGATCGCGCCGGACGCTCCGGTGATCGCAACGATCAGGCGCGGGGTCATCGCGCCGCCCCCGCTCGAAGCAATCCGACGACGGGGGCGACCGATCGGGCTCCGGCCAACCCGCGGAAGCCCTCGATGAGCTCGTCCGGGCTGCCTGCGATCCCTGCCGTCGGCGCGGCGTGGCGCAGCTTCTCCTCGATCTGCGCACGGTCGAGCGGCTCCTCCGGGTCACCCGGGGCATGATCGGCGGCGAGCTCCACGGCGGAACCGTCGCACAGCGCGACCTGCACGCGCACGCCGGCCGAGCCGAGATCCGGGGCCATCACGGCCGAGACGCGCTCGCGCGCGAACGACGAGACCTCGGGGTCGCCGATGCGTGCCGCCGAGCTCTGCTCGATCCACCAATCGCCGTCGTGCAACACCGCGGCTGCGACCCACCGCGCCGACTGCTGCGCACTCAGAGAGTCCGTCCAGCCGCGATCGCCGCTCACGTCGTACGCGCTCGGGCCGAGCTCGATCGCCACGCTCTCAACGTTACGCACATCGATGTGCTGCTCGCGTGACAGTCGCAGGCACAGCTCGATGAGCGACTGCACGGAGCTTGCCGCCGGCCACCGGCGCAGGGAGATCCGCTCGAGCTCCCACGTCGTGCCGAGCTCACGCGTGGCAGCCTCCGGATCTGCATCGGTCGTGTAGGCGACGGCCATCCCGCCATCATCGTCGGTGAGCCACAGCGGTGCCGCCACGAGCCCGCCTTCGGCGACGAGCACGGCAAGCAACGCCGACACCGCCGCCCGGGCCTGGTTGAACTTCACGGCTTCGGTCCCGAGCGCAGCAAACGTGCCGGCGCCCTGGGCCGCTGCATGGGCGAGCGCGGCCGAGACGCGCCGCTCGTCGAGCCCGAGCAGCCGCGCACCGGCGGCAGCGGCCCCGACCGGCCCGACGACGCCGGGCGAGTGCCAGCCCCGGCTCCGCATCTGGCCGTAGTTCAGCGCCTGCGACAGGCGCACCGTGACCTCGAGGCCGGCGGCGAACGCGGCGAGCAGCTCCACGCCGGGGACGTCGCGCTCTTCGCCGAGCGCCAGGACGGGTGGCAGCGTCACCGGCGTCACGTGGCAGAGGCCGGGGCGGTAGACGTCACAGATCGTCGCCGACGTGACTGCGTACGCATTGAGGAAGGTCGCTGCGGCGGGCGAGCTCGGCTCTGCGCCGATGACGGTCGCCTGCCCCGGGCCGGCGAACGCGCGAGCCGGCGCGTCCGCGCGCTGGAGCAGGTCCTGCGTGCGACCCGCGAGCGCGCTCGCCACCGCGTCCAGCAGCAGGTTCTCGACCGTCGCCTGCACCCGTGGGGGTACTGCCTCCCAGGAGAGCCCGGCGACCCAGCTCGCGAGCGCCTGCTCGACGGTCACCCGGCCGCCTGCTCGAGCGCGGGCCGGTAGACCTCCGCGTCGAAGCGCTCCATCAGGCGTCCGAGCTCGTCGGGAGCGGTCTCCTTGAAGACGACGACGAGCTCGTCGACGCCCGTCTGCGCGAATTCGGCGACCTCTGTGCGCATCGCCTCGGCGTCGCCGTGCAGGCTGTACACGGCGAGGGCGCCCTGGTCGAAGCGAACACGCACACGCACCGAGATCGCGACCGGGGGACGTCCAGCGGCCTCGGCCTCGGCGTGCAGCGTCGGAATCCGCGCCGCGACGTCGGCCGGCCCGGTCTGCGCAGCGTGGTAGCCGTCGCAGAGCCAGGCTGCCCGCCGCAGCGCGCGGTCGCTGCGTCCGCCGCAGATGATCGGAAGCGCTGCTCCCTGCACCGGCAGCGGCTGGAAGTTGAAGTCGCGCAGCGTGTTGAACTCACCTTCGAACGGGTCGGTTCGTCCCGACCACAGGTGACGCCACAGTGCGATCGCCTCGTCGACGTACGCGCCCCGCTTTGGGAACCGGTCACCCTTGCCGAGGTTCTCGTACTCGGGGAGGTCTGATTTGTCGCTGACCCCGACGCCGACCGTGAGCCGGCCGCCGCTGAGAACGTCGAGTGTCGCGAGCTGCTTCGCAAGCAACGGCGCGTCGCGCATGGCCGGGATGATCACGCTGAAGCCGACCCGGACGCCCGGGCAGCGCGCGGCGACCCACGTCAGCGCAGTCGTCGCCTCGAGCGCCCAGCCGTACTCGTCGGCCTCGGGGCCTGCAGGAACGAGCAGGTGGTCGGTGGCCCAGACGCTGCTCCAACCGAGCCGCTGTGCCGTTTCGCCGGCCGCGTCGAGGGCCTCGGGCCCGGCGCCTGCGCCGATCGTGGGGAGGATGAGGCCGAGCTTCATCGCTGCTCCGGCACGAACTGCGGCACGGAGATCTCGGGAGCGACGGCGTCGAACACAACGGAGACCGCTTGCCCCACGTGCACCTCTTCCGCCGCGACGCCGACGATGTTGCTGATCATGGTGGGCCCCTCCGCGAGCTCGACGAGCGCGACGACGTAGGGCACGCGCTCACGCCACGCGTCGTTGTACGCGTGACGGAAGACGGCGAACGAGTAGACCGTCCCTGAGCCGCTCACGGCCTCCCACTCGACAGTGCAACTCGTGCAGTGTGGGCACACCGTCGAGATCGGATAGCGAAGACGGTCGCAGCCGCCGCAGCGCTGCAAGCGCAGCACACCCTCGCGACAGCCGTCCCAGAAGGGACGGTTCACGTCGTCGACCACCGGAAGGACGAGGCCGCTCACGCGCCGAGCACCAGGCAGCTCGCGGTGTTCAGGGTCATCCCTCGGCCCGTGACGAGGCAGACCTCCGCGCCCGGCACCTGCCGGTCGCCGCACTCGCCGCGGATCTGGCGCACGCCCTCCACGACGTGCAGCCAGCCCTGCATGTACGACTCCGACAGGTTCCCTCCCGCGGTGTTGATCGGGAGCTCCCCGCCGAACGTGATGCGTTCGCCACCGTCGACGAAGGGGCCGGCCTCGCCCGGAGCGACGAACCCGGCGTGCTCGAGCCAGAGCAGGACGCTGATCGTGAAGTTGTCGTAGAGCTGCGCGACGTCGATGTCGGCGGGGGAGACACCGGCCATCCGGTAGGCGCGGGAGATGCAGTCACGCTGATGCGGGAGATACCACCACTCCGGATGCTCGAAGGTCTGGAGCGTGTGCCCCTGGCCCATCCCCCAGATGTCGACCGGCGGCTTCCGCAGGTGGCGCGCCCGCTCGGCGGAGGTGACGATCACCGCGACCGCCCCGTCGCTGATGAGGCAGCAGTCGAGGAGGCGCAGCGGGTCCACGATCGGCCGAGAGGCCTGGTGATCGTCGATCGTGATCGGCTCGCGCATCACGGCGTTCGCGTTCATCGAGGCGTGCTTGCGACAGGTGACGGCGACCCAGCCGAGCTGCTCGCTCGTCGTCCCGTAGAGGGCCATGTGCCGTTGCGCCGTCAGCGCGCTGTTCGCCGCGTTGCCGAACATCCCCCAGATGCCCCAGGAGTCGCCGCGGCCGGCCGGTGCGTCGAAGCGCGAGCCCCCCGTTCGCGCGGTATCGGCGAAGACGCAGGCGACGGCGTTCGCCATGCCGGCGTCGATCGCGAGCGCGGCCTGCTGGATGAGCGCGCCCGCCGTCGCGCCGCCCATCACGACCGACCCGGTCAGCAGCGGATTGATGCCGAGATAGCCACCGAGTGAGAGGTAGTGCTTCGGTCCCTCCGGCGACGTCGTCCCCGGCATCGTCAGGAGCCCGTCGAGGTCGTCCTTGTCGAGGCCGGCGTCGTCGAGCGCCGCGGTGAGTGCCGTGACGGCGAGCGAGAGCGGCGTCTCGTCCGGGAGCTTTCCCTGCGCCGAGGCTCCGACACCGGCGATCGAGGCTTTCTTCCAGGCCACGCTATTCGCCGGTGAAGTGGGGAGGACGACGCTCGCGAAACGCGGCGCGGCCTTCCTGGCGGTCGCGGGTGGTCGAGAGCATTCCCCAGAGCGTTCGCTCGAGCGTCAGGCCGTCGGCCAGCGGCTGCTCGACGGCTGCGCGCAGGGCGAGCTTCGCGGCGCGCAGCGAGAGCGGTGCATTGGCGGCGATCCGCGCCGCGATTGCGTCGGCGAGCGGAAGCAGCTCGTCCGGCGCGACGAGATCGGAGACGAGGCCGTAGCGCAGCGCAGCGTTGGCTTCGAGACGCTCGCCCGTGAGCACGAGCTTCGCGGCGATCGCCGTCGGCAGCGCGCGCGTCAGGCGTTGCGTCCCGCCGCTGCCCGGAAGGCTTCCGAGCTTCACCTCCGGAAGCGCGAACCACGCGGCGGTGCTCGCGATGCGCAGGTCGGCCGCAAGCGCGAGCTCGAAGCCGCCTCCGGTGGCCGGGCCGTTGATCGCCGCCAGCAACGGCTTGCCGAAGCACTCGAGCGGCCAGGTGAGCGGCCTCGTCGTGGCGGCGAGCGCAGAGGCGTCAGGCTCGCCCGCGTCGCTCAGGTCCACGCCCGCGCAGAACGCGCTACCGGCGCCGGTGAGCACGACGACCCGCACGTCGGGGTCCTCGTCGAATGCGGCGAAAGCGTCGGCAAGGCGGGCGCGCATCGCGTACGAGATCGCGTTTCGCCGCTCCGGCACGTTGAGCACGAGGCGGCCGACCGCGCCGTCCGTCGTGGCGACGATCGTATCGCCGCCGCTCACCAGAGCGTCTCCTCCGCGATCAGCGCATCGATGTCGGCGTCCGCCAGATCGAGCAGCGAACGGGCGATCTCATGCGTGTGTTCGCCGATCAGCGGTGCGGCACGCTCGGGCCCGGTTCGCGCTCCTGCACCCTTGAACGGTGCCGACGGCGACGTGACCTCTCCCATCACCGGATGGTCGAGCGTCCGCCAGAAGCCGCGCGCGCGGAGGTGCTCGTTCTCGAGCAGGTCCTTGCTCGAGAGCACCGGCGACGCCGGCACGCCGCGTGCCTGGAGCGCGCGCGCGAGCTCCTCGTGCTTCCAGCTCGCGACGAGCGCAGCGAGGAGCGTCTCCAGCTCGTCCTCGTTCGCCTTGCGCGCGGACAGGGTGGCGAAGCGTGGATCGCCGGCGAGCTCTGGCCGGCCGAGGACGTCGGCGAGCGTCTGCCACTCGAGGTCGTCACGCGCCGCGAGCGCAACCCATTCGTCGTCGCCGTTGCACCTGAAGACGCCGCTCGGACTGTGCGCGGCGACGCGGTTGCCGTTGCGGGCCGGGCGCTCGGCGCCGTTCGACATCGCGACGACGGCGGGTCCGAGCAGGCTCACCGTCGACTCGAGCTGCGACAGCTCGATGAGGCGGCCCCTCCCGGTCTGCTCACGTTGCCAGATCGCGGCGAGCAGGGCGACGAGCGCGTGCCCGGGGCTCGGGATGTGGTCGGGATAGTGCGTGCCCGTGCCGATCGGGTTGCGGTCGGCCCGCCCGGAGAGGTGGACGAGCCCTGCCTGGGCCGCGATCGTCGATCCGAAGCCGATCGCCTGGCTGTCCGGGCCGCTCGATCCGTTCATCGGCATCGAGAGGTAGATGAGCGATGGGTTGAGCGCGCTCAGCTCTTCATAGCCGAGCCCCCAGCGTTCCATCACGCCGGGGCGAAAGTTGTTCGTGACGAGGTCGCAGCGGATCGCAAGGGTGCGCGCGAGCTCGCGGCTCCTGGGGTGCTGCATGTTGAGGGCGAGCGACCGCTTGTCGTTGTTGCGCGACGCGAAGTAGCCGGAGGCATCGAGCCCTTCGACGCCTGGGCGAAACGGCGGCGCGACGCGCAGGTTGTCGGGGCGTGCGCGCGACTCGACCTTGATCACGTCGGCGCCGTGCTCGGCGAGGAGCTTCGTGACGAGAGCGCCGGCTCCGACCCAGCAGAAGTCGAGAACCCGGAGGCCTGCGAGCGCGCGCCGCATGCTCAGAGCGGACGGACGATCGCGACGGTGGGGGACCGGGCAAGATCGCCGCGCACCTCGCCGGGCTCGCCCGCCGGCGGCGACAGGCGGAACGGCGGAGCAGGGAAGCGCACCTTCGTCCCGGTGCCGGCGTCGACGCTCTCGCGGAAGAACCCCCGGGCTGCGAGCTGCCGGTCGACGAGCAGGTCGCCGAGGTCGTTGACGGGCGCGAGGGCGATGCTGCGGTGCTGCGCCTCACGGTAGAGCTCTGCCTTGGCGTGCGTCGCCGTGAACGCCCCGAAGATCTCCGAGAACCGCTCGATCGACTCAGGCCGCTGCCGGAACGGCAACGTGTTCCAGCCCTCGCGCGCGAGCTCCTCGGCGCCCGGCACACCTTCCTGCTGGAGCCACTCCGTCAAGCGCTTCCACGCACCCGCGGTCCCGAGGCGTCCGGCGACCATGCTGACGAAGCCGTCCGCGCAGGCGAAGACGCCCGTCCCCGCCTCTCGAGGTACGTCGCCGAGCCGGCGGCGGACCTTGCCGAGCAGCTCGAACTCCGGGATCGACGTCTCGAGCGCCTGCGTGATGACCTCCTGCGACGAGACCTCGATCGTCTCGCCGTCGCCGTCCGCCTCCCGTGCGATCAGGGCGAGGAGCACGGCGACGGCGCCGTAGATCGCGGTGGCGATCGTGCTCTGGCCGCCGAACGGGGCGACGGGCTCTGCGTCCGGATACCCGCCGAGCCACAGCAGCCCTCCCGCAGCAAGCCGTACGAGATCGGTGGATGCGTATCCGGCGGCGGGTCCTTCGAGCCCGAACGGCGTCAGGATCGCATGGACGGCGCGCGGGTTCGTCGCGCGTACGACGGCGGCGTCGAGCTCGGGAGGCGTGGGCGCTGCGTCGGCGCCGCCCGACTGGAGCACGATGTCCGCCTCGGCGACGAGGCGGGCAAGGCCGTCGCGCCCGCCGGTCGAGGCCGGGTCGAGCCGGACCTCGCGCTTGTCGCGGTGCAGGAACCACGACTCGGCGTCGAAGCCGTCCGGCCCGCCGGCGGGTGAGAGGCGCACGAGGACGACCTCGGCGCCGAGGTCCGCGAGCAGCCGGCCGGCATAGCCGGTGAACTCTCCGGCCACCTCGAGAACCTTCACACCGCACAACGGCGCATCGGCGTCGCGCGGGTCGAGCGGAGGAAGCTCAGTCATCGCCGCCCGACTCGAGCAGGTAGACGTCCCAGTCCGCGAGCAGCCGTACGGTCTCGCTGTACCGCTCCAGTGCACCGGGCACGCGGCCGCTGACGCCGTTCACGAGCGCGTTCGCGACCGCCATCGCGGCGACGAGCGAGTTCTGCGTGCCGATCCCGGAGACGACCGCGGGGAGAAGGACGTCGACCTTGCCGCGAAGCGGCGAGATCGGCGAGTCGGTCACGGCGACGACGGTCGCGCCCCGCCCCTTTGCCGCCTTGATCGCGTCGAGCGTCGATTTCGCGTAGGGAGGGAAGCTGAAGGCGAGCAGTGCGTCGCCCTGCCGCAGGTCCAGCAGCGGACCGGTGGGGACCGGATTGCCGCTGAGCAGGACGATGCCTTCGCGAACGCGGTCGAGCGTCACCGCCGCGTAATAGGCGATGCTGAACGCCGTCACGCCTCCGACCACGCGCACCCGATCTGCCGCGACGAGGACGTCGACCGCGCGCTGAAGGTCGACCTGGTCGAGCCGCTCGGCCGTGCGCCCGAGGATCTCGAGGTCGTGCTGGAGCGACTCGGCGAAGACGGTCTCGCCGAGATGCGACGTGACGCTCTCGCCGGCGGCGGTCGTGCGCAGGCCCTTGAGCAGCTGGCTGCGGACCTGCTCCTGGAGCTCCGGGTACCCGGAGAGCCCGATCCGATAGGCGAAGCGCACGATCGTGGAAGGGCTGACGCCGAGCCGGGCGGAGAACTTGTCGACCGTCGCGAACGCAACGAACTCCGGATCCTCGACGATCGTCTCGGCGATGCGCTTCTGCGAGTTCGTGAGCTCGTCGTACCGCCGGCGGAGGTTCGTGATCACGTCCTGGTCGGTCGTGCCGGGGACGACCGGCTGGGCCTCGATGCTCATGTGGGGATCCTGAGCGAGCCGTGGTGGTTGTAGCTCGCCCCCCAGACCGCCGGATACGCGCGGTCGACGCCGGGGGTGAAGTACGTCGGCACGGTCGTGTCCTGGACGACGTCGATCACGAACGGCGTCCCGCCCTGAAGCGCGCGGTCGAGCACGCCGCGAAGCTCTCGCGGATCCTCGACGCGCGCCCCCTCGGCGCCGTTCGCCTGCGCGAGCAGCGTGTAGTCGGGGTTGTACGGCTCCCCCGTGTCCTTCCTGACGAAGCGCGACCAGGGATGGACCCGGTCGAAGACCATCGCCGATCCCTTCCGCTCGATCCCGAGCTCGGCGTTGTTCAGGATCACCCAGACCGCCGGCAGCTGGTACTCGACCGCGGTCGCGAGGATCTGCGATGTCATGTTGAAGGCGCCGTCGCCGACGAGGGCGACGGCGGGGCGGGAAGGATCGGCCGCAGCGGCCCCGAGCACGCCCGAGGACGCCCAGCCCATCTCGGCCATCCCCGGCGCGATGTGCCACCGGCCCGGCCCGCGGATCGTCATGTACGGCTCGGCGTACTGGACGACGTCGCCGATGTCGATGAAGACGCGGCCGTCGACGGCGGCCAGCGCCTCGCCGACGTCGTGGCAGAGTCGCGCAGGGTGGACGGGGCTCGTCTCGGCGGCGAGCAGAGGCGCGATCTCACGGCGCCATTCGTCCCAGGACGCCGTCGCCTGCTCGGTCCAACCTTGCCAGCGTGTGGAGATCGCTCCCGATTCGGCCGCCGCGAGCAGCTCGAGGAGGAACACCGTGGCGTCGCCCGCGATGCCGACGTCGACCGGATAGTTCCGGCCGACTTCGGCGAAGTCGAGGTCGACCTGCACGATCTTCGTGCGCCCGACGTCGTAGATCTTTCCCGCTCGCCAGTTGCTCGTGTGGTTGTCGCTGAAGCGGGCGCCGACGGCGACGACGACATCCGCATTGCGCGTCGCCTCGGCCGCAGGCGGCGTGCCGGAGCGGCCAACGACGCCGAGGGACAGCGGGTGCGTCTCGTCGAGCAGCCCCTTTGCGGTGAGCGTCGTGGCGACCGGGATCTGCAGGCGCTCGGCGACGGCGCGAAACGCGTCCGCGCCGCCGTGCGCCCTGGCTGCGCCGCCCCCTGCGAGCAGGACGGGGCGCTCGGCATTCGCCAGCAGGTCGACGACGCGCGCCATGCTCTCCGCATCCGGGCGGGCCCGGGAGGTGACGGCCCGGCGGCGCGGCGACTCGATCTCGCCCTCGATCTCCGCCTGCTGCACGTCGAACGGGACCTGGACGAACACCGGGCCCGGCCGGCCGGACGTCGCGAGCTTGTACGCCTGATTCAGCACCTCGATCACGGTGTCGGGACGGACGAGCAGCCACGCGCCCTTCGTCACGGGCCGCATCACGCTGACCGCGTCCTCGAAGCCGTGGTAGTAGATCTCCTGCATCCCGCCCTTCCCGAGGAAGTGCGTGGAGCCGGAGCCGGCGATGACCAGCACGGCGGACATGTCGTGCATCGCAGAGGCGACGCCGCCGACACAGTTCAGCAGGCCGGGGCCCTTGGTGACGAGCACCGGCGCGATCCGTCCGGTCGTCCGGTAGTAGATGTCGGCCATGTGCACGGCATGCGACTCGTGCTTCGCCTGGATGCCCTCCATGTTCGGGTGATCCACGAGGGCGTCCATGAACGGCCAGATCGCACCGCCCGCGTAGCCAAAGTAGTGCTCGACCTGGATTTCCTCGAACCAGGTGGCGATCGCGTCGACAACCCTCATCTCTTACACCTCATGTCCGTTGTGGTGGTCACGGGCGCCCCGCTAGGACGAGGGTCCGCGGCTCGGTCATGTCTTCGATCGCCCAGCGGAGGCCCTCTCGGCCGAGGCCGGAGTCTTTCACCCCACCGAACGGCATGTTGTCGACGCGGTACGTCGGCGAGTCGTTCACGATCACGCTGCCGACGTGGAGGCCGTTGTACGCCTGCCATGCGTGCGCGAGGTCGTTGGTGAAGACACCCGCCTGGAGTCCGAAGCGCGAGTCGTTCACCTCGCGCAGCGCCTGCTCGAAGTCGTCGAACCTCGAGAGGACCGCGACGGGCCCGAACGCCTCTTCGCAGCAGAGTGCGGCGTCCGCGGGAACGTCGGTGAGGACGGTGGGGCCGAGGTAGACGCCGTCGCGTTGTCCCTCGAGCAGGACCGTCGCGCCACCGGCGACCGCTTCGCCGATCCAGCGCTCGAGACGATCGGCAGACGCGGCGTTGACCACGGGGCCGATATCGGTCGACGGGTCGAGCGGGTCACCGACGCGCAGTGAGCGCGCGTGCTCCAGGAAGCGGCCGGTGAAGTCGTCCCAGACGGCGTCGTGCACGAGGACGCGCTGCACGCTGATGCAGAGCTGGCCTGCGTACTTGAACGCGCCGTACGCGCAGCGTTGGGCGGCCCAGTCCAGATCTCCGGTCTCGTCGACGATCGCGGCCGAGTTGCTGCCGAGCTCGAGCACGACCTTCTTCTTGCCGGCGCGCGCCTTCATCGCCCAACCCGCCTCCGGGCTGCCGGTGAACGACAGGAGCTTGAAGCGCGGGTCCGTGACGAGGCGGTCGCCCAGCTCCCGCGTCATCGGGATCACGCTGAGCGAGCCCGCGGGCAGGCTCGTCTCGTCGACGAGCTCCGCGATCGACAGCATCGTCAGCGGCGTGCTGCTCGGCGGCTTGAGGACGATCGGGCAGCCGGCCGCGAGCGCGGGCGCGACCTTGTGCGCAGCGAGGCCGAGCGGCAGGTTGAAGGGGCTGATGGCCGCCACCGCGCCGACCGGGAACCGCCGCACGATCCCGACCCGGCCGCGGGAGGCGGCGTTGAGGTCGAGCGGGATGACCTCGCCGTAGATGCGCTCTGCCTCCTCGGCGGCGATGCGGAACGTGAGTGCGCCCCGCTCGATTTCTGTGCGCGCATCGCGGATCGGCTTCCCGGCCTCGGCGGCAAGCTGCCGCGCGAGCTCGTCGGCACGGGCGAGGATGCCGCGGCTGACGGCGTGGAGCGCGGCCGAGCGCTCGTACGCGGGCAGCGCGGCGAGCGGCTCCTCAGCGGCGACCGCGCCTGCGACCGCCTGCTCGTACTCGGCGTCCTGGGCGTGGTAGGTGACTGCGATTGGCCGGCGGTCGTGACCTGGCGGGATCACCTCGACCGGGTCGGCCGTCGTCATGAATCGGCCCGCGACGTAGATCGGACGGCTCGTCGCTGCCTCTGCCCCTGCGCCCTCGGCGCGGTCGATGTTGTCGCGTGTCGTGGTCACGCCTCAGAACTATACAAAGTTTGTTGCTGCTTTGCACCTCGGATTCCTGGCTCTCTGCCACGAGTGACGCCGGCGTTCTCGGGGCGAGGAAGTAATCGCATGGATCCTTGAGCGAATATTTGTTGCATCAGCCGGAGAACTTCGTTACAGTCGCGAACCATGATCGACAACGAGCGTTCCGCGCCCAGCCTTGCGGCCTCCATCGGCACCGACTCCATGGCGTTGCGACCGTCGGGCCCGTCCAAGGCGCGCGCGTCTTCGAGAGGGCGACGCCTGTTTCGCGGCGTGTGGGTTCAGGTGGCGTCTCTCGCCGTTTTCTTGACGTTGTGGCAGATCATCGGCTCGACGAATTCGGTCCTCTTTGCGACGCCCAGCCACGTCGTTGCCGCCTTCGCCGACTTGATCCGGTCCGGGCAGCTACAGACAGCCTTCTGGACGTCGACCAAAGATCTCGTGACGGGGTACGTGATTGCTGTGGTGGCCGGGATTGCGGTCGGTCTTGCAATGGGTCGGAGCTCTCTCGTGGAGCGCATTCTCAACCCGTACGTCGACTTCATGCAATGCACCCCGATCATCGCGATGGTGCCGCTGATGGTGATCTGGTTCGGGATCGGCTTCTGGTCGCGCGTGGCCGTCGTCGTCATCCTGAGCACGTGGTCGGTAATGATCAACGTAACGGCCGGCGTCAAGGGAACGCCGCGTATCCTGATGGAAGTCGCGCAGGTCTACCACCTGAGCGAGCAGCGGATCGTACGGGATATCGCGCTCCCGAATGCCGTGCCGCTCATCTTCGCCGGGTTGCGCATTGCGCTCGGCAAGGCACTGATCGGGATGATCATCGGGGAGATCGAGATCACCGTCGTGGGCCTCGGCGGAATGGCCGCCACCTTCGGCGGAAGCTTCAGGACAGCCTACCTCCTGGCAGCCATTATGGCTTCCTCCATCGTCGGCGTGGCGACAGCAGCGCTCCTCACTTGGTCGTTGGGTCGGTTCTTTCCGTGGGTCGCGGCGACCTCGGCGGCGCGCTAATCAGCGCGCCGCAGGTCAGCGCGCGACTCTTCCGTGAGTTCGAAAGGAGTTCTCAGATGAGGCGGACAGCTAGCTGCTTGGCGATCGGCCTAGGCTTGGTGAGTCTTGTGTTCGGCGCATTCGCCGGCGACGTGCGATCGGCAACGGACCACACGACGGCAATCGAGACCCGGTCGGCCTTCCATAGCCCGAACCTGACCGGGAAGTCGATCAAGGTGATCTACACGGGAGATCTGGCCGCGAGCGAGATGGTGCTGGCACACGCCGAGGGTCTTCTTCGCCAGTGGGGCGCCAAGGTCGACACGGTACAGGCCGGCTCGACGACGATCGCGCTGGGTGCGGTGGCCACCGGCCAGGTCGACGTGGCCGAGGTGTCGCCCCTGTCCGGACTGCTGGCGGCACAAAACGGCTTGAACGTGAAGGCTTTCTCCGTGTCCATACCAAAGACGGACGACGTCTTCGTGAGCAGGCCGGAGGTCAAGACGCTCAACCAGTTGAAGGGCGCGAGGATCGGGATCCTGAGCTTTGCTGCGTTGAGTGGGGCCGAGGCGGGGATCGCCCTGGGCTCCGCCAAGCCTGCGCTCCAGTATTCCGACGCGTCAGTTGTTTCGGCCGGTGCGACATCCGTCCGCGTCGCCGCTCTCTTGGCCAATCGTCTCGACGCGACGGCGATGTCACTCGATACGTACACCATGACCCTGAAATCCCAGGGGTACAACCTGCTCTTCAATTACGCGACCCAGATGCCCAACTTCATCCACTCCCTGCTCTGGGCCACGCCGAGCTGGCTCACCGGGCACTCCGCGGAGGCGCTCGCTTTCAACGAGGCCCTGCTCCAGAGCTTCCGATGGTTCGACAACCCGAAGAACAAGAACGCGTTCGTCCAGTTGACCACGAGCCTAGTGCCGGATACCAACGCCGCGGACAACGCCGCGATCTACGACACCTACCAGAAGCTCAACTTCTTCCCGCCGAATGTGATCCTCAGCAACCTCAATGCGACAGTGCTCCAGACCGTCTTTCTCCAGTACGGCCTAATCCCCGCGGCCTATCCGCTCTCGCAGTGGATCGACACGACGTTTGCGAAACAGGCGCTCAGTGCGCTGGGGACGGCTGCAACGCCGGGTCACCCGACTGCGACTGCGCTGCGCGTCGCCTTCTCGCCCGCGAGGCCGAAGGCTGGTGCGACGTTCCGCGTCACCGGCACGGGCATCGCATCCTGCTCAGCGACCCTCTCAGGGCACAAGCTCCCGGCGGGTTGCTCGTGGAAGCTCTCCGCGAAGGCGCACGGACAGCGGCTCACCGTGCGTGTCACCGGCGCCTCCGGGGCCGTGCGGACGGCGTCGTTCACAGTGCGTTGATCCCTCTGAATGATCCGATGTCATGGGGCCGGATGCGCGTCCGGCCCCATGGCGTTACCGACATCGAAGCCGAAGGGCAGGAGTGCAAAAGAGATGGCTGACGTCATATTGCGAATCAGCGGCGTGGGCAAGACCTTCGCCACAGACGGCGGCCGGTCGAGCCTGCTCGCTCTCGACGACATCAATCTCGACATAAAGCTCGGCGAATTCGTCAGCCTCGTGGGCCCGTCCGGATGCGGTAAGACCACGCTGTTGAAGATGATGATCGGCTTGGTCAGCTGCGAAGAGGGAGAGATCTTTCTCCGCGACGCGCCGGTCAAGGGTATTCCGCACAACATCGGCTTCGTGTTCCAGGAGCCGGCGCTCCTGCCCTGGCGAACCGTCTACGAGAACGTCGCACTGGCCCTCGAGGCCAAGCACATGAGCTCCGTCGAGAAACGGGTTGCGGTGGCGCGCTACCTCGAGCTGACCGGGCTGGCCGACTTCGCCAAGTTTCCGCCGTACCAGCTGTCGGGTGGCATGCAGCACCGCGTTGCGATTGCGCGAGGCCTGGTCGGGGCGCCCGACGTTCTGTTGATGGACGAGCCGTTCGTCGCGCTGGATGCGTTGACCCGCGGGAAGCTTCAGGCTGATCTGGCGAGGATCGTCGAGGAGACGCGAACCACGGCGGTGCTCGTCACGCATGACGTCGACGAGGCACTGTTCCTCTCCGACCGGATCGCAGTGTTCAGTGCGCGGCCGGGGCGTCTGCAGGAAGTGATCTCCGTTCCGCTGCCGCGCCCGCGACTGATGAAGGAGTTCCGGTTGGACACAGCCGTGACCCAATTGCGCGATCAGGTCTTCGAGTTGATCGAGAGCCAGGAGATGGCACCGAGTCTTAGTGGTAGCCGTGCGTCGTAAAGTAGTTACCGCCGAGGAGTGGATGACACGAGATGCTTGATCTCAGGGACTTCATCGCAGCCGTCGAACGCGATCAGCCTGATCGTGTCGTCCACATTCACGAGCCTGTCGATCCTTCGAAGTTCGAAGTTACGGCAATTCTGCAGCACCTCGAGAACGCGGACCGCTACCCGATGGCGATCTTCCACCGGCCGCTGAACCTCTTCGGGGAGATCTCCGCGTTTCCGCTCATCACGAACATCTACGCAGAGCGCGAGCGGTGCGCTCAGGCGCTCGGCATGGCGCCGTCCGACGCGAAGCTTCCTTTGAGCCTCGAATACGCAAGGCGCGAAGACGGTCGCATCGCGCCGGTTGTGCTCGATCCGGCCGACAGTCCGGTCAAGCAGGTGGTCAAGCTCGGCGCCGACGCCGACCTCAGGCAGTTTCCAATCGTCCGGCACCACCACATGGATCCTGCGCCGTACATCGACATGACACCGATCATGCGCGACCCGGACTCGGGCGCCTACAACGTCGCGTACCTCCGCATGATGTACAAGGGTCCTCACAAGCTGGGGCTCCACATGTCGCCGCGTCACAACTGGCAGATCACGCGGAAGTTCGAGGAGCGCGGTCAGCCTACGCCGGTCGTGATCGTGGTCAGCCACCATCCCGCATTCTTCCTGGGCGGCCTGAACGTGGCCCCCTTCGGAGAGGACGACTACGAGGTGATCGGAGCTATCGCTCAGAGCCCGCTCCGCCTTGTCCCGTCGGAGACCTGGGGCGAGGACTTCATGGTCCCCGCCGACGCGGAGATCGTGATCGAAGGCGAGGTGCCGGCGAATGTGCGTGAGGTCGAGGGGCCGTTCGGAGAGTTTCCCGGAACCTACGGGCCGCAGCGCCTGCGGTGGATCATCGACGTCAAGGCGATCACCCACCGCGAAGACGCGATCTACCAGGACGTCTTCGTTGGCCACCCGGACGACCGGGTCCAGGGTGGTATTCCGAAAGAAGGGCGTCTCTTCAACCGCATCAAGGGCGTCGTGCCGACGGTCCGGGCAGTACACCTGCCGCCGTCCGGCGTCTGTCGCTTCCACTGCTACATCTCGATCGACAAGCGCGTGGACGGCGAATCGAAACAGGCCGCGCTGATCGCCCTCGGAGAAGTGGACTTCATCAAGCACGTCGTTGTCGTAGACGGGGACATCGATCCTTTCCACGAGCAGTCCGTGATGTGGGCAGTAGCCACACGCGTCCAGGCCGATCAGGACGTCGACATCATCAAGAACGTCAAGGGAAACACGCTCGACCCCTCGCAGACGGACGACATCATGACCACCAAGATGATCGTGGACGCAACTCGTCCGGTGACCCGTCCCTTCCCCGAGCGCATCAAGGTGCCGGAAGACGTCATGAGCCGAATACAGCTCGAGGACTACATCTCTACGGACGCATCGGCGCCTGTGCCCGCTGCACCGACGACCACCGTTTCCTGACGCGAAGAGGACGACAATGGCGCATATGTTCTGGGTTGCATGCCCGAAGTGCGATGGGCCGTTCTACTGTCACACGGAGGACTTGTGGGACACCGGGATCGACTTGTTGTGTCCGTTTTGCGGCAACACGTTCGACCAGGAGTCCGGCGTTGCGGCGATGAAGAGTGTCAAGCAAGAGCCGCGGCGCACCGAGGTCGCGCGATGAAGTCGGAGGAGACAGCACTGTCCGCGAGAGAGACCAGGGGCGGACGGGGCATGATCGACGCGCCGCTAACGATTGCGTCGCTGTTCGTCGAACGCACCCCGCGGATAGGACTGGAGATCTGACTTGGACCGGGCGCCGCGCTGGCACGCGTGTATCAACTGCGATCGCCCGTTCAGCAGCAATCTCTGCACTTCGACCGCCCATGTTGAGTGCCCGTTCTGTGGTTTTACGCTCGGCCAGGAGTCGGCGCTTCCCCGCGTCCGCAGTCTTGGCGTGATCTGCGCTGCCGCAGTCCTGGCAGAGAGGAGACTGAGGAGGCTGTGAGCACTACCGAACTCGATCGCGTCCGCATTTCGGTGGCTTCGCTCGGCGAGGAGGACAACGCGCGGTTCGTCGACCAGGCACGCTTGTGCGAGCTTCTCGGCTACGACGGGTTGTTCCACGCTGATGAGAAATGGACGCGTGACGTGTACGTGCGACATGGAATGGCCGCAGCCGTCACCGATCGGATCGGCCTCGGTATCAGCGTCACCGACCCGTATACGCGGCATCCTGCGCTGACGGCGCAGGCAACGGCCACGCTTGCAGAAGCCTGCGGAGGGCGGTTGACGGTCGTGATGGCGGCCGGGAGCCACTTCGAGACATTGCCCGGATACGTGCAACGCAAGCCGGTTACCGCGGTACGCGAGGCGATCGAGGTGATGCGCGGACTGTGGGCTGGTGAGCGCGTGACCCTCGACGGCGAGATCATCAAGCTGGCGGGCGCGCGACTCGATTGGGACCCTCTGTTCATCCCGAAGCTCTGGGTTGCCGGACGCAGTCCGAAGATCCTCGAGATGGCCGGCGGCGCCGCCGACGGCGTGTTGATGGGCAGCTTCGCTACGAAGCCCGCCATCGACTATGCGCGTGAGCGCGTCGAAGCGGGGTTGGCAACGTCCGGTCGCAGCTGGAGCGACATCACGCTCGCCGCCTGGGTGTACGTTGCGATCCTTGACAGTGAGGACGACCCGATTCCGGAGAACATGCTCCGCGGCGTGGGCCATGCGATGTGGAGCAGCAGAGCCTTCTTCAAGGAGCACCTGGACGACTTCGCCGACGACATTACGGATGAGTTCCGAACGTTCATGCACGAGGCGCCGCACGAGTGGAGCCCCGAGGTGATGTCCGAGTTGCGCTCCCACATCACGCCGGGGATGTTCAATAGCCTCGCGATCGTCGGGACAGAGCAACAGGTAGCTGAGCGCGTGCGGGCGATACAGGCCGCTGGAGTAGAGGAGTGCGTCATCTGGCCGTTTCCCCGAGAGGGCGAAGCGGTCGAGGACCTGATGGTTAGGATCGCCAGGGTGCTGCTGCCGAGTATCGCGGTGTCGCGGTCGCTTTCCGACTACCGCCTGGTCGACTGAAAGGAGCACGGCTTTGCCAATCGCTGAAGAGCTTCGGAGCCCGGATCCGCCGTACGACGTCCCGGCCTACCTCTCTACGCGGCTACGCGCGCCCAAGCAGCCGCTGGTGACGCTGCCCGAGACGATGTCGGAGTTGACGGGGCCGATCTACGGTGACCGCGATGTGCTGGAGAGAGACGGCGACTTGACGCGGCAGTTCTCCGGCGAGCCGATCGGGGAGCGGATCGTCGTCAACGGTCGCGTCGTGGATGGCGAGGGGAGACCCGTCCGGGAAACACTAATCGAGGTCTGGCAGACGAACGCAGCCGGCAGGTATGCCCATGACGTCGACAGGCATCCGGCGCCGCTTGATCCCAACTTCGGCGGCGCGGGCCGGGTGCTTACTGATCGGGACGGCATGTATCGCTTCACGACGATCAAGCCCGGCGCGTACCCGTGGAAGAACCACCCGAACGCGTGGCGGCCCGCGCACATCCATTTTTCGATCTTCGGCTGTGCGTTCACGAACCGGCTGGTCACGCAGATGTACTTCCCGGGCGACCCGCTCTTCGACGCCGATCCGATCTTCAACTCGATCCGTGACCCGAAGGCGCGCCAGCGACTGATTTCGCGGTTCGATTGGTCAGCCACCTCGCCCGACTGGGCTCTCGGGTACCGTTTCGACATCGTTTTGCGCGGCCCGGCCCGCACGCCGTTCGAGGGAGGCGAGTGATGCTGCTGCCGAACACGCCGTCGCAGACCGTCGGTCCCTTCTATTCCATCGGTTTGGTGCGCGGGCCCCAGACGGATGTCGTCGGGTCCGGCACGGCCGGTGCGATCCGGGTGCGTGGCGTGGTCTATGACGGCGACGGAGAGCCCGTGCCCGACGCGGTGATCGAGATCTGGCAGGCAGATGAAATGGGCACGTACCGCCACGATTTCGGCTGGGCCCGATCAGGTACGCACCCGCACGGGGAATACAGCTTGCACATCGTCAAGCCGGGCCGCCTCGATGGGGCGGCCCCGCACGTGAACGTGCAGGTCTTCGGGCGTGGCTTGATGAAGCAGCTCTTCACGCGGATGTACTTCCCTGACGAGTCGGAAGCGAATGCCGCTGATCCGGTCTTCTCCACGATCGACGACGCGCGCCGCGGAACCCTTACCGCCGTTGCCGAAGACGGCGGGGTCCGGTTCGACATTCGTTTGCAGGGCGAGAACGAAACGGTCTTCTTCGATCTCGGCTTCTGACGGCGTCGTCGAATGGGCGAGCTGTATGACCGCTCCGCAAGCTCAGCCGGCACGACGCTGCGCGGCAACTTGGCTGAGGTTGC
This sequence comes from Gaiellaceae bacterium, assembly GCA_036564885.1. GTDB lineage: Bacteria > Actinomycetota > Thermoleophilia > Gaiellales > Gaiellaceae > Palsa-739. The sequence goes on along the minus strand of DATCOE010000020.1, from coordinate 3,638 downwards.
ACCTCTCCGCGGGGCGACGGGCGGAAGATCGAGATGATGCGCGCCAACCCGAACGTCTGTTTCGAGGTTGACGAGTACGACGAGGCGGGAAACGGAAGCTGGCGAAGCGTGATCGCCGAAGGCGTGCTCGAGGAGTTGGAGGGCTGGCGGCCGCGCGGGCCGTGGCGCTGCTCGCCAAGCGCGGGTGTGGGGTGCCAAGCTTCCGTTCGCACCCATCGACCATTGGGATTTGCAGGCAGCACCGACATTTTGACACCCCACACAGTGGCCACTGCCCCCTCGCTGCATCCTCGCGGTGCAGGCGACTCTTCGGGGCTACGCGCGGCCGCGCAGCACTCCCTGCCAGTAGAGGAGCGGCAGCCCCCGTTTCTTTAGCAGGTACATGCTGTAGGGACTCAGCACGGTGAGCCCTACGCTTCCGCGGGGGTCGCGGCGAGCTGCGGCGTCGGCGCAGATGGTACGAGGCACTTCAGCGCCAGGACAGCGGCGATGCCACAGGTGGCGATGACGATTGCCATCGGCAGAGCCGTGTCGTTGCCTCCGATGCTGACGAGCGGGGCCATCACGGCGCCGAACGCGAACTGACTGACACCGAGCAGCGCAGACGCGCTCCCCGCCCCGTACGGATGGTTGGTCAATGCGAGCGCGATGGCATTCGACTGGACGAAGCTCCAGCTAAATACGAGGAGGGTGAGCGGTGGCATTACGGCGGCGAGGCCGGCGCCGCGAAACGGCGCCACCGAGAGCAGCACAATCCCGGCGACGACCATCGTCGTCAACCCGAATCCGAGCAGGCGCCGCGGCGGTAGCCTCCGAAGCAGGTGTGCGTTTATCTGCGCACCCATCACCAAGAAGAGGCCGTTCATCCCGAACAACACGCTGTAGACCTGCGGCGACGCGCCGTAGACGTCCTCAAGCACAAACGATGAGCCTGCGACATAGCCGAGCACGGCGCCGCCGCCGAGACCGCAGACAAGGACGAAGCCGAGGAAGCCGCGGTCGACGAGCAGCCGCGCGAACGTCCTAGCGGTCTCGCCGAGGCCTGCGGCGCGACGGCGGTCGTGCGGAAGCGTCTCGGGCAGCAGCCGGGTGGTCGTGAGCACAAGGGCGAGCCCGAGTAGTGCGATCGCCACAAAGACGCCGCGCCAGGAGGTGAAGCGGAGGATTTGTCCGCCAACGAGCGGTGCGAGGATTGGCCCGAGGCCGATGATCAGCATCAGCCGTGACAGGTAGCGAGCGGCGGCGGCGCCTGAGTACAGGTCGCGAACGACCGCGCGCCCGATCGCTATGCCGGCGGCGGCCATCGTCCCCTGAACAAGGCGCATCGCAGCGAGCGCGTACAGGTTCGGGGCGATGGCGCAGACAAGCGACGCGACCGTGAAAGCGGCCATCCCCACGATCAGCGGCCGCCGGCGACCGTGGACATCGCTGAGCGGCCCGGCCAGAAACTGGCCGAGCGCCAGCCCGATCAGGAACATCGTCACCGTCAGCTGTGCCGTCGATGGGCTCGCGCCGAGGTCGCGCGCCAATTGGGGCAGGCCCGGCAGGTAGATGTCCATCGATGCCGGGCCGAGCACCGTTACGCTCCCGAGCACAAGGAAAAGGCGCAGGCCGCTCAGCTACGTCCCGCCCGCCGCGCCGTCGCCAGGCCCGCCCGTCAACGCGAGTGCCCGCTCAGGTTGCCAAGCCGCTCGACCAGCTCTTCGGCCCTCCGGACCACCGCGCTGCGAGTGCGAGGAGTGCTAGGGCCTACATCACGCCGAACGAGCACAATCCAGAGCGCCACCCTTGCGACGATACCGACTGGCTGAGTACACCCCATCCCCGATCGTTGCTCGCCACCGGCTCAAGCGCCCACCGTCGGGAACGGGCCGGCCTGCTGCCGCAGCGGCCGCGGAACGCACGACGGAGGCTGACCGACGCGGAGATCGTGACGCTTTGTGTCGCGCAGGTTCTGATGGGGATCCCCATGACCGGCGCTTCCTGCGGGCAGTCCGCCGCCAGTTCGGCCACCTGTTCCCCGCGCTGCCGACCCAGGATGCGCTGCACAAGCGGCGCACTCGGCCGGCCGAGTCGATCGAGTGGCTGATCGGCGTGTTCGCGGCCCGTAGCTCCGGCTCGAGGGATGATCTCGTGCTGCTCGACTCCACTCCGGTGGAGTGCGGCCGCTCGATCGAGACGACCAGGCGCTACGGCCACTGCGCCAGCCATTCCTCGAGGGCGCGTTGAAGAGTTCGTGGCCGATGTTTTCGCCAATTCGATAGCCTCGCTCTCGCCTGGAGCGGTTACCGATCGGGCTAAGGCAGTGGGCCGCCGGCGAGGGCAATGAGTACGCCTGTTGCACCGGCGAGAAGCAGCGTCAAGACGACGCCTCGGCGGAGCCCCAGGAGCACCGTGATGGCTGCTGCGAGCACTGCGTATTGCCAGGGTTCATCGAGGGCGCGGGCGAGCGGGATGGCAGAGCCGAGGATGGCGCCGATCGCGGCGGGTCCGGCGCCGCCGAGGAAGGACCGTGCGTTCTCACTGTGGCGGAGTTCGTCGAAGTGTCTGCCGCCGGCAAGGATGAAGGCGAACGATGGGGAGAAGGCGATCAGTGCAGCGACCAGGCCGCCGCCGATGCCGTAGGCGGCGTAGCCGACGGCCGCGACCGTGTGTACCACCGGTCCTGGTGTGATCTGGCCCAGGGCGACTGCGTTGAGGAACTGGGTCGCCGTTAGCCAGTGGTAGCGGTTGACCGCGTCCTGCTGCATGAGCGGCACGATCACGAACCCGCCGCCGTACGAGAGAGCGCCAACTTTGATCGCGACCCACGCCAGGGCGAGGAGGCCGCCGCTCGCGCCCGTGGCAGCCGCCGCAAGAAGCGGCCAGCCTCCAAAGCTGTTAAGCGTTCGCAGGGTCGTTCTCGAGCGCTGAAAGGTGAGCTCGATGAGTCCGCAGCCGAGGAGAACGAGCACGAGCCAGGGGCCAATCGTGGCTGCCGCAGCACCACTAGTTACGACGTAGGCGGACCAGCGCGAGCGTTGGGCGGCCTTCTGCCAGCTGGGAATTGCGAGGCTCCAGCCCGCGTGGAGGGCGACCGCTGCCACCGCGGCGCCTGCGCCGGCGCCCGCTCCGAGCGCCCAGCCAGGCGGCGAGTCGACAAGGAAGAGCGCCGAGAGCGCGAGGATCAGGATTAGGCCGGGAACGATGAAGGCTAGGCCGCCGACGAGCGCGCCGCTGCGTCCGCGCAGCCGCCATGCGCAGTAGATCGCGAGTTGCGTCGAGGCTGGCCCCGGCAGCAGATTGCAGGCGGCGAACGCGTCCTCGAAGTCTTCGGCGTCGAGCCATCGGTGCCGGCGGACGCACAGTTCGCGCAGCAGAGAGATGTGGGTCGATGGACCGCCGAATCCGAAGCAGCCGATGCGCCCCCACTCGCGGAGGACGAGCCGGAGACCGGGGAGGGCCTCCGGCGCTAGCTGGTCGGTCTCACCTTCTGGCACCTGCAACCGCTTCTGAGCGCACGACCGGCCTCTGTTCCACTGGCGTTTGAGCTAGCGAGTGCACGAGGCGGCGGAGGTAGGTCGTAGCAATCGCGAAGGCGCCTTGAGCCCTGCATCCCGGATGGGCGGATTGATCGGCTCAACGCAGTGGGGTGCGCC
>DATCOE010000019.1:0-19306 GCA_036564885.1 Gaiellaceae bacterium | reverse complement strand
GGGAAATGGAAGTTCTCGCCGCGGAGCTGCTCGACGTTCTGGAGCGACCCGGTCTCGAGGTTGTCGACGCAGATCACCCGGTAGCCGTCGGCTACGAGGGTGTCGCATAGGTGCGAGCCGAGAAAGCCCGCACCCCCGGTTACGACCGCGGTCGGCATCAGGTCGAGATGCTAGCGGGCGACTCCGACAACTCGGGCAGGCTTAACGAAGGCTTTACCGGCGGAGGTCGCTGCTAGCGTCCGCGCGGAATGCGCGTGCCGAGGCTCACAAGCTGGTGGAGCGTGCTTGCGCTTCTGCTGGTCATCCGGGCCGTGATCCCGCTCGCAGCGCTCGTGGCGGATGGATCGAAGCTCCCCGGCATCCCCCGCTTCACGCGGGACGCGGCGGCAGGCGGTCTCACCGGCGACGCGACCGGGTTCTACGCGGCCACCCGCGAATTCATGGCTGCGTGGGGCCGGATGCCGCGGGCCGTGCTCGCGCTCGACGCGCTTTTCGCTCTCGCCGCCGTCGCGGCGCTCGCTGTTGCGTGGCGCCGGAGGCCCCACCTGCGGCCGTGGCTCGCCGCTTCGGCGCTCGGCGCCTTCAGCGTCGTGATCTGCGTCGACGTGCACTGGATGCAGCCGAGCGGCGCCGCCGTGTTCGGCTGGCCGCTCGTGTGGGCCCTGCCGATGCTCGCGTACCGCGCGCTCGGGTTTGGGCTGAGCAAGCATGTCGCGTGGGACTTCGGCGTCGCGCTCTCGCTCGTCTTCGTCGCGCTCACGGTGGTGGCGGTGACCTACCTCGGCCGCAACGCGACGGGGCGCCGCTGGGTCGGTCTGCTCGCCGCGGGCTTCTGGACGGCATGGCCGCTGCTCGTCGGGCTGATCGCCGGCTCCGGGGCCTGGGGAAACGGCCAGTGGGAGGTCGACGTCGGCCTGCACAACTACAGCGAGCCGCTCTCGACGCTGCTCGTGACCGCAGGCGCCGCGCTCCTGCTCTCGCCGCGGTTGACGCAGATGCGCCTCTCGCTTGCAGGATGCGCGCTCAGCGTCGCGACGTGCGTGAAGGTGTCGAACGCGCTCCTCGCCGCGGCCGCACTCGTCATCGTGTTCCTGCGGGGCCGCAAGCACGACGCGCTGCCGTACCTCGCCGGTGCGCTTGCGTTCGCTCCCGTCGTGCTCGTCTACTGGCCTCTCTCGTACCCGAAGCTGTTCGACAACCCGCAATCGTGGCCGCGGGATCCATTCGACATCGCGCATGTCCTGACGAGCTGGACCCACTCGTCGATCTTCGGGCTCCACACGCTTGCGATCATCCTGCCGGTCGCGATCGTCGGGATGTTCGGCATGCGGCGCCCGTGGGCGCTCGCGCTCGTGCTCGCGTTCCTGCTCCTGAATCCACTCTTCTACAGCTTCTACGCGAACACCTCGCTGCACCCGCGTTTCCTCTACGCGAGCCTGCCGGAGCTCTTCGTGCTCTGGGCGGCCGGAGTCTCGGTCATCGCCGCGTACCTCCCGCAACTTCGCAGGGCGCCGAGCTCGTGAGCGTGCTGCGCGCCGCAGCGGTCGGGTGGGTGGTGCTCATCGCGGCGTGCTCGCTGCCGAACGTCGGGCTGTGGGATTCGCATGGGAAAGCCGACACGGGGCTCTACTCGCTGTACGGCGGCCGGATCGCGCACGGGCACGTGCCGTATCGCTCGGGCTTTTCGATGGAGTTCCCGCCGGGCGCGATCCCCGCGCTTGCGGTGCCCGCCCTGCCGCGATCGCACTACGTGTCGTGGTTCAAGGTGTTCGAGCTGCTATGTGCGGCCGCGGCGATCGGCGCCGTCGCGTTCGCGCTCGCCGGCGAACCCGCCCTCCGGCGGTACGGCGCCGTGGTCGTCGCCGGCATCGCGCCGGCGGCACTTGGCCCCATCGTGCTCAACAGCTTCGACTTCTGGCCGTCGGCGCTCGCCGCCTGGGCGGTGGCGCTCGTCGTGCGCGGTCGCCCGCGCTGGGGGCTGGCGCTGCTCGGCGCCGCAACGGCGGCGAAGCTCTACCCCGTGCTGCTCGCTCCCGCGTTGCTGACGTACGTCGCACGCGAGCGTGGAAGAGACGAGGCCCGTCGCGCGCTCCTCGCGGCGGCGGCGGTCGTCTTCGTCGTGTTCGCACCTTTCGCCGTCGTCGCGCCCGGCGGGCTGCGCGCGAGCCTGCAGCAGCAGGCGACGCGCGGGCTCCAGGTCGAGAGCCTCGGAGGGTCTGTCCTCGGCGTCGCGCACCGGCTCGGTGCCGGGTACCACGTGGTTGTCTCGCACTCGCCGTTCTCGTTCGACGTCGCGGGCCGCGGTGCAGGCGTGCTCGCAACGCTGCTGACGGTGCTCGTGCTCGTCGCCACCGCCGCTGCGTGGCAGCTCCTTCGCGACGGCCCTGTCGACCGCGATCGAACGCTGCGGGCCGTCGCAGCGACCGCCGTCGGGTTCGTCGCCTTCGCGAAGGTGCTGTCGCCGCAGTACCTGCTCTTCCTCGTCCCGCTCGTGCCGCTCGTCGATTCGCTCGCGGCGTGGGCCGGCTTGCTGCTCGCGCTTGCGCTGACGCAGGTATGGGCGCGCTTCCCGGAGCCGTTCCTCCAGATCACGCACTTCGGCGCCGTGATCTGGGCCGCGCTCGCGCGGAATCTCGTCCTCGTCGCGCTCTACGGGCTGCTTCTTTGGGGCTTCCGCCATAGACGAGCGACGAGCAGCGCGTAGAGCGCGACGATGAGCAGATCACGCGCGAACACCCACCAGGTGAGCGCCGCCTTGTACTGCTCTCCGTCGGGGCCTCCCGGCGCGTGGAAGCGGTCGAACACGATGCGGGTCAAGGCGAGCCCGCCGAGCAGGATCGCCGAGGCGGCGGCGCCCGCGGCCGGAACGAGCGGGACGAGCCAGTCGACGTACTGCGGCGAGAACACCTTCGCGAAGGCGACGAACCCGAGAACGGCCGCACCGGCAGCGACGAGCGGGTCGCCGCGACGCCGATAGTAGACCCACGCGACGAAGAGGATCGCTGCGAGCGCGACGAGGGAGGAGAGCGTCGCAACGGCGCTCGCCAGGCTTCCTGCGACGTTCGTGGACAGGCTCGCGACGAGCGTGGAGTGGTGCAGCCCGAGCCGGTCGAGCACGAGCAGGACTGCGCCGCCGAGGCTCTCGACCTCGAGCCCTCGCTTGAGCTGGATCCAGTAGCTGTAGCGAAGACCCCCGGGGCCGACGATTGCGAAGGGCAGGTGGACGACGAGCAGCGAGCCTGCGAACCAGAGGGCTGCCCGCCGGACCAGCACCCGCCCGCCACGGTCCCACGTCTCGATCAGAGCGAGCGGGAGCAGGACAATCGGGTACACCTTCGCGGCGACGGCGAGCGCGAGCAGAACGTATGTCGTGCGCTCGCGACGCTGCACGAACGCGAGCAGCGCTGCAGCCGTGAGCAGCGCCGGCCACAGGTCGTACGAGTTGAGAAAGATCGGCCCGACGAAGATCGGCGCGACGCCCGCAGCGACAGCCGCGACGGCGAGCCGGCGGCGAGAAGCACCGATCGACGCCAGCGCGGCGACCAGCAGCACGACGGCTGCCGCGCCGAACAGCGCCATCGTCCACCGAAACGCATGGGCATGCCCACCCGGCAGGATGTGCACGAAGAGAAACAGCGGCTGCGCGAGCGGCGGATACTCGTCGAAGAAGTCGCCGTACGGCCAATGGCCCGATGCCATGTTGGCGCCGTACGTTGCGTAGAGATGGACGTCGCCGTACGACCCCGAGTCGAGCAGGCCACCGCGCACGAGCAGGCAGCAGCAGAGGAAGACGACGGCGCCGAACGCGCCGACGAGCACCGTCCATCGCCGGCCGGCGATGGACGCCGCGCTATCGAGCCGCGACCGCACCGTGGCCCGCGGTGCCCGCCGAGGTCAGCGCAACGGGGACGAGCGCCCGCCTCACGACCGGTGCCGGCTCGGCTGCATCCGGCCAATCGTATGCGCTGCTCGTTCAGCGGGAGCGTCGCCCGATACAATCGAGGTCTCGTGACTCGACCCTCACACGGATGACGGAGTCCGCGGAGTCGGCCGCGGCCGGTGGATCTGTCACGCTCGCCCGCTTCCCGCTCGACGAAGACGCCGTCACGGCCGCCGCGGAGGTGCTCAAGCGGACGAAGGTGGCCATCTTCATCGTCGCCTTCCAGGCCGAGCACTTCATCGCGAGCGTCCTCGACCGGATTCCGCCTCGGCTGCGCGACCTCTTCTCCGAGATCCTCGTAATCGACGACTCGTCGAGCGACCTCACCTACGAGACGGCGCGTCGCGCAGCGGAGCGGATGGGGTTCCACAACGTGACCGTGCTCCAGACGCCGTTCAATCGCGGCTACGGAGGCAACCAGAAGCTCGGGTATCTCCACGCAATCAAGCAAGGCTTCGACTACGTCGTCCTGCTGCACGGGGACGGTCAGTACGCCCCCGAGTACCTTCCTCAGATCGTGAACGCGCTCGGTAAGGACGAGCCGGACGCGCTCATCGCCTCGCGGATGATCAATCGCCGTGATGCGCTGCGAGGCGGCATGCCTCTCTACAAGTGGGTCGGAAATCAGGTCCTCACGGCGATCGAGAACCGGATGCTCGGCAGCGACCTCTCGGAGTTCCACTCCGGCTACCGGGCCTACAAAGTCGACGCGCTCCGCTCGATTCACTTCCAGCTCAACTCGGACGACTTCCATTTCGACACCGAGGTCCTGATCCAGCTCCTGTCGACCGGGCGTGTCGTGAAAGAGATCCCGGTGCCGACGTTCTACGGCGACGAGATCTCCCGCGTGAACGGCCTGAAGTATGCGGCGAACTGCCTCAAAGCCGTCTCGAAGGTGCGCCTCGGACAGGCCGGATTGTTCTATGAGCCCAAGTTCGACTTCGGCGCGTTCGACGAGAGCGGCTATCGCGTGAAGCAGGCGGACAACACCCTTCATCACGAGATCCTCTCCCGCGAGTGGCCGCCCGACTGGCGGGTCGCGGATCTCGGCTCGAGCCGCGGCGTCCTCAGCGCTCAGCTCGCGCAGAAGGTCTCACATGTGACCTCCGCCGACGTCGAGCGGCCTTCGGATGCGGGCGATGCCGAGGCGATCGAGCTCGATCTCGACGCAGACTTCGACCGCACACTCGGCCGGCACCAGTACGACTGCGTGCTCGTGCTCGACGTGCTCGAGCACCTGAAGCGCCCCGAGGAAGGCGTCCGCAAGATCGCCGAGATCCTGAAGCCCGGCGGGACGCTCTACGCGAGCACGGGCAACATCGCGTTCCTCGTCATGCGCCTGAGCCTCTTCCTCGGCCAGTTCAACTACGGCAAGCGAGGCATCCTCGATCTGACGCACACCCGCCTGTTCACGATCTATTCGTTCAAGAAGCTGCTGGTCAACGGCGGATTCGTGATCAAGGAGGTGCACGGATTCGGACCGCCGATCCGCGACATGGTCGGCGCGAGCGCAACGCTCCGCGCCGCCGACACGACCTCCGGAATGCTGGCGCGGCTCTGGCCGCGGCTCTTCGCGTTCAGCTTCCTGATCGTTGCCGAAAAGGCAGACGAGCTCGAGGATATTTACGCGCGGACGCTGGCTCCGCTGGAGCCCGAGCCGCGAGGACGAACGGGAGAAGCGTGAGCACGAGTGCGAGCTCCCGAATCAGGTCCTTCGGATACTGGACGCCGTTCGGCGTGATGCACGCGTAGAGCACGGCGATGGCGAGGAATGCCGGCGCGACGACGCTGCGCAGGCGCAGCGCATAGATGCCGGCGACGAGGATCGCGAGGCCGACGACGATGATCAGTGCGACGGCCGCCTGCCCCATCTGTGCGGTGTCGACGCCCGGGTTCCACGACTGTGACGCCGCGTCCAGCAACGCCCGTTTCCAGCCGGCGAGCGGAGCCGTGAGGCGCTCGCTTCCCTGTCCGAACGGAAACGCACCGAGGTGGATCCGGAGATAGAGCCACCAGAGGACCGCAGGCCCCACCGCCGCGGCGACGAACGGCGGACGACGGGTGCGCCAGAGTTCCCACGCGCCGATCGCAAGTGGCACGAGCACGAGCGGCTCCTTCACGAAGCACAACGCTGCGAAAAGTCCGATCGCCCACCCGCGCCGGCCGCGCGCGTACGCCGCGAGGCCGAGCAGGAGCAACGCCGCACCCAGCGGCTCGCTCGTGTCGGAGTTGACGGCGAAGACGAGACCCGGGTTGAGCGCGACGACGAGCCCGCCCCACGACGACCAGCCGAGCGCCCGCGCCAGGAGGCTGGCAGCGGCGCCCGCGACGAAGATCGAGAGCAGGCCGACCGCGAGCAGCGCATCCGGAACCGCCCCGGGCCGCCCGCCCGCGCTCGCGAGCCAGGCGAGCCACCCGTACGCCGGGTGGCCCCAGTAGTACGGCGCCTCGCCCAGCAGGTGGTGCGCCTCGCCGGTCGCGAGCGGGTCGCGCGCGATCGCGTAGAAGTAGGCGCCGTCGTAGAAGCCCGACTCGCCGCGCAGCCGGAACGTCGGCTGGTCGTGCACCGCGAGCTTGGCCAGCGGGAGCGTGTCGTGCATGCGGACGAGCGCACTGGTGTCCCACGCCACCCAGTGCAGCGATGCGACGACGCCGGCCCCCGCGGATGCGAGCGCCGCGACGGCACAGGCGAGCGGGACCAGGTGACGGCGGGGCATCAGGGCGGGACGTTAGTGGTTTGGCCGGTCGAGCGAAGCGCGCGCAGCCGCCGGAAGCCCGCGGCGAGCAGCACGAGGAACGCAATGAAGAGCGGCACCCTCAAGATGGTCTCCGCGCCCGGCGTCGAGAGCCGCCTGCTGACCTTGTGCAGGAGGACCGACTCGTCGAAGAATGCGACGAGGAAGCTGCCCAGCGCGCGAAGGAACGCGTACTCGACGACGTAGGTCGCTGCGGCCACGGCGTAGAACGCGAGGAGGATTCTCCGCCAGGCGTCGTCGAGCAACGGGTACGTCGCGAGTAGCGGGGGGATGTACCAGTAGGCGTACTGCGGCCCGTAGCCGGGACCCAGCGCGGGAATCGCGGCGAGCAGGAGCCCGGCGAGCAGCACGGTCGCGCTCACCCCGAGGCCGCGGTACCAGACCATGCGGAAGAGCGCGGCGACGGACGCGATCAGCACGAGGGTGAAGAGCCGGTCGTACGCGCCACCCAGGCCGTCCAGATGCGCGATGCGGAGCAGCCCGGTGATGCCGAAATAGCCGCGGATCGAGCGGTAGAGAAAGACGTTGTCGATGACCGCCCTTGGAGCGAGCACGAAGACGACGCTCAGCCCGAGGGCGACCGGACCGAGAAAGAGCGCGGCCCCAAGCGTCCGACCGAGCTTCGACGCAGCGCGAAAGCCGGGCGCGAGGAGCGGCACGAGGACGAGTGGGATCGTCTTCGTGAACGCGCCGAGCCCGAGCGCGAGGCAGCCCGCCAGCCAGGGGACGACGTCGTTCGTACGGTCGTAGACGACGAGCGCCCACAGCGCGAGCGCGACGAACAGCCCCACGAAGACATCGATGTTCTCGTGCTGGCAGACGAAGAGGATCGCTATCGGATTGAGGCTGATCCCGACGATCAGCAGCCACCGGACGGTACGGGCGGGCGCGTACCGCGTCAGCAGCAAGTAGAGAACGACCACGACGGCACTCTCCGCACCGATCAACGCCACGCGCATCGCCGTGAAGAAGGAGACGTCGAGTGCCCGGGCGACATGGTCGATCAACCAGACGACGACGATCGCGAACGGCGGCCATTTGACGATGGTCGTCGTGACGTACGGATTCGCTCCGCTGTTGAGCTGGTGCGCGACCGTGATCCAGCTGTCGAGGTCGTCCGAATGCGCCGATCGCGGCCACGTGGCGATGACGGCCGCCCGGACGAGCCACGAGCAGCCGAGCACCAAGAACAGGTCCTCCACCATTGGCGGGGACGATCGAGTCCGCCACCAAGCTCGACCCATCTTGCTTAGCGCAGGTCCTTGTTCGATTCCATGTCGAACCACATGGCAAACAGTGTGAACTGCGAGCCGGAGATGAGCAGCAGCGCGATGAGCACGACCGTCCCTACGCTCACGGCGTTGCCCGCGATCCGGTACGCGATCTCGACGATGCCGAGAACGAGCCCCGCGAGCGTCGCGAGGAAGCCGAAGGCGTAGAAGAACACGAGCGGATGGAAGTCGCGGATCACGTACTTCTCGCGCAGCCGCCAGAAGAATCCCTTGGTCAGGAGCCAGGTGATGCGCGGCGCGACCTTGTGGTAGCGGATGCCGGAGCGCTCGCCCACGCCGTACACCGGACGCGAGGGGAAGTCGCGAACACGCGCGTTCACGATGTTCAGGTGCACGAGCAGGTCGTTCGGGAAGCCGTAATACGTGTAGACACGATCGAGATCGAGCAGCGCGAGCGTGTCCTTGCCGATCGCCGTGTAGCCGGACTGAGAATCGGCGACGTGCCAGTACCCGGACGCGATCTTCGTCAGCATCGACAGCACCGCGTTGCCGAGGTAGCGCGTACGCGGGATCAGCTCCCACGCCTGCCCGGTGAACAGCCGGTTCGCCTTCGCGTAGTCCACCTCGCCGCGTGCCACCGGGCGTACGAGCGTCTCGAGATCCTGGGGGTCCATCTGGTTGTCCCCCGCCATCACGCAGACGACGTCGAGCTCCTCTTCGAGGGCGCGCTTGTAGCCGGTGACGATCGCCGCGCCGACGCCTCGGTTGCGCTCGTGGACGACGAGCTCGACCCGTGCGTCACCGAAGGCACGGACCAACTCGGACGTCGCGTCCGCAGAGCCGTCGTCGACCACGATGATCCGGTCGACGAAGCCGGGAATGCCGCCGAGCGTCGTCGCGATCAGGTCTTCCTCGTCGTACGCCGGAACGACGACCGCGACCCGCTTGCCCTCGAGCATCGCTACTCGCCGCGGCGGCGCGACATGCCGGCGGCGACGCCGTCCCACATCAGCGCGGCGATCGCGCCGAGAATGAGGCCGATCAGCGCGGCCACGACCACCGTGTTCCGGCGGCTCCGCGCGGTGACCCTCTGGGCTGTCGCGCCGGTCAGGATCTTGGGGGCCTCCACCTGCGTCGCCTGGAGCAGGAGCTGGTTCGTGCTCAGCTGGTCCTGCTGCGTCGTCGCGAGGCGGAGCTGAAGCAGCAGCTGGTCGGTCGCCGAGAGGCCACCGCGCTCGAGCGCCTGGTTGATGATCGCGACCTGCTTCTCGTCGATCGAGATCTCCTTGCGGAAGTTCGCGATCTTCTGGTTCGGGAAGCCGGACGTCTTGTCCACGACCGCCCGGGCGAGCGCGTTCGCGGCGCACGAGGCGAGGCGGCGCCTGGACGACTGGACAGAGATCGACACCTCCGCGGTCTGGCCGTTCTTCGCGATGTTGCCTGCGATCGCCTGCGTCGAGATGCCGCCGCGGAAGTCGGCAGGCTTCGCCTTGCACGCCGAAGCAACGCTGACGAGGATCGACTCGGCGTGGACGATCGCCCGCACGGTGCTCGGGTTCGTCTGGGCACTCTGAAGCGGCACGTTCCCGCTTGCGGTGTACGGCTGGCCGAGGTAGACGATCGCCGTAGCCTGGAAGGTCTGGCTGCCGCCGAGGGAAACGCTGTACCCGACGACCGCGCCGAGCACGAGGCCGGCCGCGACGAGCCACCAGCGCGTGACGATCAGCCGCCGGTAGCGGCCGAAGTCGACCTCTTGCTCCGCTTCCCGGTCAAAGGTGGTCGGCGCCTGCCCACGGGTTTCGTCGGGGCTCATCCGGCGGCGACTCTACCGGAGGCCCAGGCCCACATTCGCGTCAAGCCGTCGGAGAGGCTCGTCCGGGGCTCCCAGCCGAGCGCCTCGCGGATCCGCGTCACGTCGGCTTTCGTGCGCCGGACGTCGCCCTTCGCTGCGTCGATGTGCGAGACGTCGAGCGTCCTGCCCGAGATCCGCTCGAGCAACGCGATCGCCTCGAGCATCGATGCCTCCTCGCCGCCGCCGACGTTGTAGACGGCCCCTGAGGGCGCCCGCTCCATCGCAGCAATCGTCGCGGCGACCGCGTCGCCGACCTCCGTGAAGCTGCGCGACTGCTCGCCGGTGCCGTAGATCTCGAAGGAGCCGCCCTCGAGCAGCGCGTCACAGACGCGGCGGAAGAACATGTCGGGCCGCTGGCGCGGGCCGTACACCGTGAAGTAGCGCAGCACGACCGCATCGAGCCCGAAACCAACCGCGTATGCACGCGCGAGCTGCTCGCAGCCGAGCTTCGTGATCCCGTAGGGCGAGATCGGCTGAGGCGTCGCGTCTTCGTGCGTCGGGTACGACTCCGCTTCGCCGTACACCGACGACGACGACGCGAACACCACGCGCACGTGCGCTGCGGCCGCCGCCTCGAGCACGCGGTGGGTCGCGAGTAGGTTGCGCCGCACATAAACGGGAAAGACGTCGCCGAAGCTCCGCACGCCCGCCTGTGCGGCCAGGTGGAACACACCGCCGACGCCGTCGAGATCGAGGTCGTCCTCCGCGAGATCGAGCCGCTGCACGTCGAGCCCACGCGCATTCTCCTCTTTCTCGGCGGGGTCGTAGTAGTCGGTGAAGCAGTCGGCCCCGACGACGTCGTGGCCCGACTCGATGAGCGTCTCGGCGAGATTCGAGCCGATGAAGCCGGCGGCCCCGGTGACGACGTACCTCATCGAGGCACCATCCCATAGACCGTGCCGTAGCCGATCAAGAACAGCCGTCCCTGCACCGCGACGACGGGTGTGTACTTCCCGTCGGGGAACGACCACTCGAGCTTGCCGGTCCGCACGTTCAGCGCGTACGTGCGTCCCTTCGAGTGCGTACCGCCGGTGAGCGTCGCGAAGTAGACGACGTCCCCGATCACGGTGGCGGAGCCGGAGATCTTCGCGCCGGCCGGGAAGCTCCAGCGCTCGGCGCCGGTCGCGGCATCGAACGCATAGAAGCGGCCGCTGTAGGAACCGGCGAAGACGAGGCCGTTCCACACGGCGGGCGACGCGTACACGTACCCGCCCGTCGAGTGCGACCAGATCAGCTTCCCGCTGGTCGCGCCGAACGAGTAGAGCTTGCCGTCTGTCGAGCCGACGTACACGCGCCCGTAGGCGAGCGCCGGCGTCGAGTAGAAGCGCCCGTGCCCGAGCAGGCGACGCTGGCCGGATGCACGCCACAGCTGCTTGCCGGCCAGGGAGAGGCAGTACAGGTGCCCGTCGTACGCTCCGACGTAGAGACGGCCGCCCACCGAGGCGATTGCGCTCTTCACCGCGCCGCCGATGTGGTGGCGCCACAGTGGTCGGCCGTTGCCGGCGTCGAACGCCCACACGTCGCCGTTCCAGTCGCCGACGTAGAGCCGGTCGCCGATCAGCAGCGGTGAGCTCTCCGACGGGCCGATCGTGTGCTGCCAGCGAATCTTTCCGTGACCGACGGAGAGGGCGACGACGAGGCCGTCGTGCCCGTGACCGCCGCTCTGCACGTTGCAGGGTGGCCGGTTGAGAAACACGGCGTAGACGGTCCCGTGCGCATGACGACCGATCGCCGGCGCCGCGGCCACGCACCGGTGCAGATCGATCTTCCACGCGCGCTTGCCCGTCTTCAGGCTGATCGCGGCGAACCGCCCTGCGTTGGTCGAGAAGTAGAGGCGCCCGTAGCCGATCGCCGGCGGGAACTCGACGAGGCTGCCGGCGTGGTACCGCCAGACCGTCCGGAACGGCGGCTTCAGCGCGAGATCGACCGAGCGTGTGCGCGTCGCGTCGAATCCGTACATCGGCCACGGCACCTTCGCGCGGGCGGGGGGCGGCTTCTGCGGCGCCGTCGGGAGCGTGTACTCGGTCGAGGAGCCGCGCACGTCCTTCGCCTGCTGCAGCCGGTGGATGACGAACGCGGCGAGGATGCCGCCGGCGAGCACGACCAGCACTGCGATGGCGATGACGAGGCGCCGCACGGCTGCGTCAGGGTAACCCCAGCCCGTGCCTAGCCGGACACCACTCCGAGATCGACCGTGCTCGCGAGGCCCGCCGAGTTCGTCGCCACGAAGGCTGCCTGCCACGTGCCGGGCGGCACGGCAACCGGCAAGCTTCCGGTGAGCGGCTGGCTTCCGAGGTCGACGGTCTGCGGCGGGTTGACGCCGGTCGGGTCGACGAAGTCGACGTGCAGCGCAAGCCACGGAGTGCCCGGATCGGTGCCCTGCCAGCCGAGCGTCCCCGCCTGGAGCTGCGCAGTCACTGCCGGCGGCGCCGTGTCCCACGCCACGACAACCGGCGAGAGCTTGACCGTGGCGCGCCGGCCGGCGCGGTTCGTCGCCGAGGCCTGCACGGGATACGTTCCCTGCGCGACGCCGGCCGGCGGCGTCCACGTCAGTGTGTGCGGCCCGCGCGAGAGGCGGAACGTCGTCACCTGGCCAGCGACCGCGAGCGAGACCGACGCGTTCTGCGACAGCGTGATCGGGATCTGCGCCACGTCGAGGAACCCGTCCAACGGTTGCGGATAGATCGTCGGCGGCGGCGTTCCGGGCGTCACCTGCGGCGGGTCGTAGTAGTAGCCGTGGAAGCGCTGCGACGCATCGACCCAGAACGGGTCCTGCGTGCGGGCCGCGAGCTTCGCGAGCAGCTGGGTGACGAACAGCTGGTACTCCTTCGTCGCGTACGCGCCGCCGAGCTCGTACAGCGACCAGTCGCCGGTGTCGAAGCGCGGCAGCAGCGCCTGCGCGGCCGCGTTCAGGCGCTGTGCGAGCGCGCCCGCGGCGGTGTCTCCGGTGTCGACGGCGTACTGGAGCAGTGAGAGAACCGCCTGGAGCTGCGCGTTGAGCACTACCTCGCGGTTGAAGCCGTAGAGACGGACCCACGGCCCGGCCGAGAGCTGCAGCGTAAGCGACGGCACTGCGGCGTACGCGCGTACCGCCGCGAGCGTGAGCGTCGGGTCCTCCAGCACCACAGCCGCGCGGCCGAGCGCCTGCGCCGCGACGGCCTGCGCCATCCCCGACACCCACGGCGGTCGCCCGAAGCCGAAGTTGAAGGAGTACTCCCAGATCAACCCGTTGCCGCGCGGAATGCCGCGAGCGACGAGCGCGGCGCTCAGCAGTCCCGTTCGCTCGGCATCCTGCGCGAGCGCGGCGGCGTTCAGCGCGCCGAACGCTGCGAGCGGGTGGAACTCGAGGCCCTTGCCCGGGAACCAGCGGTAGACCACGCCGTCGTTGTCGACAACGTCGATGCGGCCGGGCGGGATGATGTGCGTCTCGAGGTAGTCGAGGTTCTCCGCGAGCTGCGAGAACAACGCGAGCGCGCGCGGCTTGGTGTACGAGTCCCACAGCGCGGTGACTTGCTGGAGCTGCACGGCGATGACGCTCCCGCGCAGCTTCGGCAGGCGAGAGACGTCGCTCATCGCACGCGTGACGGCGGCCCGGTAGCGCTGCGCCTCGTCGGGGCCGAGCCAGTGGCGCTGCACCGCGAGGGTCACGCCGCGCCGTGCGAGCGACGCGTCGCGGGCAGCGGTCGCCGACGCGGTTGCCGCACCGAGCAGCGCGACCGCGAGGACGGCGGCGAGCGCGACGCCGAAGCGCCGCGCACAAGTGGTCAGGCCACTAACTCTCAACGGCGCGTGGGCCGCAGGTGTCGGTGGGTGCTGGCTGGGATTCGCGTCACGGCGCGGTGCTGGTTCGACTTGCGGTTCGCCTGCTGGATCCTGGGCTCCATTGCATAGAGACGTGAATACCCGTGGAAAAGTAGGCGCATTCCGTTTCCGGACACCGGGACATAGTGCCCGTGATTGAAGCGGAGAACGACCTGGCCGCTCCCCGCGTCGACGCCGACGATGTGGTGCGAGAAGCTTCCAGCGTACGCGACGCCGTCGACCACGACGGCCGCGCCGGAGATCGGCCCGCCGGTCCCGACCCGCCACATCAGCCGCCCACTCGACGCCGACACGCCGTAGAACACGCCGTTGTAGGAGCCGAAGAACACGCGGCCGCCCCAGGCTGCGGGTGACGAGTAGACGTAGGAGCCGGTGCCGACACGCCAGAGATAGCGACCTCGGGTGGAGAACGCCGTGAGCGATCCTCCGGTCGAGGAGGGAACGAACACCCGCCCGTGCAGGACGGCGGGAGTCCCGTACACCCTCCCGTTCACCGAACGCACCCAGCGGGTGCTGCCGTTTCGCGCAGCGAGCGCCCAGATGCGGCCACCGTAGTCGCCGATGTACAGCGTGCCGCCGGCGATCGCGGCGCTCGACGTGATCTTCGCTCCGAGAGCACGCGACCAGCGCAGCCGGTGGGTGCGGAGGTCGAGCGCATACAAGCGCCCGTTCCAGGCGCCGAAGTAGTCGACACCGTCACTCACGATCGGCGACGACTCGATCGCCGAGCCGACCCAGTACTCCCAGCGCAGCCTTCCGCTGGCCCGGTCGAGGACGAACACGTGTCCTTCCATCGAGTGGTAGACGATCTCGTCGCCGACCACGGCCGGCGACGACGCCATCTTTCCGTTGGGCGTGTCGTGGGTCCACACGATCGTCCCGAACCGCATCGACACTGCGTGAATCTGACCGTTCGCGTTGCCGATGTACGCGACTCCGTTGTCGACGACGGCCGGGAACTCGAGCAGACCGCCGAGGGCGACGCTCCAGACGGTCTTGAAGGGCGGACGCAGCCGGATGTGGATCTGCGACTGCGAACGCGCCTGCGTCGCGCCGTACATCGGCCACTGCAGCTCGGGCCGGAAGATGCGGACCGTGACTCTGCGGAAGTCCACGAAGGGCGCGAGCACCGTTCGCACCGAGAAGCCGCGCGCACTGACGGTGACGTTCAGATCGCGCCGGTCGGGAACGCGGATCTCGACCACGCCGTGCCGGTCGGCGCGTGCGCGCCGGTTCCAGAGCTGCACGAGGGCGCCCGGCACCCGCGCGCTGCGATCGCCGTCGACGACGGTGACGACGAGCGTGGAGGGCCGGTCTCGAAGCGAGGGCCGCGGCAGCGTGCGATGGAGGCTGAACCCCTGACCGAGCGAGTGGCCGTCGGGCACGTGCCTGCCGCCGCAGGCGGCGGCGAGCCCGGCCAGGAGGAGAAGCACGACCCCTAGGTGTCGAAGGGTGCAGTGTCGACAGCCGGTGCGGCGTCGACGATGAGCGGCTTGGGGAGCTCGTCCGCGAACGGTTCCAAGGTACCGCTCTCCCCGGCCGACAGGACGAGCTCCGAGAAGAAGCGGGTCATCACGAGGCCGTCCCGGAAATCTCCGAGCCTCGGCTCGGGCCGCTCCCCCGCCGCGAGCGCCAGGGCGAGCTCCGGGTAGCGGCTCCCGGCCGCGGTCGGGAGGGGGAAGGCCCCGCCGAAGCGGGGATTGATGTCGGTGACGCGGTGGGTGCCGTCAGGCTCCCTGAAGCACTGGATGTTGGCGGGCCCGACGAGCCCGAGCGTCTCCGAGACGTGACGGCCGACCTCGATCAGGTCCGGGTCGCGGATCGTCATGCCCTTGATCGACTCGCCGCCCTTCGACTCGATCATCGTCCGCGGGACGGCGTTGAGGCAGCGCGAGTCGAGATCGCAGAAGACGTCGATCGAGAACTCCTCGCCGGTGCAACAGGCCTGGACCATCGAGTCGTCGGCCGCGTAGTCGAGGAAGAACTCGAGCTCGCGCCGGTCGCGGCAGCGGTAGATGCCGCGGGAGCCGAAGCCGCGCCGGGCCTTCACGAGCACGGGAAAGCGGAGGTCGTCAGGCGGTGCGTCGGGCAGCCACGTCGGCGGCGAGCCGATACCGCGCTCTTCGAAGAGCAGGTGCGCGAGCCACTTGTCCGCGAGCGCGTCCACGACGTGGGGCGCCGGCAGGAGCACGAGCGCACCGAGCTCGCTGCGTGCGCGGGCGAGCACGCCGTGGTCGAGATCCGTCAGCGGGACGATCAGCGTGACGTCGTGCGCCGCCACGAGATCGCGCAGCGCTGCGGGGTATCCGGGGTCGTCGACGCGCGGCACGAATGCGTGCTCGTCCGCGTAGTAGAGCGCGGGCGCAAGGGGGTTCACGTCGGTCGCGAGTGTCCATGCCCCCGCGCGCTTGAACGCGGTGACGATGTCCACCCGCTGCCCGGCGCACGTGAAGAGGACGCCGCTCACCGGCGGAGAGGGTACCCGGCTCTGCTTCACTCGTCCCGGTGATCCGCCGCCTCCTCGCCGTCCTCGCTGGGCTCTTCGTCGTTTGGCTCGTCGCCTGCGCCGTGCTCTTCGTCTGGCCGTCGGCTGCCTCCTCGCCTCCCCGGGCCGATGCCGTGGTCGTCCTCGCAGGAGACCGGAACCACCGACTAGACCCCGCTCTCAGGCTCGTACGCCGAGGAATCGCACCGCTGCTTGTGATCTCGAGCCCCGGCCATGACCCGAAGTGGCGGAAGGCCCGTCAGCTGTGCAGCCAGCACCCGCGCTCGACGCCGTTTCGGGTGCTCTGCTTCGAAGCCCACCCCTACAGCACGCAGGGCGAAGCCCGGGCGATCGGCCGGCTCGCGCGCGAGCGCCACTGGCGGCATGTGGTCGTCGTCACGTCCACCTTCCACGTGACCCGAGCGCGAATGCTCGTGAAGCGTTGCTATGCCGGAGCGCTCTCGATGGTCGAGACGAGCTCGACGTGGTGGAAACTTCCGGAGGAGTGGGCTTCAGAGACCGGCAAGCTGCTCGTCCAGCTCACGATCCAGCGCGGCTGCTAGAAGAAGCCGACCGCGCCTGTGCCGCCTGGACGAGCCGCTCAGGACCGAGCTTTCCAGCCGCCCGTCGCGCCCTTGTAGGTGCCGCTGACGAGCGCGAGCGGCGTCCTGGCCAGGATCTTCAGGTCGACCCATGCCGAGCGGTGCTCGACGTACCAGACGTCGAGCTCGATGCGCTCGTCCCAGGGCAGCGCCGCCCGCCCGTGGATCTGCGCCCAGCCGGTGATGCCCGGCTTGACGTCGAGGCGCCGCCGCTGGCGGGGCGTGTAGCGCTCCACCTGGTAGCGAAGCGTCGGACGCGGCCCGATCACGCTCATCTCGCCGCGGACGACGTTCCAGAGCTGCGGCAGCTCGTCAAGCGACAGACGGCGGAGGAGGCGCCCCCCACGCGTGATCCGCGCGTCCCCCTTGTCGACCGCGAAGCCGGCTCCCTGCGTCTCGGCCCCGACGACCATCGTCCGGAGCTTCAGCAGCTCGAAGTCAGCGCCGTCCTTCCCGACCCGGACCTGCCGGTAGAGCGCGGGGCCACGGTCGCCGAGCTTCACCGCCAGAGCGGCGAGTGCGAGCACCGGCGACGCGACGAGGAGCGCGCCGCCGGCGAGCGCGACGTCCGCGGCGCGATTCACGCGACCCTGCAGCGCACGAGAGTACGCAGCACACGCAGGCCGTCGAGCGCAGTGAGCTTCTTCCCTTCATCCCGACTCCGTGCGGTGTAGCCGATCGGTACCTCGTAGATGCGGATCCCCCGCCGGAGCAGCCGTGCGGTGATCTCCGCCTCGATCGCGAACCCGCGCTCGCGTAGCTCGAGCGAGCGGAAGAGCTCCGTCGGCATCGCCTTCTGCCCGGTCATCATGTCGGAGATCCAGCTGTTGTAGAGCAGGTTCGCGGCGAACGTGACGCCTCGATTGCCCACCACGTACCAGAAGCTGTACGCGGAGTGGGATTGGAAACCGCGGGTCCCGAAGACCGCCTGAGCGTGGCCGTCGCGCAGCGGAGCGAGGAGCGCGGGGATGTCCGACGGCTCGTACTCGAGGTCGGCGTCCATGATCGTCGTGTACTCGCCGCGAGCCTCTGCGAGCGCTGTGCGGATCGCAGCTCCCTTCCCGCGATTGCGGTCGTGATAGATGACCCGCACCTCAGGAGGCCAGCTCCGCCCTCGCAGGATGTCGCGCGTGCCGTCGGTGGAGCCGTCATCGACGATCAATAGCTCGAAGCGATCGGCAACCTTCGCGTCGAGCACAGCGTCGACGGCGCGTTCCAGCCGTACGCGCTCGTTGAACACCGGCATGACGATGGAAACCTCGAGATTCGCTCCAGCCACAGCAGCGTTCTACCATCCCGAGTCATGATGGTCGGCGAAACAACCATCCAGCGGCTGGTCCCGGTCGCATGCGGAACGCTCGCGGTCTGCGCCGCGGTCGCTGCGCTGATTCCGGCGCTCCGGCCGGCGGGCTGGAGCCTGACGGTGCTGCCGCGCGTGGCTGCCAGTACCGGGATGGGAGAGGCTGCGCGGGCGCGCGATCCCGGTTTCCGCACCGTCTCGACCGGCGACTACGACGGCCAGTTCTACTGGGGGATCGCCGTCGACCCGATCGCGACCGGCGACGTCCACCAGGCGTTCGACACGGCGTCCTACCGCTACGGCCATCCGCTGCTGGGCTGGCTCGGGTGGCTACTGAGCGCGGGCCAGGCCCGGGCGGTGCCGGCGGCCCTGCTCGGCGTCGGCCTCGCATCGCTTCTGCTTGCGGCGCTCGCGGGCTCGCTGCTCGAGCGCACGCTCGGCGGTCGAGGCTGGGCCGGGCTCTTCGTTGCGCTGAACCCCGGCCTTCTCTACGCCGCCGTGCACGATCTCGCAGAGCCGCTCTCGGCGGCGCTGCTGCTCGGAGGGTTCCTCGCGTATGCGCGCGACCGGCGAGTGCTCGCGGCCGTGTGCTTCGGATTCCTCGTCCTCTCGAAGGAGCAGTTCGTGCTCGTGCCGCTGGGCATCGCCGCGTGGGAGCTGCTCCGTCGCCGCGGCCGGCCGCTCGACTCGGCCGTCTTCGTAGGCTGCTTGCTTCCGGCAGGTGGCTGGTGGATCTACGCCCGGCTACAGCTGGGAGCCTGGTTCACGAGCGGCGACAACGCGCTGGGAATCCCGCTCTCGGGCTGGAAGCGCGCGCTCGTCGACGCCGGGATCCAGACCTACTCGTCGAACGCGACGCAGAACGTCTCTGCCGAGGCGACGCTCGTCGTGTTGGTGGCGCTTCTCTCGCTGCTCGCCTTCGCAGGACTGCTCGCGCTGCGGCTTCGCGGACCGATCGACGCGGTGTACCTGTTGCTCGCGATCGTCGCCGTATGTCTCGTTCCCACGGCGACCGTGCTCCAACGCGATGCGTTGCGCAACGTGGCGGTGCTGCTGGCGGTCGTCCCGTTCGTCATCGCGTCCCGTCCGCTACTTCCCACGTGGACGGGACACGTCGACTCAGGTGGTTCCACGCCACCACCACCGTCGCCCACGTGACGAGCGGCAGATGGTTGGTGCCACGGCAGGGTGCGTCTGGGGATGGCTCAGGCCAAGCCGGGCGGCCTGTTCAGCCGAAGGCCAGGCTGGTGTGCCTGTCCAAGGCTGAACGGGCCGACCCGGCGCCGTGCATGAGCCACCAGCCGGCGTGCACTGTCG
>DATCOE010000018.1:0-8098 GCA_036564885.1 Gaiellaceae bacterium | reverse complement strand
GCGCTTCGTCCGGATCCGGCTTGAACGTAGAACCACCATGCCCTGCGCCGGATCCGGCCAAATCGCTTGGTCTGGC
The DNA here is from genome assembly GCA_036564885.1 of Gaiellaceae bacterium. Classification (GTDB taxonomy): domain Bacteria; phylum Actinomycetota; class Thermoleophilia; order Gaiellales; family Gaiellaceae; genus Palsa-739. The sequence goes on along the minus strand of DATCOE010000018.1, from coordinate 8,022 downwards.
CCATCCCCGCACGCACGTCTAATCCACATCAAGCCTCTAGAGCACGAGCGAGCCGGGATCTGGATCGGGATCGAGCGCGAGCTCGTCCTCCGCGAGGCGGCGCTGCACGACCGTGCGCGAGAGCACGCCGACGAGCCGGCCGTCCTCGACGACGGGCACGCGCTCGAGATCGCGCTCCTCGAGCGTGTGGAACGCCTCGTCCAGCGGCAGCGACACGTCGAGCGTGAAGATCGGCGGCTCCGCGATCGTGCGCAGGATCACCTCGGTCGGATGCAGTCCCGCGGCGACGACCTCGCGCACGAGTGTCTTGCGCGTGATCACACCGACCAGCATTCCGTCGGCCTCGCACACGAACACCGCGCGGATCTCGGGGTTCTCGAGACAGCGCCCGCCCTCCTGCGCGTTCTCGCCGGCGCCGAGCATCGTCGGCTCCGGCACCATCGCGTCGCGAACGACCTGGTCGCTCACGGGTAGATCCCGCGCGCCTCAAGCGCGCCCGCGACCTCACGAATCGCCGCGACCATCGCGGATTGCCGCAGCGTGATCTTCTTCTCCGCCGACACCGACCACACGCGGTCGAACGCGTCGGTCATCTTGTCGGCGAGCCTGTTGCGAATCTCGTCGCGGTCCCAGAACAGGCGGCCGAGATCCTGCACCCACTCGAAGTACGACACGGTCACGCCGCCGGCGTTCGCGAGGATGTCCGGCACGACGAGGATGCCGCGGTCCTGCAGGATCGCGTCCGCGTCGAGCGTCGTCGGGCCGTTCGCGCCCTCGACGATCAACCGCGCATGGATGCGCGGCGCGTTCGCGCCCATGATCTGGTCCTCGCGCGCCGCGACGATGAGGATGTCGCACGGGAGCTCGAGCAGCTCCTCGTTCGTGACCCGCTCGCAAGGGCCGTACCCCTCGAGCGAACCGTGCTCGGCGACGTACGCATGCAGCCCCGGCACGTCGAGGCCTGCTTCGTCGTGGACGCCGCCCGAGATGTCGGAGACCGCGACGATCGTCGCGCCCTTGTCGTGCAGCTCCGTCGCCGCGACGCCGCCGACGTTCCCGAAGCCCTGCACGATGCAGCGCTGGCCGGCGATGCTCCAGCCGAGGCGCGTGCACGCCTGCTCGGTCACCATCACGACGCCGGCGCCCGTCGCCTCGCGGCGGAAGACGGAGCCGCCGATCGAGATCGGCTTGCCCGTCACCACCTCGGGAACGACGTGGCCCCTCTGCATCGAGTACGTGTCCATCATCCAGGCCATCGTCTGCTCGTTCGTCGCCATGTCGGGCGCCGGGATGTCCATGTGCGGGCCGATCACCTCGATCAGCTCCGACGTGAAGCGGCGCGTCAGCCGCTCGAGCTCCTTGAGCGAGAGCGCACGCGGGTCGCAGCGGATGCCGCCCTTCGCGCCGCCGTACGGCAGGCGCAGCAGCGCGCACTTCCACGTCATCCACATCGCGAGCGCGGCGCACTCTCCGAGCGAGACCGCCGCGTCGTAGCGGACGCCCCCCTTCGTCGGCCCGAGCACGGTCGAGTGCTGCACGCGGTAGCCCGCGAAGATCTGCATCGTGCCGTCGTCGCGATGCATCGGGACGCTCATGAGGAGCGCCCGCTCGGGGAAGCTGAGCCGCTCGGCGACCATGTCCGAGACGTCGGCGAACGGCAGCGACTGCTCGAACTGCGCGCGTGCCATCAAGAAGAGCGGCGTGTCCCACTCGAGTGGATGCTCGAGGGGCGATGCCTCCAGGCTTGCCACGGGCTCAGTCTAGAGGCCTGGTGTGAAAGTCGGCCGAGCCGCCGCCGAGCGCGCGCTCCAGGCGCTGCCGGACGCCCGCCGCGCCCGTGGAGACGAGCGGCTCCCCGAGCACGCTCGCGACGAGCTCGGTGGCCTCGCGCACGATCTTGTCGCGCTCGGTCGCGAGCGCCGCATAGGAGACGAGCAGCTCGCCGCGCGCCCGCGCGGCCCAGTCGACGAGGCCGTGCAGCCCCGTGGCCGGAGCGGCGACGTCGTGCTCGAGCCGCGGATGCACTGCCAGCTCGGCCGCGCGGCGCTCGAGGCGCTCGGCCTCCGCGCCGCGCTCCGCCCCCTCCTGCTCGAGCCGGGCCCGCTCCGTCTGCGCGCGGGCGACCCGCAGCTGCGCTTCTTCGAGCGCGTCACGCGCGTGCTGCGCCGTGCGCGCCGCCTCGAGGCACGCGCTCTCGCTGCCGCGCTCCTGCACGCGCGCGAGCTCGTCCTCCGCACCGCGCACCGCCTCCACCGCACGCTCGCGCGCCTCGGCCGCCGCCTGCTCCTCCGCCGCGAGTGCGGCCTGAGCCGGCGGGAGCTCACGCAGAAACGCGGCCGCCGCACCCGCGTGCGCGCGCAGCTCGTCGACCTCGGCCTGTAGACGCTCGACCTCGAGCAGCGCCTCCGCAGCGCGCTCGTCGCGGCGCTCGAGATCGTCGGCGATCGTCAGCAGCGGCTCCACAGTGCCGGGAGCGGGACTTGAACCCGCATGGCCCGAAGGCCACCCGATTTTAAGTCGGGCGCGTCTGACCAGTTCCGCCACCCCGGCTCGGGGAGCGTAGTGGTTTGACCGGTGACGTTGCGCCGGTTTCCGGGTCGCTAGCACCAAGCGGAAGGCCGTCGGCGCCCGCCGTCAATGCTGGTTGCCTTGATAAGGGCGCCGGCGGACTCCTGCGCAGCGTGATCGCGGGCCGGAGACCCCGCAACATTGCCGGTCAGACCACTGGGTGTGGCAAGGTCTTCCCATGACCCATGACACGATCGTCGCGCTCGCCGTCCTCGGCGTCGTCGGCCAGGTGCTCGCAGGCCTGCTGATCCTCGTCGGGCTCGCCGCAGCAGCCGGCCTGCGAGACATGCTTGGCACGCTTCGCTCGGCCCTGTGGGGCTACGAGCTCTGGGCCGCGTTCCTCGTCGCGGCGATCGCGACGGGGGGCAGCCTCTTCTTCTCCGAGATCGCGCACTTCGTCCCCTGCGAGCTCTGCTGGTTCCAGCGCATCACCATGTACCCGCTCTCGATCGTGACGCTCCTCGCGGCACTGGCCGGCGACTATCGCGTCGCGCGGTATCTCCTACCGCTGCCGCTCGTCGGCGCGGGAGTCTCCGTCTACCACATCCTGATCGAGAACCACGTCGTCGGGACTCCCCAGGCCTGCCAGATCGGCATCGGCTGCGCAGTGAAGTGGATCAACGAGTTCGGCTACATGACGATCCCGACCCTCTCGCTCACCGCGTCCGTCCTGCTCATCGCATTCTTGGCGCTTGCCGCCGCCGGCTCCGGCGACGACGCGGCTACTGTTCCGACGGATGGCTAGCGGCAAGAAGAGCAGGGAGAAGCGCCGCGCGCAGAGCGCGCCGCCCCCCGTCCAGTCGAAGGGCACGACGCGTAGACGGCAGGCCTCGCCGCGCGTGCTCATCGGCGCCGGCGCAGTTGCAGCCGTCATCGCCGTCGTCGTCGTACTGATCGTCGTCTTCACGGGCGGCGGCACGTCGACGCCGAAGGGCGTGCCGAAGGTCGGCTCGATCGCCGCCGGGCTGCCCGGCTCGCGCGAGGTGGATGCTGACTTCAAGGGGATCCCGCAGAAGGGCATGGTGCTCGGCTCCGATGTCGCCAAGGTCACGATGGTCGAGTACATCGACCTGCAATGCCCGTTCTGCCAGCAGTTCGACACCCAGGTCCTGCCCGCGGTCATCAAGCAGTACGTGAAGACCGGGAAGGTCAAGGTCGAGCTGCGGGTGCTCGACTTCATCGGCCCCGACTCGAGCCGCGGCCGCAAGGCGATGATCGCCGCCGGAAACCAGAACCGCGCGTTCAACTACGCCCAGATCCTCTACTTCAACCAGGGCACGGAGAACACCGGCTGGCTGAGCGAGAACATGGTCGCCTCCGCCGCCGCGAGCATCCCCGGCCTCGACGTGACGAAGCTGCTCGCCGACCGCAACTCCTCCGCCGTCAAGAAGATCGCCTCCAACGTCGACGCGCAAGCGGTGACCGACAAGGTGTCGTCAACGCCGACGCTGCTCGTCGGGCGGGCCGGGACGAAGCCGAAGCCCGTCTCGCTCCAGTCGTCGACCGACCAGGCCTCCCTCGTCGCCGCGCTCGACACCGCGCTCGCCGGCTAGCGGATCCTCGCGGTCGTTACTCGCCCTGCGGGAACGCGTAGGAGCGCGGCACGACGAGGGGCGGCCGCCCGGCCGCGATCGCGATCTCCTGATGGGGCTTCAGCCTGAGCGCGGCGGGATCCCCGGTCATCCGCTTCCCGTTCACCCACCACTTCACGTGGCCGCAATAGCGGCCGACGCACGACGCGGTCAGCTTCACTCCCCACTCGCCGAACAGCTGACCGAGCGTGAACGTGCGCCGGGTCGGCGACTCGATGTGGATCACACCGGTCGTATCGTGGACGTGAACCTCGGTGATGTAGGAGTTGTCGTAGATGCCGATCAGCGCGGGCAGCGTGACCCGCTTGCGGTTCACGTAGAGATCGAGGTGCTGGTGGATGTGCAGCACCGTGCCCTCGGCGCCGAGCGCGTGCAAGCCGAGCGGCGCGAGACGGCCGGTGAGGCGACCGGCGCCGTTGTTCCAGGGCGGCGGCCCCGTCTGCAGCGCCCCGAGCTGCGACCACGGGATCGCGCGTGGAGCGGAGGCGGCCGAGCTGCTGCGGGTCAGCGCGAGCACCGCGGCGACGACGACGAACGCGACGGCGCCACCGGCGATCAGCATCCGACGCTTGTCGCGGGCCACGGTTCGCGATCGTACAGCGTCCTCGATGCGTCCCGGGCAACCGCAAATAGCGTCTTTTTCCGGCTTGACCGGTCGCGCGCGACCGGGATAGGATGCGCGAGCCAGATCCGATGGACTCACGGGTTCGTTGGATCTGGCATTTTTGTGGTCCCGTCGCGGCACGAGGCTCCGTCCGACACCTTCACTAGCGTTCGTCGGCCATGGTCATCGCCGGACTCCTCATCGGACTGGTCGTCGGCGCAGGTGCCGCCTGGCTCTTCGCGCGGGCGCAGAACGCCGCCCAGACGACGGCACTGCGGGTCGAGCTGGAGCACGAGCAGGCGCGCAGCGCGGAGATCGATCAGACCGAGCGCGACCTCGCGGCGAGGTTCGACGCGCTCGCCGCCGATGCGCTCCGCAAGAACAACGAGTCGTTCCTCGAGCTTGCCTCCGTGAAGCTCGGACAGAAGGAGCAGGCGGTCGAGCACCTTGTGGCGCCGCTGAAGGAGTCGCTCCAGAAGGTCGACGGCAAGCTCCAGGAGCTGGAGGTCGCGCGCAAGGGCGCCTACTCCTCGCTCGCCGAGCAGGTGCGGCAGCTGACCGAGACGCAGAAGGAGCTGCGCAGCGAGACCGGCAACCTCGTGAGCGCGCTCCGCGACCGGCCGAACGTCCGCGGCCGCTGGGGCGAGATCCAGCTCCGGCGTGTCGTCGAGATGGCCGGAATGATCGAGCACTGCGACTTCGAGACACAGGCGCACGTCGCCACCGAAGACGGCCGGCTCCGGCCCGACCTCATCGTGCAGCTTCCCGGCGGGAAGAAGGTCGTCGTCGACTCGAAGATGGCCGGCCAGGCATACCTCGAGTCCCTCTCGTGCAAGGACGAGGAATCGCGGCTCGTGAAGCTGCGCGAGCACGCGCGCCAGGTACGCGACCACGTCACGAAGCTCTCGGCGAAGAGCTACTGGTCGCAGTTCGACCAGACGCCCGAGTTCGTGATCCTCTTCATTCCGGGCGAGACGTTCCTCAGCGCCGCGCTCGAACAGGATCCCGCGCTGATCGAGGACGGCGTCAACCAGCAAGTGATCATCGCGACGCCGACCACGCTGATCGCACTGCTCCGTGCGGTGTCGTACGGGTGGCGCCAGGAGACGATCGCCGAGTCCGCCCGCGCGGTCAGCGACCTCGGGCGCGAGCTCTACACCCGGCTCTCGACGCTCACCGAGCACTTCGCCAAGGTGGGCCGCGGCCTCGACACCGCCGTACGCTCGTACAACGAGACGGTCGGCTCGCTCGAAACGCGCGTCCTCCCGAGCGCGCGGAAGTTCAAGGAGCACGGCATCTCGCCGGCGGGCGAGCTCGCGCCGCTGAACGTCGTCGACCGTAGCGTTCGCCCGGTCAGTGCCGCCGAGCTGTCGCCGGAGCTTCCGGCTGCAGACGCCGACGCGGCCTAGTAACGAAGCAGCGCGCCGACGCCGCCGACCGGCTCGAGGTCGCGCCGCTCGCGGATGACGTGCACCGTGCCCCCGTGCGCCAGCGTCTGGTGCACGGCGAGGTCGAGCCCGCTGACGCGGCTCTCGAGCGTCGTGCCGTCGAGCGCGCAGCTGCCGCTCGCGACCTGTGCCCGGCCACATGCGGGGCACTGGTACGCGGGCTCGTCGGCGCCGTCCTGCACGAGCAGCAGCTCGGCGCGGCCGTCCGACGCGGCCTCGAGCGTCTGCTCCCAGCCCGTCGCCGCACGGCCGTTCTTGCCGGTCTCCTCACGCCAGCGCCCGATCACGTGCTCGTCCCGCTTCGCCCACGACTCCTCGAGCACCGAACGCGCGGCCTCGAGCAGCTGCTGCGCATCCGCGTGGGCCTCCGCCGTCGTCCAGCCGAGGAGATGGTTCTTCACCTCGTTCGAGAGGATCTCCTCGAAGTCGGAGCGCATGTCCTCCGCGCCGACGAGGACGACGCGCGCACCGCGCAGCGTCCGCACGCAGGAGTCGAGCGTGCCGGCGACACGGCGCCAGTGCCGCTCGACGATCTCGTCGATGTGGCGCTCGTAGCGCGCCTGCGACCAGCCGCCCTGGTCGTGCCGGCCGGGCACCTCCTCCGACTCGTCGGCGATCTCCACGAGCTTGCCGCCCTCGAGCTTGAACACCTGGCCGCGCTCACGGCCGACGGGCGCGACGAGCACGCCGTCGGCCCGCCCCACGAGGCGGGCGAGCGGCGCGAGGCACAGCTCGCCGGCGATCGTGACCTGATCCGCCACCGGATCCGGCAGCCGCAGCGTGCTCCAGAAGTTGTCGAGGCCGGCTGCGAAGACCGCGATCCCGCGCACACCGTGGCGGTCGAAGCCGTCGTCGAACCAGGTCTTGATCCGCTCGATGTCACCCTTCAGCGCCTCGCGCTCCTCGCGGCCCAGCGAGCCTTTGCGCTCGTCGAGCACGCGGTAGGCCTCGGAGATCAGGGAGCTCGCCCTCGTCTCGACGTCGGCGGGCGTCGGCACCTCGCCCGGGTCGAGGTTCAGGTAGAGGCTTACGGCGCACCCCTTGTCGGCGCGAAAGCCCGCGAGCTCGCGGAGCTCCGCCCACGTGATCGTTCCTGCCAAGCCGCCTCCCTCGCCCTTTGCCGACGATCTTACTCATCCGACTACGGCGGCTGTGCGCCTGACGGCACACTGTACCCGGCAGCCGGGAACGTCCTTCCGGCCCGATTCGTTTACTAGGGCAAGACAGAGATTTTCAAGGAAGGAATGGCATGAGCGACGTACGCGACCTGATCATCATCGGCGGAGGCCCCGCCGGGTACACGGCAGCCCTCTACGCGGCGAGGGCGAACCTGAAGCCGCTCGTGATCGAGGGCTTCAACTGGGGTGGCCAGCTGATGATCACGAGCGACGTCGAGAACTATCCGGGCTATCCCGACGGCGTGATGGGCCCCGAGATGATGGCGGAGTTCCGGCGCCAGGCAGAGCGCTTCGACGTCGAGTTCATCACCGACGACGTCACCCGCGTCGACTTCTCCGAGCGCCCGTTCCGCATCTGGATCGAGGGCGACGAGCACCGTGCGAACGCGGTGATCATCGCGACCGGCGCGAGCGCCCGCTGGCTCGGCCTGGAGGGCGAGCAGCGGCTCCAGGGCCGCGGCGTCTCGGCGTGAGCGACCTGCGACGGCGCCTTCTTCCGCGACAAGGAGCTCGTCGTCGTCGGCGGCGGCGACACGGCGATGGAAGAGGCGGCCTTCCTCACCCGCTACGCGACGAAGGTGACCCTCGTGCACCGGCGCAACGAGTTCCGCGCCTCGCCGATCATGCTCGAG
>DATCOE010000017.1:0-23115 GCA_036564885.1 Gaiellaceae bacterium | reverse complement strand
CGTCGCGCCAGTGACGCCACGCGTCCGCCGGATCGGGCGCCGCGCGTACCTCCGCGTACAGCGCGAAAACGCGTCGCTTCCAGTCGAGCAGCTCGAGCTCGTTCACGGAGCTCACCGTGAGAGCGAGGCCTCCTCGGACGCTGCGGCCGCGGCCGCAGCGCCGGCCGTCGCCCGGGACGTCGTACGCAGCGGCACCTCGCGCAGCAACCACGTGAGCAGGAACGCCACGACGGCGAGGACGGCGGCGGTGACGAACACCGGGTGCAGCGACGCTGCGATCGCGCGGGCGTACGCTTCGTGGAGCTTCGGCGGCAGCGTGTGCAAGATCGCCGGGCTGACCGTCTTCGGCACATGCGCGCCCGGCGGCAGATACGCGGCGAGCTTCGAGTGCAGGCTGTTGGCGAAGATCGCGCCGAAGAGCGCCAGGCCGATCGAGCCGCCGATCTGGCGGAAGAGAATCGAGCCCGACGTGGCGACGCCCATGACGCGGAACTCGACGGCGTTCTGCACGGCGAGCACGAGGACCTGCATCACCATGCCGAGACCCAGGCCGAGCACGAGCATGTCGAGCGCCGCCGTCAGCGTCGACGAGTGGAAGCCGAGCCGCGCAAGCAGCACCATGCCGACGATCATCAGCGCGGTGCCGACGATCGGGAACACCCGGTACCGGCCGAAGCGGCTGATCGCCCGGCCGGCAAGGATCGACGTGACGAGCAGGCCGCCCATCATCGGCGTGAGCTGGAGCCCCGACTTCGTGGGACTCATCCCCTTGACGACCTGGAGGAACAGCGGCAGGTACGTGACCGACCCGAAGAGCGCGAGCCCGATGATGAACCCGATCGCGCTCGTGACCGCGAACGTGCGGTTGCGGAAGAGCTCGAGCGGCAGGATCGGCTCCTGCGCTCTGCGCTCGACGAGCAGGAACACGCCCAGGAGTGCGGTGCCGACGGCGACGAGCGCGACGCTCTGCGCCGACCCCCACGGCTGCGTGGTGCCGCCGAGGCTCGTGAAGAGAACGATGCACGAGAGCCCCGCGGCGAGCGTCGTCGCGCCGGCGTAGTCGATCGCGTGTCGCACATGCTCGGCGCGCGAGTGGAAGACGACACCGATCACGAACAGCGCGAGCACGCCGAGCGGCAGGTTGACGTAGAAGATCCACCGCCATGAGAGGTTGTCCACGAAGAAGCCTCCGAGCAGCGGCCCGACCACCGTCGAGACGCCGAACACCGCGCCGAAGAGCCCCTGGTACTTGCCGCGGTCGCGCGGCGGGATGATGTCTCCGACGACGGCGATCGTCGTGACCATCAGGCCGCCGGCGCCGAGCCCCTGGATCGCGCGGAAGACGATCAGCTCCGGCATGCCCTGCGCGATCCCGCACAGCGCCGACCCGATCAGGAAGAGCACGATCGCCGTCTGGAGCACGATCTTGCGGCCGTAGAGGTCGCCGAGCTTCCCGTAGATCGGCCCCGTGACCGTCGAGGCGAGCAGATACGCCGTGACGACCCACGAGAGATGCTGGAGCCCGCCGAGCTCGCCGACGATCGTCGGCAGGGCGGTCGCAACGATCGTCTGATCGAGCGAGGCGAGCAGGATGACGAGCATCAATGCGCCGAAGATCACGCGGATGCGCGGCGCCGGCTCGGTTGGCGGGGCCACGGGCATGGCGACTGACACTAGCGGCGAGGCCGCTCCACGGTGCCTTCCAGCTGCTACAAGCAGGACATGGCGAAGATCGAGAAGACCGAGGAGCAGTGGCGGGCCGAGCTCGACCCTGACCAGTACCGCGTGCTGCGCCAGAAGGGCACCGAGGCGCCGTTCAGCGGCGAGTACGACCACGTCTTCGAGCCGGGCACGTACACGTGCGCCGGGTGCAGCGCAGAGCTCTTCGAGTCGGACACGAAGTACGACTCGGGCTGCGGCTGGCCCGCGTTCTACGCGACGAAGGGCGAAGACGCGGTGCAAGAGGACACCGACGTCACGCACGGCATGACCCGTACCGAGGTTCTCTGCGCGAGCTGCGGCGGCCACCTCGGGCACGTGTTCCCCGACGGCCCCGCGCCGACGGGCCTGCGCTACTGCATCAACTCGGCGGCGCTCAAGCTGGAAGAGGAGTGAGCGCGTAACGCAGGAACAGGTGGCTCTCGTGCCGCCTGATCGACATCAGGTCGCCGGCGACACGAACACCGGGCAGCAATTCGGCGCCGTCTCCGAGCGAGAGGCGGCGCACGCCCGAGCGGCCTGCGATGAGCGGCGACACCGTGAGGAAGAGCTCGTCGACGAGACCCGCGGCGAGAAACGACGTGAAGAGCGTCGGGCCTCCCTCGGAGAGCACGAGCTCGTGGCCGCGCGCGCGCAGCGCAGCGACGGCGGCGACCGGGTCGACCAAGTCGCCGTCGTTCACGGCCACGACGTCGGTCGCGCCCGGAGCGCTCGCGCGCAGGTTCGCGGCGGCTCGCTCGGTCGTCAGCACGACGGCGCCGATCTCGAGGACGGGATGCGTCGGATCGAACGAGCCGCCCGCGGTGACGACGGCGACCGCCGGGTGCTCGCTCTTGCCGAGGCGCTGTCGCAGCTCCGCGTACGCGCGGGCAGCGGGCGGATAGACGCGGTCGGGGCGCCAGGTGCCCTTCGCGGAGGCGAGCATCGTCCCCGAGCCGACGACGACGACGTCGGCGACCGCGCGCAGGAGCCCCATCACGAACCGGTCGGCCTCGCTCCCGTCGGAGACGATCGCGTTCGACCGCTCGACGCCGGGAATCGCCACGACACCGTCGATCGTCTCGACGAAGTTCGCGAACACGCAAGGGCCCCCGAAGCCGAGACTGCCGCCGTAGAGGCGGTTGAGCTCCTCGGGCAGGTCGAGCTGCGGAAGGCCCGGCCGCTCGTCGAGCAGCTGGAGCGGCGTCAGCGTCACGAGTTGCGGCGTGCCCGCACCTCGTCGAGAAACTCGCGCCGCAGGTCGGCGTCGTCGTCGTACCGGCCGCGCCAGAACGTTGTCACCGTGCGCGAGCTCTCCTCGTTGACGCCGCGCATCTGCGTGCAGAGGTGGGCCGCTTCGAGGTGCACCGCGACGCCCTGCGGCGCTACGAGATCGACGAGCCCGTCGGCGATCTGCTCGCCGAGCCGCTCCTGCACCGTGAACCGCCGCGCGTACAGGCGGACGAGCCGCGTCAGCTTCGAGATGCCGAGGATCTCGCCGCCGGGCACGTACGCGACGTGCGCGACGCCGTGAAACGGCAGCGCGTGGTGCTCGCACAGCGAGAAGAAGGAGATCGGCCCCTCGACGACCTGGCTGTGCGTGCCGGCAACACCGTCCGGACGTTCCGAAGGGAACGCCGTGCGGAGCTTCGCATCCCCGTCGTAGCCCGCGGTCGCGTCGACGAGCGCCTGCAGGAAGCGCCGCGGCGTGTCACGCGTGCCGGGCATCTCGAGATCCATCCCGAGGGCGTCGAGGATCTCCGCAAGCTGCTGCTCGAAGCGCTCGAGCTCCGGGGCCGTGATGTGCCGGGGCGCGATGTGCTCCCAGCGGGCCGGGAGCTCGACGATGTTCGAGTCATCGTCCTGTGCCTCTACGAAGCGGTTGGTCACGTGATTCCTCCTGGCTGGCTTTGAAGAACGGCGCCGTTGCGAAGCGTCTCACGCCGCACGGCGAGCAGTGCGACGAGCACGAGCTCTCCGGCGAGCACCCAGACGAACACGAGTGGATGTCCGACGGCGATACACACCCCGAACGCGGCGAGCTGAGGTGTCATTCCCATGTTCGCGAGCACGCCGACGGTCACACGGTCGTGATACGCCGCACGGGCCTCCTCGGATGTGCCACGAAGCCGCGACTCGATGAAGCGCTCGACGAGCCTGTCCTGCCAGCCGTAGCCGAGCGCGTAGACGCGCTGGAGAAGCGCCGTGAGCCCCTGCGCCTCCGGAACGGAGACGGCCGCGCCGCGGTAGAGCCGCTCGACGTTGAAGTTGACGCTCAGCACGGCCGTCAGCGCGACGAAGCCGACGAGCGCAGCGACGGGCGCATGCGCATACCAGCCAAGCCCTGCGAAGAGGGCCGCGTCGACGACGAGGTCGCACTCCGAGTCGAGGTAGCGGCCGAGCAGCGTCACGCGGCCGGAAAGCCGCGCGAGCTGGCCGTCCGCGTTGTCGAGCACGGTCTTCAGCTGGATGAGCAGAGCCGCAACGACGAGCTGTCCGCGTGCGAGCTCGACCGCGCCCGCGATGCCCGTCAATCCGGCGGCGATCACGACGGCCGGCGGCGGCACGCGAAGCGGCAGGAGCGCGAGCACGACGAGGTGGGCCAGCGGCCGGTAGACGCGCTCGCAGAGGACGTCGGTCCCGGCTCTCGCCTTGCGCGATCGCGCGAGTGAGCTAGAGCTAGAGCTAGAGCTAGACAAGCATGCCCTCGTCGATCGGCTTCGCGGCGCGGATCAGGTCGCGCGCAGGGTCGACCTTGTCCCATGTGTTCCAGAGCAGGAACCCGCGCGGCCGCCGCTCGTCGTCGACGTAGGCGACGACGCCCTTGCGGTTCGGCTCGTCCCACCGCTCGATCGTGTCGAGCCGTGAGTCGAGCTCGCCGACCGCCTCGTAGCCGAGGTCGAACAGGTCCGAGTAGAAGGACGGCAGGTGGTCGTAGCGCTGCTCGGCGCCGGCCATGTTCGCTCCAACCGTCTTGCCGTGCGTGAGGGCGTGATCCTCGTGCTCGACGCGGGTGTTGCGGCCGAGCGCCGACAGCGGGAAGTTCGCGACGTCACCCGCCGCGAAGACGTCGTCGCGGCCGCCGACGCGGCCGAACTCGTCCACGACGATGCCGTTGTCGACGGGAAGCCCGGCAGCGGCCGCGAGCTCGGTGGACGGCTCGATCCCGAGCCCGGCGACGACGGCGTCGGCCTCGAGCACGCGCCCCGAGCCGGTGGTCAGGCGACCGTCCCGCACCGACGCGACGGTCTCACCCGTGAGTACTTCGACGCCTTTCTCGCGGTAGTAGCCGGTCACGAACTCCGCGAGCGAAGCAGGCAGCAGCCGCGACGCGATCGCCGCGTCGGGAAAGACCATCGTCACACGCGAGCCCGCGCTCGTGAGCGCGGCGGCGATCTCCGAGCCGATGAACCCGCCGCCGACCACCACGAAGCTCGTTCCGTCGCCCGCCCGCGAGCGCAGCGTCCGGTAGTCGTCGAGCGTGCGGAAGTAGACGACGTCGTCGTCCGCGTCCGCGAGCTTGCGCGGACGCCCGCCCGTCGCGAGCAGCAGCTTCTCGTACGTGTACTCGGCGCCTTTGTCGTCCACCGCGCGGCGCGCCTCGAGATCGAGGTCGACGATCCGGCGGCCGAGCACGAGCTCGACGCCGCGGTCGGCGGTGCCGCGCCAGATCTTTGCCTCGTCGCCGCCCGCCCAGAGCCCCTTGGTGAGCGGGGGCCGCTTGTACGGCGGGTGCGGCTCGGCGCCCACGAGCGTGATCGTCCCGTCGGCGTCGTGCGCGCGGATTCCCTCGGCTGCGGCGTCGGCGGTCATGCCGCCGCCGACGAGCAAGTATCGGCTGGTGCTCACAGGCCCTCGTTTCCGTCGGAGTGACGTATCGTCTTACGATTCAACGCAGCGTGGCGGATTGCTATGCCCGCATACTGCTTCGTATGAGCACCCCTGAGGAGTGGCCGGAGGTCGGAGGCGCCCTCGAGCGTACCTTCGAGCTGCCCTCTTTTCCCGAGGCGATCGCTTTCGTGAACCGCGTCGCCGAGCTCGCAGAACGGGAGAACCACCATCCCGACGTGGCCATCTCCTACAAGAAGGTCACGCTGCGCTGGACGACGCACTCCGAGGGCGGGATCACCGACCGCGACCGCGAGCTCGCCGCCCGCTCGGCCGACCTCGTCTGGCTGTAGGACCCGAGCAGGTTGGTTCTGCTGACCAGGGGTTGGTGGCCGAGGGCTGAGTGTCCTCGTCGTTGATGGTTGTAGTGCCAGAGCCAGCCGTCATCGGCCGCAGCTACACCCGGTTCATCCAGCGATCTCCGCATACGGCAGGTCGAGCGCGTCGTGGCATCCGCCGGTCGACAGGAAGCGGTACGACGTACGTGCCTTCCGAACGAGGCTGCGAATCGCTTGACCACCAACGTCGGTTCGGATAGAGATGTCGTGTTGAAACGTTTAAACGATAGCGCTTGGCTTGCCCGATTTATCACTCCCACGTGGGACGACGAAGCGGGCGATCCGTCTCCACTCCTGCGCCGCGAGTTCGACGTGCGCGGCCCGGTTGCGTCGGCGAAGCTCAGGGCGACGGCACTCGGGGTGTACGAGCTCCGTGTGAACGGTGCACCGGTCGGAAGCGAGATTCTCGCGCCGGGCTGGACGAGCTACGGCAACCGGATCCTCTATCAGACGTTCGACGTAACCGGCTCGCTCCGCTCAGGCCGGAATGCCGTCGGCGCAATTCTCGGCGACGGCTGGTACCGAGGTCGGCTCGGCTTCCACGGCGGGAGAACGCACATCTACGGAGCACATCTGGCATTGATCGTCCAGCTCGAGATCGACTACGCCGATGGATCGAGCGACGTCGTCGTCACCGACGAGAGCTGGCGCGCCTCGACCGGCGCGATCCGCTCGAACAGCCTCTACGACGGCGAGACGCACGATGCGCGCCTCGAGCAACCGGGCTGGGCAGAAGCCGGATTCGACGACGCCTCGTGGCAGCCGGTGCGCGAGCTCGAGCACGATCTCACGCTCCTCACTGAGCCCACCGGCCCGCCGGTTCGTCGCACGGAGGAGCTCCCACCCGTCGAGATCACCACGTCGCCGTCGGGACGGACCGTCTGCGACTTCGGCCAGAACATCGTCGGACGTCTTCGAGTGACGGTCGACGGCCCGGCTGGGCACACGATCACCCTCCGTCACGCCGAGGTCCTGGAGGGTGGGGAGCTCTGCACGCGACCACTCCGCGACGCCGCGGCGACCGACCGCTACACGCTGCGCGGCGGGGGCGCGGAGACGTGGGAGCCGCGTTTCACCTTCCACGGATTCCGCTACGCAGAGCTCGAGCACTGGCCGGGCGCGGTCCGCGCGGAGGACGTGACCGCAGTGGTCTGCCATACGGACATGGAGCGCATCGGGTGGTTTGAGTGCTCGGAGCCCTTCCTCGAGCGTCTGCACGAGAACGCCGTCTGGAGCATGCGCGGCAACTTCCTCGCGCTGCCCACAGATTGCCCACAGCGCGACGAGCGGCTCGGCTGGACCGGCGACATCCAGATCTTCGCCCCCGCCGCCGCCTTCCTCTACGACGTCGACGGCTTCCTCCGCTCGTGGCTCGCCGACCTCGCTGCCGAGCAGGCCCCTTCCGGCTCGGTGCCGCACGTCGTTCCCGACATCCTGCCGCTGCTCGACGTGAGCGACTTCGTAGCCGGCGGCGCCGCGGCGTGGGGTGATGCGGCCGTCGTTGTCCCGTGGGTGCTCTACGAGCGCTACGGCGATGCCGGCGTCCTCGCGGATCAATACGGAAGCATGCGCGCCTGGGTCGACTACGTTGCCGGTCGGGCGGGAGAGGATCGACGGTGGACGGGAGACTTCCAGTTCGGAGACTGGCTCGACCCCGCCGCGCCGCCCGACTACCCGGCCCGCGCGCAAACCGACCGCGATCTCGTGGCGACCGCCTACTTCGCGCATTCGGCTCGACTCCTTGCGCAGACGGCGTCGGTGCTCGACCACGATGACGACGCACGCCGCTACACGACGCTGGCCGAGGAGGTTGCAGCGGCATTTCGGCAGACATACGTGGAGCCGAGCGGCCGCCTGAGCTCCGACGCGCAAACGGCGTACTGCCTTGCGCTCGAGTTCGATCTGCTCGCCGACGACGAGGGGCGGCGGCGGGCGGCGCAACGTCTCGCGGACCTCGTGCGGGCGAACGGACACCGGATCGGGACCGGCTTCGTCGGCACGCCGCTCGTGTGCGACGCCCTCGCGAACAACGGTTACCTGGAGGACGCGTACGCGTTGCTCCTGCAACGCGAGTGCCCGTCATGGCTCTATCCGGTGACGATGGGTGCGACCACGATCTGGGAGCGGTGGGACAGCATGCTCCCCGACGGATCGGTGAATCCCGGAGACATGACGTCGTTCAACCACTACGCGCTCGGTGCTGTCGTCGATTGGCTTCACCGCTCCGTCGCGGGTCTCGCTCCGGCGGCACCCGGATACCGGCGCCAGCTCATCCGCCCCCTCCCCGGCGGAGGCCTCACGCACGCGAAGGCACGCCACGTCACGCCCTACGGCCCGGCCGAAGCTGGATGGCGCATCGAGGGCGACTCGCTCGAGGTACACGCGATCGTGCCGCCCGGAACGACCGCAACCGTCGTCCTTCCGGGCGCAGCCGATGCGATCGACGTCGAAGCCGGCGCCCACCGCTGGGTCGTCGCGGCCGCGGCCCCGAGCTTCTAACGCGGATAGGCGGCGGGAACCCCGCCGTCGACGTTCAGGATGTTCCCGGTGCTTTTTCCCGAACGGGCGGCCGAGGCGAAGTGCAACACCGCCTGCGCGATGTCTGCGGGCACGATGTTGACGCCGAGTGTCGTGCGCCTGCGGTAGTGCTCCTCGAGCTCTTCCGGCGCGATCCCATACGCTGCGGCGCGCTCCTCGCGCCAGCTCGAGCTCCAGATACGCGAGCCCTGCAAGACCGCATCGGGATTGACGGTGTTCACGCGGATTCCCGCTGCGCCACCCTCCTCGGCAAGACATCGGCCAAGATGCAGCTCGAGCGCCTTCGCCGAAGAGTACGCCGCTGCGTTTCTTCCGGCGACGAGGGCGTTCTTCGACGCGACGAACACGATCGAGCCGCCTCGTTGCTGCGCGCGGAGGATGGAGAACGCAGCACGCGCAACGAGGAAGTAGCCGGTCCCGAGGATCGACTGGTTGCGGTTCCACTCGGCGAGCGTCGTGTCCTCGATCGCGGCGCTCGAAGCCACCCCCGCGTTCGAAACGAGGATGTCGATACCACCGAACGCATCCACAGCAGCCGCGAATGCGTCCACCACCGCTCGCTCCGAGGTGACGTCGCCGCCGACCGCAAGGCTCCGCTCCCCTAGCTCCGCAACCGCGTCCGCCGCACCGTCGAGATCGAGGTCGAAGCCGACGACGCACGCACCCGCGGCTCCAAGGGCGGCGACCACCGCGCTCCCGATCCCTCCGGCCGCTCCGGTGACGAGTGCGACCTTCCCCTGGAGCTCGCCCGGCGGCGGGGCCAGCGACAGCTTGTAGAGCTCGAGCGGCCAGTACTCGACGGCGAAGCTCTCCGCCTCGGTCAGCGAGACGAAGCCGCCGAGTGCGTGCGCGCCCGCCATCACCTCGATGGCGCGGTGGTAGAGATCGCGCGAAAGGCTCGCCGCCCGCGGTCCGGCGCCCACAGCGACGAGGCCGACGTGCTGGATGAGCACGACGCGCGCGTCGGGATCGGCGGGCACGGTCGGCTCGTCACCGTGACGCTCGACGTACGCGCGATAGTCCTCGCGATAGGCAGAGGCACGTGCCCGGATCCGCTCCACCAGCACGTCGACGTCGTCGGCCACGGGATCGAACGGGATCCACAACGGCAGGCGCTTCGTGTGCACGAGATGGTCGGGACAGGCGGCGCCGATCGACAGGATCTCGGCTGCGGCCGCCGACGAGACGAGCTCACGCACCGGCTCGGAGGTGTCTGTCACGAGCACCTTCGCACGCTCGCTCGACACCGCGCCGCGCAGTGCCGGGAGCACAGCACGGAGAACGCGCGCGCGCTCTGCGTCGGCCAGGGCCGGCGCAGAGCCATCGAAGCGCTTCCGTCCCACAAGCCGGCTGTTGACGTACTTCACTGCGCGATTGATCGCGCTGATCGTCTCGCGATACGCGTCCTCGGCGCTGTCGCCCCAGACGACGAGCCCGTGCTTGGCCAGCACGACGAGTCGAAGCTCCGGTCGCTCGCGCACGGCGGCGCCGACCTGCTTCGCCAGCGTAAATCCGGGTCGGAGGTACGGGATCCACGCCGCTTCCTCGCCAAAGCACTCGGCGACGAGCCGCTCCCCGTCGTGCGTGCCCGCAAGGACGTTGATCCCATCGGGGTGTGTGTGGTGGACGTGGGCCGCCGGTACGAAGGCGTGCAGCAACGTCTCGATCGAGGACCGCGGCGCGGCAGGATCGAGCTGACAGCGGGCGAGGTGCGCAACCATCTCCTCGTCGCTCATCGAGTCGCGCGCGAAGAGCGCCTCGATCTCCTCGAGTCGGAGTGCGGTGAAGTCCTGCCTGCGCATGGTTGCGAGGTCGCTGCCGGAGCCCTTCACCCACATGGTCGCGACCTCCCGGCCGACGTGATCGAGCGCCGTGCCTTTCGCGGAGGTGTTTCCCCCGCCGAAGTTGGCGACGGAGCGGTCGGAGCCGAGCAGGTGCGACGCCAGGAGGACCTGTCCCAGCGGGTCTGCGGGAACATCGCTCGACGCCGCCCAGCGATCCTCGACGGCGGCGATCATCGGGTCGGTGGTCGCGCTCAGCGTCCCCACCCCACGACGACGTTTCCGTCCGTTCCGCGCTCGGCGGCGAGGCGGGCCGCGCGACCGGAAGCACGGAGCGCTGCGAGCGGATTCTCCTCTGCTCCCAAGCCGACGCGCATCTTCGCGCAGAGCGGCCGCACGTCGGTGGCGAACGCGTCGGCGAGGAGCTCGTGACCGTGGAGGACGTCGCCGGCCCTCTGCGCCGCAAGCAACTCGTCGCGATCGACGAGCAGCGCCTTCGCATACGCCTCCTGGACGTTGACGACGCTCAGCACCATCGCCTCGACCTTCGGCTCGATGTTGTGCGCCTGATCGATCGTCAGCCGCGGCAACGGGCCTGTCGTAGCCGCCAGCTCGCAGAAGATCAGGAACAGCTCGTACGGATTCGTCGAGCCCACGACGAGGTCGTCGTCGGCGTACTTCCGGTTGTTCAGATGGAAGCCGCCGAGCCTGCCCTCCGCACCGAGCAGCGCCACGATCTGCTCGACGTTCGTGCCGTTCAGATGGTGCCCGAGGTCGACGAGCACGCGGGCACGGTCGCCGAGCTGCTGGCAGAGGAGCAACGCCGATCCCCAGTCGGCGACGTCGGTCGCGTAGAACGCCGGCTCGAACGGCTTGTACTCGATCAGCAGCTCCTGTTCGTCCGGGAGCGCCGCATAGATCTCACGTAGTGCGGACACGAGGCGTGTGCGCCGACCTACAAGGTCGTCCTGTCCGGGGTAGTTGGTCCCGTCGGCGAGCCACAGCGATTGCGCGGCCGAGCCGAGCTCCTTTGCCAACGCGATGCAGTCGAGCACGTGCGCGATCGCCTTCCGCCGCACGCGTTCGTCCGGATTCGTGAGCGAGCCGAGCTTGTAGTCGGGATCCTGGAACAGGTTCGGATTGATGGCGCCGATCTGCAACCCGACCTCCTCTGCGTGGCGATTGAGCGCCTCGGGCTCGTCGACCTCGTCCCAGGGAAAGTGCAGGGCGACAGAGCGCGCCGTGCCGGTCAGGCGATGCACCTCTGCCGCGTCGTCGAGCCGCTCGAATACGTTGCGCGGCCCACCCGGCTGGGCGAAGGTGGCGAAGCGCGTGCCCGAGTCGCCAAAGCCCCACGAAGGTGTCTCGATCGTGAGCGTCTCCAGCACACGCTCGATCGCTTCCACATCCCGGCCGGCGTCCGTCAGGCGCTGGGCAAGCTGGTCGTACTGGCGCAAGAGATCGGTCACCGGAGCCTCCTTAGTCGGGTCACGCGAGCGCCGCAGCCGCGCGACGGGTTGAAGAGAGAAGCTCGAGGAAGCGCTGGTACGCGGCAACGCCCCCGTCGATGTCCAGCGGAACGTAGGTGCGCGGGTCGAACGACAGCGAGACTAGCTCCCGCATCTCGGCAAGCGATGCGAGCTCGCCCGCCGCACGAGCCTGGATCAAGACGTTGCCGAGCGCCGCCGCCTCGACCGGACCTGCGATGACGGGGATGCCCGTGATGTCCGCGGTGAGCTGGCACAAGAGCTCGTTCCGAGCGCCGCCGCCGACGACGTGCAGCACCTCTACTCGACGACCGCTCACCCTCTCGAGGAGCTCGAGAATGAACCGGTACTTGCAGGCGAGCGAGATGAAGATCGACCGAACCGTCTCGCCACGGTCGCGAGGCCCTTCCTGGCCGGACGCACGGCAGGCGGCCGCGATCCGCGCGGGAACGTCCCCCGGCGAGAGGAAGGCAGGCTCGTCGGGATCGAAGAGAGGGACATCCGGACGGGCCGCAGCGGCGAGATGCGTGAGCTCGTCGTAGTCGGAAGGCTGCCCTGCGTGGGACCACTGTCGCCTGCATTCCTGAAGCAGCCAGAGACCCATCACGTTTCGCAAAAGTCTCGTTGTGCCGTCCACTCCGCGTTCGTTGCTGAGGTTCGCCTCCGCAGCATCGTCGCCGAGTCGAGGCTCCGCAAGCTCCATCCCGACGAGTGACCACGTGCCGGACGAGATGATCGCCGCATTCGGCGACGAGATCGGGACGGCCGCGAACGCAGACGCCGTGTCGTGCCCGGCAACCGTGCGCACCGGGATGCCAGCGAGGCCGTCGTGCCCGGTAAGCACCGGGCCGAGCAGCCGGCCGGGCTCGGTCAATGTGCCTTCGAACGGCGCAGTCGGCAGGCCGAGCCGCACCGCCAACTGTCTCGCCCAGGCTCCCGCGCGGGCGTCGAGCAATCCCGTTGTCGACGCTGCCGTGATCTCGTTCTCGAGCACTCCCGTCAACCACAGGGCGATCAGATCCGGCACAAGCGCAAGACGTCGCATCGAATCGACGATGGGCGAACCCTGGTCGGCGAGCAGCTGAAACAAGGTGTTGATCGGCATCGACTGGATGCCGGTCACGGCGTACAGCTCCCGGAAGGAGACACGGTCATATGCACGCTCGACCATCGCGCTCGTCCGGGCGTCGCGGTAATGGAAAGGAGTCCCGAGCACCCGGCCCGCATCGTCGAGGGCCGCATAGTCGCAGCCCCATGCGTCGACGCCGATCCCGTCGAGCCTCCCCAAGGCGGCCGCGGCGGCAAGGCCGTCGAGCGTCCTCGAGAACACGGAGAGCATGTTCCAGTGAAGGCCGTCGGGTAGCCGGACCGGGTTGTTCCCGAACCGACCGACGATCTCCAGCTCGATGCGCGCAGAGCGGAGGCGACCGACGACGATGCGGCCGGTCTCGGCGCCCAGATCGACTGCTGCGAAGGATCGAGCCGAGTTCAATTCAACCGCTCTCCCGTCGTCGGCGAGAAGAGATGAAGCTCTTCGGGCCGGATTCTGAGAGTGACGCGCGTACCCTTCGCCGGAACACGGCGCGGATCGATCCGGGCGACGATGTCACCGATCTCGCCCACAGCGTCGTCGGCGTGAAGCGACGCGAACAGATAGGCGTCGGCGCCCAGCTCCTCGACTACTTCCACTGTCACGACAAGCCCTTCGGCACCGTCGTCGACGACGTCGACCGCATCAGGACGGAAACCGACGACGAGGCGACCGCCGACCGCGGCTATGTCCCGCGGCAACGGAATCCGGTAGCCCTCGAGATCGGCCGCCCCGTCGATGACCGGCACCTCACGAAGATTCATCGCAGGCGAGCCGATGAACCGTGCGACGACCTTGTTTGCCGGCCGCTGGTAGAGCTGATTCGGCGCGGCGACCTGCTGGAGCTTTCCGTCGAACATCACCGCCACACGATCGCCCATGGTCATCGCCTCGACCTGATCGTGCGTGACGTAGATCGTGGTGACACCAAGGCGGCGCTGGAGAGCGGCGATCTGTGTTCGGGTCTGTACGCGGAGCTGCGCGTCGAGGTTGCTGAGCGGCTCGTCCATGAGGAACACCTGGGGCTTGCGAACGATCGCACGCCCCATCGCAACGCGCTGTCGCTGACCACCGGACAGCGCGCGGGGCTTCCGCTCGAGATAGTCCTCGAGGTCGAGGATCTTCGCCGCCTCGAGGACCCGCTCGTGCGCCTCGTGCTTGGGCATGCGCGCCATCTTCAGCGCAAAGCTCATGTTCTCTGCGACGGTCATGTGCGGATAGAGCGCGTAGTTCTGGAACACCATCGCCACGTCTCGCTCTTTCGGCGGGACGTGCGTGACGTCGCGATCGCCGATGAAGATCACGCCGTCGTCGACGCTCTCGAGTCCCGCGACCATGCGCAGGCTCGTCGACTTTCCACAGCCGGATGGACCGACGAGGACGAGGAACTCGCCGTCCTCGACGACGAGGTCGAGCGCCTCAACCGCCGGCTTGTCCGCCTTCGAGTAGATCCGCGTCGCGCCGTCGTACTTGACTGAAGCCATCGTGTCCTTTCCGCCTAGCCCTTGAGCGCGCCGCCGGTGAGGCCCTTCATCACCCGCTGGTTGAGGAACAGGTACAGCACGAGTGTGGGCAGCACCGTCATCGTCACAGCCGCAAACGTCGGGCCGAGCTCGATCTGCCCGTACTGGCCCGTGAAGTTGAGCAGGCCGGTCTGGATCGTGCGCTTGCCGTCGCTGCTGATGAACGTCAGCGACAACAACAGGTCGTTCCAGATGAAGAAGAACTGCACGAGCGCGACGGTGAAGATCGCGTTCGAGACCATCGGCAGCGCGATGGAGAAGAACGACCGGTAGATGCTTGCTCCGTCCAGCGTCGCGGCCTCGAGGAGCTCGCGCGGGACCGCACGGAAGTAGCTCGCCATCAAGAAGACACCGAGCGGCAGGCCGAATGCGGTGTACGCGATGATCAACCCCCAGCGCGAGTCGAGCAGGTGAAGGTGGAAGTAGATCGTGAACATCGGCAGCAGCACCATTTGCACCGGGACCAGGATCCCGCCGATGAAGAGGAAGAGAACGCCGTTCCTTCCGCGCCACTTCATCACTTCGAGCCCGAAGGCTGCGCAGAGGCTCAGCGCGATGATGAAGAAGAGCGACGGAAACGTCGCAAGCGCACTGTTCTTGACGTAGGTCTGGATGTTCCCTGTCGTCCAGGCGTCCGACCAGTTGTGAAGGTACAAGCCGTGCGGCAACGCCCAGACGGAGCTCAGCGTGAACTCCCCCTCCGTCTTGAACGACTGGAGCACGATCCAGAGGAGCGGGTAGATCTCGATCACAAGCAGCAGGCCGACAGCGAGCACCATGAACAGACGAAAGAGTCCCCGGCGCGACGGGCGCCACAGCGCCGCAGGCGCGAGAGGGCGGCCCGAGCGTTCGACGTGAGCGTCGCTCATGCCGTCCGGTCCTTGCGCGCGAAGCCGAAGAGCGCGACGGTTACCAGCAGGCAGAGAATCGACAGCGCAGTCGCGACCGTGCTGGCGTAGCCGTACTGCCCGTAGGAGAAGGCGGTGTTGAAGAAGTAGACGGTCAGGGGAGTCGTCGCCTGCCCCGGTCCGCCGTGCGTGAGCGCGAGGACGGTGTCGAAGACTTTGAGGGTGCCGTTGATGCTGAAGATCAGCGCCGAGAAGAGCACCGGTCCGAGCAGCGGCAGCACGATGTGGCGAACGAGCCTGAATCCGGAGGCGCCGTCGAGGCGCGCGGACTCGATCATGTCCTCGGGCACGTCGATGAGTCCCGCATACAGGAGCACCGCGTAGAAGCCCATCGAGCGCCACACGTCCATGATCACGAGCACCATGAACGCGCCACTCCCGGTGCCGAGCCAGTCCTGGATCGAACCGTTCATGCCGAACGCGTGCAGAGCCGAGTTGACGAGGCCGTACTGCGGCGCGATCGCAAAGACCTTCACGAACATCTGCGCGATGGCAACGGTCGGAAGCACGACCGGGAAGAACACGAGCGTGCGAACGAGTGCCGAGGACCGCCGCAAGTAGAAGACGAACGTCAGGGCGAGCAGCAGACCAAGCGCCACCTGAAGGACGGTCACGAGCACGGCGTACTTGAGCGTGAACTTCAACGCATCCCAGAACGCCTGGTCGTGGATCAATGTGCTGAAGTTGTGGAGTCCGACGTACGTGAAACCCGTGATCACGTTCCCGGTGAAGAACGTGTACGCGATCGACCAGAGGATCGGCCCGAGCAGGATCAGCGTGTACGCGAGCAGCGCCGGGCCAACGAAGACGAGGATCGCCCGTCGGTCTCGGAGGATTACGTCCATGTCGGTGTTACCTCGGTTCCCGTCGAAGCGAAAGGGCCCGGGCGCCCGTGATGCAGGAACCCGGGCCCTCTCTCAGGAGGAACCTAACCGCTGATCGCCTGTTGGACGGCAGCCATGAACTGCTGCGCCGACATCTGTCCGGTGGCGAGCGGCGCAGCATCCTGCTGGGCCACGGTCGTCGCCTTCGCGCTGAACAGCGCCTCGAACCAGAGCACCGGGTCCTTTGCCGCTGCAAGCTGCTTGATCACCAGGTTCGTCGCCGACGAGAGATTCTTCGGCGTGTTGTGCACCTTGAAGCCGCTGATCTGGCCCTTGAGCTTCATCGCGAGGTCGCCGTAGTGCTGGGCGTAGTACTTGAGCCACCCCTCGTTCCCCGCGTTGAGCTTCTTCGGGCTGATCGACGTCGTCTGGCCGGCGTTCATCGGAACGAGCGTCGCCGGGCCCTTGCCGCCTGCGACTTTCGGGAACGGGAAGAAGCCGACGTCCGCAAGCCCGATCTGGTTCTGCTTCGGGTCGTTGAGCTCGGCGAGGATCCAGCTGCCCATGTAGAACATCGCCGCCTTGCCCTGCAGGAAGAGCTGCTCTGCGGGCGTGTAGTCGAGCGAGGTGACGCCGTCGCCGAAGTACCCCTTGGACCCGAGGTCGGCAACCGCCTGCGCGGCTGCGACGTACTGCGGATCCGTCAGCTTCGCCTTCCCCGACTGGATGTTCTCCATCGCGTTTGAGCCGAGGTTGCTGAACAGGTAGTTACCGACCAGGCGCGTGATCGGCCATCCCTGGATACCCGATGCCGCGAACGGCTGCACGCCTGCGGCCTTGAGCTTCGCGGCCGCCGCGACGAACTGGTCCCACGTCTTCGGAACGGCGACGCCGTTGTCGGCGAAGAGCTTCTTGTTGTACCAAACGCCCTCGATGTTGAACTCGAAGGGCAGCGACAGGATCTTGCCCCCGTCGATCTTCTTGAGGATCGCGGCGGCTGCGGGAACGAGTTCGTTGGTGACGCCGAGCTTCTTGAACTCCTTGGCGACGTCGACGACCTGCCCGGCTTTGTTCATCTGAGTCAGCGTGTCGAGCGCCGGCGTGTTGTAGAGCAGGGGCAGCGCGTTCTGTCCAGCGAGGAGTTGGATCTTCTGGTTGAGCTGAGCCTGCGGGGTGTAGGTGTACTTGAACGTGGAGCCAGGCACGATCTTCGCGTATTGCTTCGACATCGCCGTGAGCACCTGGTTCCAGGTGCTGATGTTCGACGCCTGGACTCCCAGCATCTCCACGTGCGCCGCCGGCTTCTTCGTGCCGGCGCCCATCGCGCTCGCCACCAGCAAGCTCGCCACAATGGCGGCGCCGCACATCGCCAAGGCCGTGAAACCTCGTCGTTTCATTGCCACAACCCTCCCGTCATCGCCGCGTTGTTGAAGCGTTTCAATCGGGAGCATGCCGATTCGCCATCGTCTTGTCAATGAGCGGAGACCTAGTGCGAGGACTTGACTCGTGAAGGCCGAGCAGCGGTGCGATGCAGAGCCGCGGAGCCGTTCGTCGGCGCCGCCGTGGACGCCCGTTCGACGAGCTCCGGCTGGAAGACGACCTGCTCGTGTCGGTGCGCCCTGCCCATCGCTTCGTCGAGCAGCAGCTTCGCGGCGCGATAGCCGAGCTCGTAGGTTGGCTGCCGCACCGACGTCAGCGGCACAAAGGACATCGCTGCGAAATCGACGTCGTCGTAGCCGATGATCGCGAGGTCGTCGGGAACGTCTCGGCCACGGCCGAGGGTCGCGTGCTCGACGCCGATCGCCAGCAGGTCGTTCGTGCAGAAGACTGCCGTCGGGGGCCGCCGGCGTCCGAGCAAGCGCTCGGCAGCCTCCTCCCCGGCTCCGATCGTCATCTCCGCCATCTCCACGTCGTCCTCCGGAGCGAGCGACAACCCGCGCTCCGAAAGGCCGCGGAGGAAGCCGATCCGGCGCTCGGCGCACTGGAGAATCGACCGCGGCCCGTTGACGAGCGCTACCCGTCGATGGCCGCGCTCGGCGAGATGCTCAGCGGCCAAGCGACCGCCGTACACGTCGTCGACGGCGACGCTGCACTGACCTCCCTTGGCCGCCCGATCGAGCAGGACGACGGGGGTGCCGTTCTCGCGGATCTCGCGCACCCGCTTCGAGGGATTCTTGCCCACCGGAGTCATCAGGATCCCCGCGACGCGCTGCTCCTCGAGCATCCGCAAGTGCCGATCCTCGCGGGTGCGCGAGCTCGCGGAGTTGCACAGGATCAGCAGATGGTCGGCCTCGCTCGCCGCGTCCTCGACGCCTCGCGCGACCGCAGTGAAGAACGGGTTGTCGACGTCGAGGACGACGAGGCCGATGGTGGGGCTCCGCGCCCCGCGAAGCTGACGGGCCGCGCTGTTGCGCACGAACCCGACCGCCGCGATCGCCTCCTCGACGCGCCGCCGTGTCTCCGTCGCGACGAGCTCCGGGCGGTTGAGCACGTTCGAGACGGTGCCCAACGAGACTCCCGCACGCTCGGCGACGTCTCTGATCGTCAAGCGCTGCACGAACGGAGCTTACAAGTCGCATCGGGCTGCGAGGCTGGCCGGAAAGCGCCTCGCGGGGCGGCCTAACGCGACGGGAGACCACACGCCGACGTCGCCGAGCGTGCGCAGGGGGCCTCGCGCGGCCGCCTCGTCGCCTCGCCGGCGCGGTAGTGCTTCAGCGCAGGAGCTTCGCCACACCGGCGTGCGCCAGCACGAGCTCCGGCTCCTTCTGCATGAGCGAGAGGTAACGCCGGCCGAACGGCGTGTCGGCCTTCGGCGGCAGCAGGAGCTCGCGGGCACGCTCGAAGAGCTCCTCCGGCGTCGCGATCTCGTTCTCGTCGTCGTCCTTCACGTCCAGCGTGTCGTCGACCGCCAGGATCAGCGCCGAGAACGGCTGGAGCCACCCGTAGCGGAGCGGGTCGGACACGATCTGCAGGAACTGCGCGCCGCTGAGCTCGCCGTGGACGCGCTCGATCGTGCGACGCTCCGTGCCGAGCACCGCCTTGTGCAGCGCGAGCAGCGGCAGGCGGATCGCGCGGAGGTCGTCGGCGGCGGACATTGCTCCGCCTGTTGTAGCGCGTGTGTCGCCAGGTTTGCCCAGGTCCGCGGCGGTAAGAATCACGCCTGCGCTCGCCGTCGCTCGTGTCCCCGACACCGTAGGAGGCGCTCGATGTCGCCCATCTGGTTGATCGTGCTCATCCTGCTGATCCTCGCCGTCGCCGGCGGGATCGTGATCAGCAAGTTCCTGTTCCTGATCCTGGTCATCGTCGTGATCGTCGCGCTCGTCGGCGGGCGTGGGCGGAGCTAAGCGCAGGGCGTAGTAGCTCAGCCCATCTCGATCTCGACCGGCACGCCGAGCCGGCCGAGCCGGCGCAGATGCCGGTGGTGCGAGCGGAGCGCGATCCAGAGCGACGGCTGCGCGGTGTAGCGCACGCCGTGCTTCAACGCGTTACGCCGCACGATCTCCGCGATGCGCGGATAGTGCGTGTGCGGAACCCGGGGGAACAGGTGATGCTCGATCTGGTAGTTGAGCCCGCCGAGCACCCACGTGAGAAACGCGTTGCGCGGGCAGAAGTCGACGGTCGTCTCGACCTCGTGCACCGCCCAGATCCTCTTCTCCTTCTCCGCCTCGAGCTGCTCTGCGGAGGTGAAGTCGGCCTCCTCGACGCAGTGCGCCAGCTGGAACGTCGTCGCGGTGACGAGGCTCGTGGCCATCGTGAAGCCTACGTAGCCGGCGGCGACGACCCACCACGGATAGACGAGCAGCGGCGCGACGATCGCCCAGGCGATGAAGAGCCCCTTGCCCGCCAGCAGCCCGGCGAGGTCCCAGCGCCGCGGCATGCGCATGGTGCTCTTGCCGATGCGGCGCCTGATCAGGGCTGCGATATCCGCGCCCGTCTGCCAGCGGATCACCATCACGCTGTAGAGCGGCCAGATGTAGATGTGCTGGAGCCGGTACCACGGCTTCGGCGCCTGGCTCGGCATCAGTCGCGCGAACGGCGTCTGGCTGATGTCGTCGTCGTAGCCGTCGACGTTCGTGTACGTGTGATGCGCGACGTTGTGCTTCACCCGCCACGCGTAGCTCGAGAAGCCGAGCATCGCATCGGCGGACCAGCCCATCAGGTGGTTGAAGCGCCGCGTGCTGAAGTACGCGCCGTGATTCGCGTCGTGCTGGACACAGAAGCCGATCAGCACCGTCCCGAGCACGAGCCCGGCGAGGGCGAGCAGTCCGAGCGCGACACCCGGCCGGACGAACACGATCGCCACCCACGAGGCCGCCCAGATGGCGAACGCCACCACCGTCTTCAGGTACAGCTGCAGGTGCCCCCTCAGGCGGGTCCGGCGGGGGGCCAGATAGAGCTCGACCTCTCGGCGGGTCTCGAGAATGAAGTCGCCGCCGTTCTCGAACGACAGCTTGCGCCGGGGAGCGTCCACTACCGGGACCCTAGCGACGATTTGAACAAGCGGAGGGATTTTCCCGGCTTTTGCATCCCTTGATTCAGGGAGAGCAGGCGTTCCAACGGGTGCCGATGCAGGAGCTAGTGAAGAGCGACCCTCAGTCTCGGCTGAACGCCGATCAACTCGATCACGCACTCGCGCACAAGCGCCTGGGCCTTGCTGAGCTCGAGAACGAGGAGCAGCGGTCGCGTCGCGAGCAGGCGATCGAGCAGATGGCGACCTACGCCTCGATGCTGCGCGACACGACGACGACGTCCGCGGCGCTCGCAGCGGCCTACGGACCCGACGGCCGGTTGCGCCGGCCCTTCTCATTCAAGCTCGAGTTCGCCGACGGACGCTGGAACGTCGACGAGAAGGAGCTGGAGGCCGCACCGCAGATCGGCGACATCATCTCGTTCGACGACGGCCTCTCGTGGCGGGTACGTGCGTCACAGTTCGTGCGCGCGCGGCCATCGCGAAAGCCCGTGCGCGAGTTCTTCGTGTGCGCGCCCGTCTCCTGACACGTCGGTAGGTCAACGCGAGGACGGCCGCGGCCGTCATGATCGGTCGCAATGAGCTGGCATCCGATACCGGACAGAGCCGCGGCGAGGACTCTCGGCGACGCGTTGCGACGCGTCGGCTACACCGAGGACGCGGTCATCGACCTGCTCGGCGAAGAGGGCTATGCGATCACGCGCGACGACGTCCCGGTCGGCGAGCGCCGGCTACCGGACTCAAGACTCGGCACCGTCGTCCGCACCTTGTTCCTCCAACAGCCGGTGCCGACGCCCGACGTCACGCACGCGCTCGGACGCGCTGCCGTCGAGGCACTCGAGGCGGCGGGCATGGCGGACGTGGGCGACCACGTCTCCCTCCACGGGCGCATCGTCCCGGTCGGCGACCTGTTCGTGGCCTCCGACGACTTCCCCGGCGAGGACGCCGAGAAGGATCCGCCCGACTTCGTCGCCGCCTACACGCCGACCTCGAAGCTGTGCGACGCGCTGACGCCTCGCGGGCCGATCGAGCGCGCGCTCGACATCGGCACGGGCAGCGGCGTGCAGGCGATGCTCTCTGCGCGCCACGCGCGCGAGGTCGTCGCGACCGACGTCAATTCCCGCGCGCTCGCGTTCGCGGAGCTGAACGCGGCGCTCAACGGCTTCACGAACATCGAGTGCCGCCTCGGCAGCCTGTTCGAGCCGGTCGAGGGAGAGACGTTCGACGTCATCACCTCCAATGCACCGTTCGTCGTCTCGCCCGAGAACCGCTGGGCGTACCGCGACGGCGGCCTCGAGGCAGATCAGTTCTCCGAGCTGATCGTTCGCGAAGCTGCCCGGCACCTGAGCGACGACGGCTACGCGACGCTGCTCGTCAGCTGGGTCGCCGATGACGAAGACGACTCGGAAGCGCGACCGCTCGAATGGACCGACGGGAGCGAGTGCGACACCTGGATCCTGCCGATCTACGCACTCAACCCCCTCGACCACGCCGTGCGCTGGAACATCCATCAAGCCGGCAAGGACGAGGCCTTCGGCCAGGTACTCGACACCTGGACGAGCTATCTCGACGAGCTCGGCGTGGAGCTCGTGACCGAGGGCGCGATCCTGCTCCACCGGCGCTCCGGAGACTCGCATACCTCCCGCGTCGACGTCGTCGACGACGACCTGGTCGATCACGCGGGCAACCAGATCAAGCGCGCATTCGAGGCGCGGGCGCGGCTCGCCGAGCTCGGAAAGCGGAGCGCACTGCTCGACGAGCGCCTGTCGCTCGCCGGCATCGTCCGCCTCGAGCGCGAGCTCGACGCGAAGACCGGGCGACCCACCGAGGCAAGCGCGCTCGTGCAGATCGCCGAAGGGATGAACCTCGGCGTCCAGGCGCAGCCGCGGCTGCTCGACATCGTCGGAGCGCTCGACGGCGGCGAGAGGCTCGGCGGCGTGATCGACGCGGCAGCCGGCCGCCTCAGGCTCTCCGACACGGATGCAAAGCGCCTCCGACGCGAAGCGCTCGACCTCGTGTACGAGCTGCTCGAGCTCGGCGCTCTGCGCTTCGCGTAGAAGCTGTCCGCAGAACGGAGGGGCGCCTGGCCGAGCTCGTCGCCGACTAGGATCCACATCGTGTCGAACAGCCGGCTCGTCTACTCCACGGACGGCGGCGATCGCAGAGGCGCTCCGCCGAAGCGGGGAGCGTCGCCGGTGCGCACCGGCCCGCAGCTGCCGAACGACGGCGTCGTGCGGGTCTTCCGCGAGAAGGGTGGCCGCGGCGGGAAGATCGTGACCGTCGTGCGCGGGCTCGCCGCAAGGGACGCGCCCGGCGTCGCGAGCGACCTCAAGCGTCATTGCGGCAGCGGCGGCGCGGTGAAGGACGGCGCCGTCGAGATTCAGGGCGACCACCGCGAGAAGGTCGCCGCCCGGCTCGAGGCGACGGGCCATCGCGTGAAGCTCGCCGGCGGCTAGAGGCTTGATGTGGATTAGACGTGCGTGCGGGGATGGGCCAGACCAAGCGGTTCGGTCGGATCCGGCGTAGCGCATAGCGGTCCTACGTGCAAGCCGGATCCGGGCGAAACGTGCCG
>DATCOE010000016.1:0-8573 GCA_036564885.1 Gaiellaceae bacterium | reverse complement strand
GGCAACGGCCGCCCTCATCGGCGGAGTAAGCCTGTCAGGTGGCAAGGGCGGCGCGATCGGCATCGCCGCAGGCGTCCTATCCCTAAGCGTCCTCCAGGAGATCCTCGCCATCCTCGGCTCTCCCGACTACGTGTCGAGCCTGATCACCGGCGCCCTTCTCGTGATCGTCACGATCGTCTGGGCTCCCGACCTGTCGCAATGGTTTCGAACGACGCGTATCACCGGCTCCGTCAAGGCCGAACGCGCCTCTGGCTGAGCGACCCCGGACGAAAGGAGCGGCCCGTGACAGAGGCGCACCAGATCCGGCTCGACCCGGACCCGCTCGAGCCCTACTTCCTCTCGCAGGGGTTCCGAGTCGGCGACCTGGTGATCGTGTCGGGTCAGGCGGCGCTCGACGAACGCGGCAACGTCGTCGGCGTCGGCGACTTCGACGCGCAGGCCGAGCAGGTCTTCCGCAACCTCGCGCGGGTGCTCGAGGCCGGGGGATCCAGCCTCGACCGAGTCGTGAAGGTCACGATCTTCCTCACCGACATGGGGAATTTCGGAAAGATCGTGGAACTGCGGCAGCGGTGGTTCACGCCGCCCTACCCGGCGGACACCATCGTCGAGGTCAGAGCGCTCGCTCTGTCCGAGCTCGAGATCGAGATCGAGGCGATGGCAATCGCCGGATAAGGTCGATACGCAGGAGCCGTCCGCTTCCTTCGAAGCAGACGACTACGTCCTCCGCGCCCTGCGCGCCGGCGCCGGCGGATTCCTGCTCAAGGACACGCCGCCGGCCGACATCGTCCGCGCCGTACGGGCCGTCGCCGCCGGCGAGCCGATGCTCTCGCCCACGATCACCCGCCGGCTGATCGGCCACGTAACCGACAGCGCGGGCGACGACCGCAAGCGCCACGCCCGCGCGCAGCTCGATCGCCTCACCGAACGCGAGCGAGAGGTCGCCGTCGCGATCGGGCTCGGCAAGTCCAATGCCGAGATCAGCCACGAGCTCTACATGAGCGTCGCCACGGTCAAGGCCCACGTCTCGCGCGTGTTCGAAAAGCTCGAGCTCAACAACCGCGTCCAGATCGCTCTGCTCGCACACGACGCAGGCGATGCCTGACCTCTGCGCGCGCGCCGACGACGCCTAGATTTCGTTGCAGGTTGCCGCCGCGGGTCGTGCTCAATTCTCCAGCGGGAGCGCCATGCCGGGCGCCTCCAGGCGTCCGTCGAAGTCCTCGGAGGTCAACCACGTGCGCCACGTGCCGACCTCGATCCGGATGGTGACGTCGTCGCTTGCGGCGATCCTCTGCCCCACGTCTGGTGCGGCGACTCCGGCCGGGGTGAGATAGCGCTCGAGGATCCGGCCGTTCATGACCCGCGCCGGCGCGCCCCGCAGCAACGTCGCCGGACCCGAAGCCGCGACGCCTCGCTGCGGACCAGGCCCACGGGAGTCGATCATGACCGCGGCGCGCGGGCGCGCAGCGGCGTTACGCGCCTTGCGTGACGATCCCGAGGTCCCGACATACACGACACCGTCCTCGTACAAGAACCAGACAGCGGTGAGATACGCCGAGCCGTCAGGCTCCTCCGTCGCAAGAGACGCGATGCGGCGGTCGCGAAGAAAGTCGTCCACGGGCTCCATAGGCGTCATCCTCCTCGATCGCGAGTCAACCGCGTCCGATGAACGGCATCTTCGTCGCCATCACCGTCATGAACTGCACGTTCGCGTCGAGCGGCAGCGTCGCCATGTACACCACCGCCCGCGCAACGACGGCCGTGTCGATCGTCGGCTCGCGTTCGATCGTTCCGTCCGCCTGGAGGACGCCGGTGGTGCGCATCGGCTCCGTCAGCTCGGTGGCGGCGTTACCAATGTCGATCTGGCCGCAGGCGATGTCGTATGCGCGTCCGTCAAGGGACGCCGATCGCGTTAGCCCAGTGACGGCGTGCTTCGCGACCGTGTAGGCAGCGGAGAGCGGACGGGGGACGCTCGCCGAGATCGAGCCGTTGTTGATAATCCGCCCACCGCGGGGCGACTGGCGCTTCATAAGGCGGAAAGCCTCCTGCGTGCACAGGAACGCGCCCGTGACATTGGTTTCGATCACGGATCGCCATTGCTCGAGCGTCAGGTCCTCGAGCGGCACCGGGGGCGCGCCGACCCCGGCGTTGTTGAACAGCAGGTCAAGGCGTCCGAACCGCTCGTCCGTCCCGGCGAAGAGCGCCGCGACCGATCCGGGATCGCGGACGTCGCAGGTGACTGCCACGGCGTCGCGGCCCGCCTCAGCCGCCGCCGCCTCCAGTGGTTCCGGACGCCGGCCGGCGAGCACGACCGTGAAGCCCGCGCCCGCCAGGGCGACCGCCGAGGCTCGGCCGATGCCGCTTCCCGCGCCCGTGACCAGCGCGATCCCGGTCACGAGCCCACCATCCCGATCCGTCCGCCGAGCTCATCCTCGACGTAGACGCGGACGATCTCCTCGAAGTCGGCGTCCGCCCGGAATCCGAGCTCGAGTGCGCGTCGGGCATCGAAGTTGCCCGGCCAGCCCGCGACGATCCGCATGATCGCCTCGTCGGGCTCGCGCCGGATGCGCCCGACGGCCTCGTCGCCGGCGACGCTCCGCAGTGCAGCGATCTGCCCGGCCACGGTTTCCGAGACACCGGGCATCGTCAAACACCGCCGGTCGCCGAGCGCCGCGCTCTCGATCGCCACCGCGTGGAGGAGGAAGTGGACCGCCGCGCGCGGCGACGCGAACCAGTGACGCACATCCTCGGGCACCGGCAACACGGCGTCCTGGCCATTCAGCGGCTCACGGATGATGCCCGAGAAGAAGCCCGACGCGGCCCGGTTCGGCCGGCCCGGCCGCACGCAGATCGTCGGCAGGCGCACCGCCACGCCGTCGAGGAACCCGCGCCTGCTGTAGTCCGAGAGCAACAACTCGCACATCGCCTTCTGCGTTCCGTAGCTCGTCAGCGGCGTCGTGCAGTAGTCGTCCCCGATCACCTCCGGGAACGGCGCCCCGAACACGGCGATCGACGAAGCGAAGACGACGCGCGGCCGGTACCCCGAGCCCACCCGGCGAACGGAGTCGAGCAGGAGCCGCGTTCCGTCGAGGTTGACGTGATAGCCCTTCTCGAGGTCCACCTCGGCCTCTCCTGAAAGGACCGCGGCAAGGTGGAAGACGGCGTCGGGGCGGCTCGACACCAAGTCGGCGGCGACGCCGGCCTCTGCGACGTCGGCGACGACCGCCTCGACGGGAAAAGCCGCACCGTCCGGGCACGCCGGCTCGACAACGTCCACGAGCGACACGCGCGAGACGCGCGCGCCGGCCACGACCCCGTCGCGCACCAGCCTCTCTGCGAGCTTGCGACCGAGCATGCCGGCCGCCCCAACAACCAACACGCGCACGGCACGCACAGTAGAACATGTCGAAGAGAGACCTCTGCCGTTACGGCGTTGCTTGGTCCTTGCCAAGCAGCGCGGCCGTCGCCGCGTCGCAGCCGGCGCGGAGCGCCACGGCGAGATCCACTCCACGCGAAAGGGAGAAGAGGAACCCGCCGGCGAACGCGTCGCCTGCGCCGAGTGTGTCGGCTCGATCGACAGGTTGCACCTCCGCCCGCACGACGTCGCCCCCGGTCGCGGCGACGGCGCCGGCACGACCGAGCTTGACGCAGACAATTCGATACCGCTTCGCCAGCGCCCGTGCGGCGTCATCCGCGTCGAGCCCGGTCAGCGTCCGGGCCTCCTCGGCGTTCGCAAGCAGGACGCCGGCCATCGCCGTCGCCTCCAGGAAGCGATCGACGCCGAATGCCGCGACGAGGCGCGCCGACCCCGCGTCGACGGCGAGCCAGTCCGTGCGCGCGCGCTCGAGCGCCGCCCGCGCAGCGGCCTCGGGCCCCGGCTGAAAGAGCGAGTAGCCCGAGACCAGGACGGCGCGCGCCTCGAGGGTCGCCGGGAGATCATGCGGCGCAAGCCGGACACTGGCGCCCGGATCGGCGACGACCGACGTGCCGCCCACGACGACGACGCAGCCCGTGCGCGCCTCTGGGTCGCGCGCGAGGAACGGCTCGACGCCGGCCGCCGCGAGCGTGTCCGCGACCAACCGGCCCGCGGCGTCCGCGCCGACACGCCCGATGACCGCGGCGTGTGCCCCGAGGCGCGCGGCTGCGAGGGCCGCGTTGGCGGCGGACCCGCCCGCGCGCAGCTCGATGCGGCCGTGGACGCGACCGCCTGCGACGGGCGCCGGCAGCGCCCCATCGAGCATCACGTCACCGACGGCGATCAGGTCATGCGCCACGCGCGCACGATCCTACGCCGGAGAGCTAGGCTCACGACGTGATCGTGAAAGCACCGTTCGGAAGCACCGGTCACGAGAGCACGCGCACGCTCTTCGGCGCCGCGTCACTCGGCTCCCTCACGCAGGCTGAGGCGGACCCAACCCTCGAGCTGCTGCTCGAGCACGGCATCAACCACATCGACGTCGCTGCGTCATACGGCGACGCGGAGCTGAGGCTTGCGCCGTGGCTCGCGCAGCACCGCGACCGTTTCTTCCTCGCGACGAAGACCGGGCAGCGCGACCGCGCCGGCGCGCGCGAGGAGATTCGCCGCTCCCTCGACCGCCTCGGCGTCGATCGCGTCGACCTGCTCCAGCTGCACAACCTCGTCGACGTGATCGAGTGGGAAACCGCGTTGCGCGAAGGCGGTGCGCTCGAAGCGGCCGTCGAGGCGCGCGACGAGGGCCTCATCCGCTTCATCGGCGTCACCGGCCACGGTCTGACGGTGGCGAAGATGCACCGCCGCAGCCTCGAGCGCTTCCCCTTCGACTCGGTGCTCCTCCCCTACAGCTACGTCCAGATGCGCGACGAGCGCTACGCCTCCGACTTCGAGGCGCTCGCCGCCGTTTGCGCCGAGCGCGGCGTCGCCGTCCAGACGATCAAGAGCATCACGCTGGCTCCGTGGGACGGCCGCGAGCAGACGGCCGCCACCTGGTACGAGCCGCTGCGCGAGCAGGCCGACATCGATCTCGCCGTGCACTGGGTGCTGGGCCGGCCCGGTGTCTTCCTGAACACCGTCGGCGACGTGGCGCTGCTGCCGAAGGTGCTCGACGCCGCGAGCCGCTACGAGTCGCGACCGTCGGACGAGACGATGGACGAGCTCGCCGGGCGGCGGAACCTCATCCCGCTCTTCTCGTAGCTGAACCTCGGACGTGGAACGGGTGCGCAGAAGGAGGGGGTCGACGGTTCGAGTCCGTCAGAGGGCTTCGTCTTAGGAGCGCACGCGCGCGCTGTCCGGGTCGTAGACGGGGCGCAGATGTGCCACGGGGGAACAGCGAGATGGGATGGCTGATCGTGTCCACCGTCGGCGTGATCGCCGACTTGGCGAGCCAGATCAACGGGCCCAGCCCGAAGACGACGAGCCCTACGAGCAGGAGCAGGTGTGCCGATCCGACTCCCCACTTGACTGAGCACGACGCTCTGGTTGCCGGCGGCGTCGAAGGCGCGCACGGTGTAGACGCTCCGCCCGGTTGACTCGGAGGGGTGGAAGCTCGCTTGCGTCTGTGGCGCGCCGATCCGCAGGAACGGTTTGCCGTTCAGGTAGAGCTCGTAGTGGTCGACGCCGACGTTGTCCGTTGAAGGCTGCCAGCTCAAGACGAGTAGACCGTTGGAGAAGCGGCCGGTGAGGCCCAGGGGCGCACTCGGCGCCTGCGTGTCGGCCAGCGTGACGGTGTTCGATGCCGACGAGGCCGAGCCGGTGCCGACGCCGTTGGTCGCGGTGACCCTGCACCGGATTCCCGAACGAGCCCAGCCAGCTCCCGTAGGGATCTCTAGCCGGGCTGAGAGCGCTTACAAGCGGGCGGCGAAGCAGGACCGCAACGGAGGCCCTCGTTCGGCGGAGGTCGCGCCGGCTAGAGGCTTGATGTGGATTAGACGTGCGTGCGGGGATGGGCCAGACCAAGCGGTTCGGTCGGATCCGGCGTAGCGCATAGCGGTCCTACGTGCAAGCCGGATCGGGGCGAAACGCGCCGCGTCTGGCACACCAGCCGTGCGTGCGGCCAATTCACATCAAGCCTCTAGTGCCCGGCCACGAGCCTCTCCCGCCTTTGCCCCGGTTCCCGCTGCTCCGGCGAGAGCGACGGCAGCCACTCGAGCCAGGGCGGCATGTACCAGTTCCACTCGCCGAGCACCTTCATCGCTGCGGGTAGCAGGACACCGCGGATGATCGTCGCGTCGATCAGCACTGCGATGCCGAGCCCGACGCCGAGTTGCTTCATCATGATCAGCTTCAGCGTTCCGAAGATCCCGAAGACCGCGACCATGATGATCGCTGCGCTCGTGACCGTGCCCGCGGTCCGGCGGATGCCGCGCGAGATCGCCTCCTCCGTCGAGTGGCCGCCGTCGTGCAGCTCCTTGATTCTGCTCAGGATGAACACGTGGTAGTCCATCGACAACCCGAACAGCACGACGAAGAGGAACATCGGCAACCACGAGGTGATCGCGTGATTGGAGGTGAAGCCGAGAACGCCCTCCGCCCAGTCGTGCTGGAAGATGAGCACGAGCAAGCCGTACGCTGCGCCGACCGAGAGCAGGTTGAGCATGATCGCGGTGAGCGGGATCACGACGGAACGGAACGTCAGGAGCAGGAGCACGAACGCCAGCCCGAGCACGAATGCGAGCACGAACGGCATCCGCGACTTCATCTGCTCGTTGAAATCCTTGGTGCCGGCGGTCTCGCCCGCGACGGCGTAGTCGACCCCCGCGACCGATCCGAGCGTACTGGGGATCACCCGATTCCGCAGCGTGCTCAACGCAGCGAGCGAGGCGGCGTCGTCGCCGTTGCCCGCGAGTGGGATCTGCACGTCGGCGACGGTGTTGTCCGCGCTGATGGTGACCTGCGTCGGCGCGAACATCTGGCCCGTGGCGACCGCAGCCTGTTGAAGGTTCTGGATCGCGGCCGCGATCTCAGGGGTGCGCACGTTCTGCGCGCGCACGGCGACGTCGGCCGGGGTGGGGGCCCCCGGGAACGCGGCGATCACGTTCTTGTACGTCTGCACGATCGGGAGGTCGGCCGGCATGTCGGTGAAGCTGGGCAGCTTCGTGTGCATACGCAGCGCCGGCGACGCCGCGGCCAGCAGAAGCGCGCTGAACAGCACCAGTGCGATGAGGGGCCGGCGCAGGACGCGGTCGAGCACGAACGCCCAGAACCGCGAGTCGCCCGCTGCCCGCTTGCGGCGGCCGAGGAACGGGACGCGGCCGCGGTCGACCCGGTCGCCGAGCTTGCTGAGCGCGGCCGGCAGCACCGTCAGCGAGCCGATCACGGCGCAGAAGACGACGAACATCGTGCCGAGGGCCATGGAGGTGAAGATCCTGTTGTCTGCAATGAACATCCCGGCCATGGCGATCAGCACGGTCGCGCCGCTGATGAGCACGGCCTGACCCGAGGTCGAGGCGGCGCGGAGCAGCGCGGACCGCGGCTCCTGGCCGGCCGCCCGCTCCTCGCGCTCGCGGCGCAGGTAGAAGAGCGAGTAGTCGACGCCCACGGCCATCCCGATCAGGAGGATCACGGACGAGGTCGACTCGTAGTCTCCGGCGTAGGCGTGCGTGACGAGCGCATAGAGGCCGAGCGACGCCAGCACCGCCGAGAAGGCCAGAAGCACGGGTAGCCCGGCGGCCACGAGCGCGCCGAAGGCGGCCAGGAGGATGACCAGGGTGATCGGGATCGTCAGCCGCTCGGCGTTGGCGAAGTCCTTCTTGAAGCGCTTGCCGATCTCGTAGTTCGCGCTCGCCGTCCCGACCTCGCGGACGGTGATGCTCGGGTTGCCGACCTGAACTCCGGCGATTGCGTCGAGGATGGGCTTCACCCTGTCCTTCGCCGTATCGGGGTTGCCGCGGACCGCGAACTGGACGAGGACGGAATGGCGGTCACGGGAGATCTGGCCGCCGCCGCCGACTTTCAGCAGCGGGTTCTGGAGGTCGGCGATGTCCTTCCGGCCGGAGAGCGTCTGGACGACGGCTCCGAGGGTGGAGAGGAAAATCGGGTCGTCGACGGTGTAGCGGCGGCTCTGGAGCAGGACGCTCTCGGACGCCGGCTGCTTGAAGCCCCCCTGCTCGAGCAGGCGGAGCGCCTTCGCCGCCTCGCCCGAAGCGAACTGCGAATCCGCCATCTGCACGTGACCGGCGACGTTGCCGATCGCCGTCGCGGCGGCCGCAAGCACGAGCCAACCAAACAGCGCCTTCTTCCAGTGGGCCGCACTCCAACGACCTGCGCGGCCGGCGAGATTCGTTCGCTCCACCTCCCACCTCCGTTCGTTGGAGGTTCGTTCTCCACGTGCGGCGACCGACATATCGGGGCGCACGCGGATCGTGGGCGCGGCGAACTACGGCCGGCCGCTCGAGTCTCGATTGCAGAACCGCAGGGACTCCGGGTACGGAAAGAAGTCGACGATCTCGCCCGCGTCGACCCGGCGCTGGCAGTCCTGCCAGAAGTCCGGCTCGAGCAGGTCGGCGTGATGACGCAGGAAGAGCTCGCGCAGCCGCGGGTCTCCCAGCAGGAATGTCGCGAACTCCTCCGGGAAGACGTCGTTGCGCATGACGCCGTACCA
>DATCOE010000015.1:0-10647 GCA_036564885.1 Gaiellaceae bacterium | reverse complement strand
CGTCGAGGGTCTCCGTGCCCTTGTCGTCCTTGAAGAGGAAGTACTCCGCCTCGGGCCCGACGTTGAACGTGTCGAAGCCCATCGACTGCATCCGCTCGAGCGCCAGGCGCAGCACGTGGCGCGGGTCGCCGCCGAACGGCTCGCCGTCGGGCGTCACGATGTCGCAGATCAGGCGGCCGGTCTGGCCGTCAGGCATGACACGGAAGGTCGCAGGATCGGGGATCGCGACCATGTCCGACTCCTCGATCGCGTTGAACCCGGTGACGGAGGAGCCGTCGAAGCCCATGCCGTCGTCGAGCGCGCCCTCGACCTCGCTCGTCGTGATCGAGAAGCTCTTCAGGTGCCCCTCGACGTCCGTGAACCAGAGCAGGACGTCCTCGATTCCGCGCTCCTTGATCTCCTTCAATACTTGCTTGCGGGTCTCAGGGTCCGACGTCGCCCGATTCTTGCTCTCTACCTGCGCCATGACTTCCTCCTCGTCGCTCGACGCGATGAGCCTACACCGGCTCCGGCGGTACGCTCGACCGGTGCAGTCGGACAACCTCGCGGGGGTCGAATCGGCGCTCGCCCACCTCGCCACGGCCGTGTCGAGGCACAGGCGCGCGGTCGTGGCCGGATGGCTCGTACTGCTCGCCGCGGGAGGCTGGTTCTCACTCCACCAGAGCGACCATCTCTCGGGCGGCGGCTGGGAGGTGCCGGGCAGCCAGTCGATCAGGCTCGCCAACGTCCTCGACGACTTCCCCGGCGCGACGCCTCCCGCCATCACCCTGCTCGTCACCGGCCGGACGGCCGCCGACGTCAAGCGGCGGCTGCTCGAGGCCGCACCTGTGCTCCACGCCGACCCGGCGCTGCGACCCGGAACGGCGCGGTTCGTCGACGGCGGCCGTGCGGCCTTCCTGCCCATCGCCTACGAGGGCGTCACGTCGGGAGCGATCGACGAGGCGACGAAGCTGCGGCACGCGGTCGTGCAGACGACGCCGCGGGTCCAGACGCGCGTCATCGGCGAGCCGGCGATCTGGTCGAACTTCCAGACCGTCTCGAAGCAGCAGCTCAAGCGCGGCGAGTCGATCGGCTTTCCACTCATCCTGCTCATCCTGCTCGCAGGCTTCGGCACGGTCGTCGCGGCGGTCGCCCCGGTCGTGCTCGGCGCGGTCGCGGTCTTCCTGAGCGGCGCCGTCATCTACTGGCTGTCGCGCTCGTTCGCGATCTCGGTGTACGTCACGAACATGGCGTCGATGATCGGAATCGGAGTCGCCGTCGACTACTCGCTGTTCATCGTCAGCCGCTTCCGGCGTGAGCTGCACGAGGGAGCCACGCAGGAAGCTGCGCTGCGGCGCGCGCTCGCGAGCTCGGGCACAGCCGTCGTGTTCAGCGGTGCGACGGTTGCGATCTCGCTCGCAGCGCTCTTCGCGATCGACGTGAACGCGCTGCGCTCGATGGCCGTCGGCGCGATCGTCGTCGTGTGCATCTCGGTGCTCGCATCCATGACGCTCCTGCCTGCGCTGCTCGCAGCGGTAGGAACGCGGGTTGACCGGTTCCGCCTGCGCCTGCCCTGGCGGACGGGCGAGGAGGGGAGCGATGCGCTCTGGACCCGCTGGGCGCAGGCCGTGATGCGACGGCCGGTCGCGGCGCTCCTCGGCGGCGCGGGAGTGATGCTCGCGCTCGCGAGCCCGTTTCTCGCCATGACGACGTTCAACCGCGGCCTCGACGAGCTGCCGGCCAACGCGGAAGTGCGCGTCGCGACCGAGCGTGCGCAGGCGCTCGTCGGGGCGGGCTTCGCATCGCCCGTGCACATCGTCACCTCGACGCGACCCACCGCGCTCGCCCGGCGGCTCGCGGCGATGCCCGGTGTCACGGAGGTCGACCCTCCGGTCCGTAGTGCCGACGGCACGCGCTGGCTGCTCGACGCCCGACTCGTGGCGCAGCCCGAGTCGCAACCCGCGCGGAACGTCGTGTACCGCATCGAGCGCATCGCGGGCCCGGACGCGATCGTCGGAGGCTCGACGGTGTTCGACCTCGACGTGCAGCACGCGATCTTCGGCGGCCTCTGGAAGATGCTCCTGTTCATCCTCGCCGCCTGCTACGTCGTGCTGCTCGTGCTCCTGCGCAGCGTCGTGTTGCCGCTGAAGGCCGTGCTGATGAACCTCCTGAGCGTCGGCGCGTCGTACGGCGTGCTCGTCGCCGTGTTCCAGTGGGGCTGGCTCGACTGGACCGGCTACGCCTCGCCGGGATACGTCGACACGATCGTGCCCGCACTTGTGCTCGCGGTGACGTTCGGCCTCTCGATGGACTACGAGGTCTTTCTGCTGACGCGCATCCGCGAGCGCTGGCTCGCGCACGGCGACAACGAGCGCGCGGTTGCAGAGGGGCTCGTCGGCTCGGCGCGCATCATCACGAGCGCGGCCGCCGTAATGGTCGCCGTGTTCGCGGCCTTCGCGGTGGCGGGCGCGCGGTCACTCAAGGAGCTCGGCGTCGGCCTGGCCGTGGCGATCCTCCTCGACGCCACGCTCGTTCGCCTGGTGATCGTGCCCGCCACGATGCGGCTCCTCGGCGGCTGGAACTGGTGGCTGCCGGCGCCCCTCGCACGCCTGCTCCCCGCCGCCCACTAAGCTTGCCTGCGTGAAGATCCTCGTCACCGGCGGCGCCGGCTTCATCGGCTCGCACTTCGTCAAGCGACTGCTGCGCGGCGGCCACGAGGTCGTCGTGCTCGACAAGCTGACCTACTCGGGCAACCGCGCGAACCTGCCCGGCGACGTCGAGTTCCACCACGGCGACATCGCGCAGCCGGACGACGTCGCGCGCGCAACCGCCGGCTGCGAGGCGATCGTCAACTTCGCGGCCGAGACACACGTCGACCGCTCGATCCTGAGCGCCGAGGACTTCGGCCGCACGGAGTTCCGCGGCACGCAGGTGCTGCTCGAGCACCTGCGCGAGACGGGCATCCGCCTGGTGCAGGTGTCGACGGACGAGGTGTACGGAGACCTCGAAGCGGGCGGCTCGTCGAAGGAGACGGACGCGCTGCATCCGTCGAGCCCCTACAGCGCGGCGAAGTCCGCAGGCGACCTGCTCGTGCCTGCGTACGCGCGCACGTTCAACGTCAACGCATCGATCACGCGCGGCTCGAACACCTACGGCCCGAACCAGTACCCCGAGAAGTTTATCCCGCTCTTCGCGACGAATGCGCTCGACGGCGAGCCGCTGCCCCTCTACGGAGACGGCCGGCAAATCCGGGACTGGCTCTTCGTCGAAGACCACTGCGCGGGCATCGAATTCGTGCTGCACGAGGGCGAGCCGGGCGCGATCTACAACGTCGGCGGCGGCGACGAGCACGAGAACATCGACGTCGCCGGATGGATCATCGAGCTCGCCGGCGCCGACCGCTCGCTGCTCCGCAGCGTCCCCGACCGTCCCGGCCACGACCGGCGCTACTCGCTCGACACGTCGAAGCTGCGCAGCCTCGGCTGGGCGCCAAAGCAGCGCTTCGAGGACGGGCTGCGTGAGACGGTCGAGTGGTACCGCGACAACCGCGCCTGGTGGGAGCCGATCAAGTCCGGGGAATACCGGGAGTACTACGAGCGGCAGTACGCCGGCCGGCTCGCGGATTCCACCGCCGTCTAGCTTCCCGCCCCGGCTCCCCAAGCAAGCACCCCCGGGATGGAACCGGCGCTCCGCGCAGAATTCGTAACCCTCACAGAACCCGAAAAAGGACTCTGCTAGCTTGGGTGCTCTCCGCTGGGGTCGGTGGAGACGGCCCCCGCCGGAACTCATGATGCGTCGCACGCTCGCCCTCGTCGTCGTCGCCGCAGCCCTTGCGGTGGGCTCTGCCGCGGCCGCGAACGGGGCATCGGTGTGCACGGGCACCTGCTTCGCGGCCCCGGCCGGCTCCGGGCCGCTGCTCGTCTTCACCGGTCACGGCTGGGGGCACGGTGTCGGGATGAGCCAGTACGGCGCCTACGGCTACGCCCAGCACGGCTGGTCGGCCCAGCAGATCCTCTCGCACTACTACCCCGGCACGACG
Source organism: Gaiellaceae bacterium (assembly GCA_036564885.1). Lineage (GTDB taxonomy): Bacteria > Actinomycetota > Thermoleophilia > Gaiellales > Gaiellaceae > Palsa-739. Next base: position 6,629 of record DATCOE010000015.1, on the reverse strand, counting down.
GTGGGCAAGGCGCCGGTCTCGGGTGTGCGGGTGCTGCTCGCCGATAAGAAGAAGACCCTGAAGCTCTCGTCCGACGTGCCATTCAGCGTGCGCGACGGGCTCGGCAAGACGCACACGCTCGCGGCCGGAGCCGTGGCGTTCGGTGCGACCCTGATGCTCGCCGTCGACGACCAGACGACGCCGCAGCCGCTGACGCCGCCGCTGACGTTCCGCGCCGGGGCGGGCGCCCCGTTGACGCTGAAGCTGCCGTACCGCGGGAAGATCCAGGTCGACGTCGTCGACGGGAAGCTCCGCGCGATCAACATCGTCGGGCTCGAGCAGTACCTGTACGGCGTCGTCCCCTCGGAGATGCCGTCGGCGTGGGCGAGCGAGGCGTTGAAGGCGCAGGCGGTGGCCGCGCGCTCGTATGCGATGGCGACGCGTCAGGTCGGCGCACCGTACGACGTCTTCAGCGACACGCGGAGCCAGATGTATCTCGGGCTCTCGCACGAGGACCCGGCGAGCGACGCCGCGGTCGACGCGACGAAAGGGCAGGTGCTCTACTACGGCGGCAAGGTCGCGACGACGTACTTCTCGTCGACGTCCGGCGGCCAAACGGAGTCGGCGGCGGACTGGTACGGCACCGCGGTTCCGTACCTCGTGTCCGTGCCCGACCCGTACGACGCGATCTCGCCGTACCACGACTGGGGCCCGGTGCCGGTCACCGGCAAGACGGTCGTCTCGGCGCTGAAGCTGCCGGGGGCCCTCACGGACGTCAAGACGACGCGCAACGCTGCGGGTCGCGTGGCAACGGTCGACCTCTTCGCCCAGACGCTCGACCAACCCGTCCCCGGCACGAAGTTGAGGGGCGCGCTCGGCCTTCGCTCGACGTGGTTCGACGTCGGCATCCTCTCGCTCGCGCCTCCGTCGCCGAGCACGCCCGTCGTCTACGGCTCGAGCGTCTCGCTCAGCGGCCTCATCCGCGGCATCTCCGGCGTCTCGTTCGAGCAGCGCCCGTCCGCCACGCCCTGGCAGGCCGTCGGGCCCGTCGTGCCCGCGCCGGACGGATCGGTGCGCCTGATGGCGAAGCCGACGATCACCACCGACTACCGGCTGGCGACGCCCGTCGCCGCCGCGGGCTCCGTGCACATCCGGGTCACGCCGCTCGTCCGCATCACGGCGGTCACCGCCGACCAGGTGCAGGGCAACGAGGCGCCGCTCCTCCCGGACGCGCCCGTACAGGTGCAGCTGCAGAATCCCGACCTCACGTGGACGCTTGCCGCAGAGAGCACGGTCAACGCCGACGGAACGTTCGTCGTGCCCGTGACGCTTCCGCCCGGAAGCCTCTACCGCGTCGTCGTGACGCCCGGACGCGGGTACGCGCCCGCGACGACGACGCCGCTGACCGTGGCCCGCTGATGCGCCGCCTGCTACCGGCGCTCGTCGTCGCCGCGCTCGTCGCGGCGGTTCCGGCGGCTGCGTTCGTGCCGGCCGACCCACTCGCGCCCAAGCAGTGGTACCTCACCGACGATCACGCCTTCGACGCGTGGGCGACTCCGCCGCCGGACCTCGTGCCCGTCCGGGTCGCGATCGTCGATTCCGGGATCGACTCGTCGCTCCCCGACTTCGCCGGGCGCATCGTCGACGCGAGGAGCTTCGTCGGCGGCAACCCACTCCTCGACACCGAAGGCCACGGCACGTTCGTCGCGGGCGAGATCGCGGCGAACCTCGACACACAGGGGATCGTCGGCATCGCGTACACGTCGCAGCTGCTGATCGCGAAGGTCGTGAAGCCCGACGGCACCATCCCCCTGCAGGCGGAGGCGGCGGCGATTCGCTGGGCTGCCGACCAGGGCGCGCGCGTGATCAACCTCAGCCTCGGCGGCGTACGTGACCCGTTGCACCCCAACCGCGACACGTACTCGGCGATCGAGGCGAACGCCGTCGCGTACGCGTACGCGAAGGGAGCGCTACTCGTCGCGGCCGTCGGAAACGGCGACGAGGCGTTCTCCCAGCCGTGGCCGTTTGCGAGCTACCCCGCGGCGCTGCCGCACGTCGTTGGGGTGAGCGCGCTGACGCATTTGGGCAACGTCCCCGACTTCTCGAACCGGGACGCGATCTACAACGATCTCTCCGCCCCCGGCCAGGGGATCTTCTCGACCTTCCCCGCCGCGATAACCGCGCTGCGGCCCACGTGCCTCGACCAGGGCTACTCCGACTGCGGCTCCGACGAGTACCGCAACCCGGAGGGCACGTCGTTCGCTGCGCCGCAGGTCTCCGCCGCCGCGGCACTGCTCTTCGCGGTGAACCCCGACCTGACGAACGGCCAGGTCGCGACGCTGCTCGAGCACAGCGCCGACGACGTGAACGCGGCCAACGGCTGCAACCGGTGCGGCCTGCTCCGTGACGAGAAGAGCGGCTGGGGACGCCTCGACGTCGCGAAGGCGATCGAATTGCTGGCCGGCCCGCTGCCGCCCCCCGACCAGTACGAGACGAACGACGACGCAGGCACGCAGGCCCGGACGCTGTGGGGCAAGCGCTACAGCTTCACGGCGACGCTCGACTACTACGACGACCAGGTCGACGTCTACCGCATCGCGCTCTCCGGCGGGGAGCGCGTGACGGCGAGCCTCACGGGCGCCTGGCCGGGCGCGAGCGTCGATCTCGTGCTCTGGAAGCCCGGCACGCGACGCGTCGACGACCTGCGGACGCAGGCCCTTCGCGCCGCGCAGTCGATCGGGCCGGGCAGCACGCAGCATGTGGCGTTCAAGGCACCCGGCCGCGGCTGGTACTACCTCGAGGTGAAGGTCACCTCCCCCGGCTCCGGGCCGTACACGCTCACGTTCGCGAAAACGACGCCCGCACACCCTTAGCTCCTGTCCCAAAGGGCCTGCTCACAAGGCGAAACCCCCAGCGCTCGGACCTGGTTCGAACCAGGTCCAAGATATATCTACGCACGCTCGCACTCGCGACGGCAGTAGGGAGGCTGAACGTCGATCCGCTACCGGTAGAGCGACGACATGCAGCGCCACAGCCGGGGGCGGGTCAAAATGTCGACGTTCGACGACACCGTGTCAATTGCACCGGCGTCGTGCTCGATTCCCCTCAAGTAAGGATCCTCGATCGCCGCGCGCAGCGCAACGACGAAGCGGTCGGCGTCGAGGACCTGAAACGGCCGCCCGTGGAAGGCACGCGGCTCGGGATCGACCGGCGGAGTGACGGCGAGCTCATTGTGGGCGATGGCGGCGGCGCGCAACCCCACGCAGAGCACGCGCTCGCGCTCGCGCCAGTCCGACGCGGCGAGCGCCGCTTCGAGAGAAGGCTGTTCCGACCGCTCAAGCTGCACGTAGGCACCGCCGAACCATTTCGGATAGGGCGCATACCGCCGCGCCTGGAGAAAGCCGATCCGCATCACCGCCTCGACGAGCCTCGCGCCGATGAGGCGCGACCCAAGCTCGTCCCCTCGACTGCCCGCGCGCCCCATGAGGTGCTCGAGTTGAGCAACGCGCCTCCACTCGCCGGCCATTGCGAGAAGCCACACGTCATGCGGATACCAGCGCAGGGCGTCGCGCGCTGCGGTGAGCTCGCCCACGCCGTCCGAGAAGACCTCGCCCGCGTTGACCCGCAGGAACTGCTGGGTCGGCGTCAGGAGCCAGTCCTCGACGGTAATGGGCTGCAGTGGGTCGAAGCCGATCTCGGCGCGCATGAACGCGGCGACGCCGTGAACTTCGACCCGGTGGTCAACGGGCCCTCGCTCGACGGCGAGCGGCATCCGTGAGCCGTCTGCCGTGGGCGGTCCGAAGTTGGTGGCGATGCCCGCCACGTCGAGCGGAAGCTCGTCGGCGAGCGTGCCGCGGATCTCGTCCGACCGTGCGAGCGCGTGCTCGCGTACGAACAGCAAGAGCCGAGGGCCCCAATGGTGGTCCTGCGAAACCTCGTCGTCGAAGCCGAGCACCTCGGAGCCATATCCGAGCAGAGCCGCGGACACATCGAGGTCCGGGAACCGACGCGAGAGGATCGGCTCGACCGCGTCAGCCCAGAGCCGACGGGCGAGCTCGATCCCGTTCATTGGTTCTCGAGCAGCTCGTCGTCGTTCACGGCGCGCAGCACGCGGGCCGGGTTGCCGACGACGAGCATGCGCGGCGGGACGTCCTTCGTCACGACCGCGCCCGCGCCGACGAACGCCTCCTCGCCGATCTCCACGGCGGGGCAGAGAATCGCGCCGCCGCCGATCCGCGCGCCGCGACGGATCGTCGGGCCCTTGATCAAATCGTGGCGACGCTCCGTGCGTCCCATGAAGTTGTCGTTCGTCGTGACGACGCACGGCGCGATGAACACGTCGTCCTCGAGCGTCGAGTACGCCGTGATGTACGCGTCTGCCTGAATCTTCGTGCGCGCGCCCACGCTCGTGTCGTTCTCGATCAGCGAGCCGCGCCCGAGCACGACGTCGTCGCCCACCAGCACGCGCTCGCGCACGCACGATTGGTCGCCGAGGATGACGCGCGCGCCCACGCGCGAGCCGGCGAAGACGATCGCTCCCGTCGAGACGATCGTGCCGTCGCCGAGCTCCGCCGGCGGCAGCGGCTCGCGCTTTGCGGTCGAGCGGGGCGAGAGGGTCGGCTGCTTGCCGACGACCGCGCCTTCGAGCACCTTCACGCCCTCGCCGAGCACCGTGCCCGGATAGACCGTCGCGGTCGGATGGATCTCCGCCGGCATCAGATGGTCGGCCATCAAACGCGTGCGCCGGTGAGCGTCGCCTGCAGCGCCTCGAGCGCGCGGACGACCGCGAGACCGTCGCGGTCGGATGGATCTCCGCCGGCATCAGATGGTCGACGTCCTGGCCGGGTGCGTCTGGGGATGGCTCATGCCAAGCCGTGTGGTCGGGGCGTCGGCCGTCAAACCCGTGCGCCGGTGAGCGTCGCCTGCAGCGCTTCGAGCGCGCGCACGACCGCGAGGCCGTCGCGCGCCTCCTTGTGATCACCGGGGCCGTCGGCGACGAGACCGAGGAAGTGCGAGCACTCGAGCCTCAGCGGCTCGTCGTTCGGGATGCGCGGGCTGAAGATGTCGCCCGTGCGCGTACGCCACTCGCCGTAGTTCTCGGCGGGCTGCCACGGGCCCTTCTCGTAGACCGTCACCTTCCGCTCGAGCGCCATGTCGTCGAAGACGATCATCTTGTCCTTGCCCACCACCGTGAGCCGTCGCATCTTGTGCGGGTCGAGCCACGACAGGTGCATGTGCGCGATCCGCCCCGACGGGAAGCGGAGGTAGCAAAACACGACGTCCTCGACACCCGGGGTGAGGAAGGCGTTGCCGTGCGCCCACACCTCTTCGGGCTCCTCGTCGAGCAGGTAGAGGATCACCGAGAGATCGTGCACGCCGAGCGACCACAGCGCGTTCTCGTCCTTGCGGATGACGCCGAGGTTCTGGCGGTTTCCGTAGATGCAGAAGATCTCGCCGAGCTCGCCCGCGTCGATCACCTGCTTCACCTTCTGCACGCCGGGGTGGTAGAGCAGGAGATGGCCCGGCATCAGCACGAGCTCGCGCTCCTCGGCCAACGCGACGAGCTCCTCCATCTCGGAGGCGCGCATTGCCGGCGGCTTCTCGACGAAGACGTGCTTGCCCGCCTCGAGCGCCTGCTTCGCGAGCGCATAGTGCGTCGGCACCGGGGTCGCGACGACAACGGAGTCGACGTCGGGATTCGCGAGCAGCTCCGCGTAGTCCGCGTGCACCGTCACGTTCGGATAGCGCGCAGCGAACCGGTCGCGCAGCTCCGGGTCGAGATCGCAGAGCGCCACGAGGGCGCCGAGCTCGTCGAAGTTCCTGGCGAGGTTCGGCCCCCAGTAGCCGAGGCCGACGAGGCCGACGCGGGCGCCCTTGCTCAAAGCTTGAAGACCTTGTCCGACGCGGCGCCCTTGGCGCCGGTCGCGTTGCGCAGGTCGACGACGAGCTCGGCGTCGTCGACGAGCCGGTCGTAGTCGATCTCGGAGTGATCGGTGACGATCACGACGCAGTCGTACGCGGCCGGCTCGTACGGAACGCACTCCATCTCGAGCCCGTGCTCCGTGAACCTCGGCACGTGTGGGTCGTGATACGAGACCTCGGCGCCCGCGTTCTGGAGCAGGGAGATGAGCTTCAGCGCCGGCGATTCGCGCATGTCGCCGATGTCCGGCTTGTACGCGACGCCGAGCACGAGCACCTTCGAGCCCTTGAGCGAGCGCTCCTTCGCGTGATTCAGCGCCTGCGAGACGAGCGAGCGGCAGAAGTACGGCATCTCCTCGTTGACCTTGCCGGCGAGCTCGATGAACTCCGTGTAGAAGCCGAACTCGCGTGCTTTCCAGGTCAGATAGAAAGGATCGATCGGGATGCAGTGGCCGCCGAGACCGGGGCCGGGGCTGAAGCGCATGAAGCCGAACGGCTTCGTCGAAGCAGCATCGACGACTTCCCAGATGTCGATGTTCATCCGGTCGCAGAGGATCGCGAGCTCGTTGACGAGCGCGATGTTGACCGAACGGAAGATGTTCTCGAGCAGCTTCGTGAGCTCGGCCGCCTCGGGGGTGGAGACGCGATGCACCGTGTCGATCGCGCTGCCGTAGAGCTCTGCGGCGCGCTCCGTGCAGGCGGGCGTGAGGCCGCCGACGACCTTCGGCACG
>DATCOE010000014.1:0-10266 GCA_036564885.1 Gaiellaceae bacterium | reverse complement strand
GGTCGATCACGTGCGGCACGCGCCGCTCGTGAGGGGTCATCGAGAGGATGATCGCCTCGACGCGGCCGAGCTCCTTCTCGTTCACCTGGTCGAGGCCCTCGAGCTGCTTGCCGGGGCCGGGGATCAGCTTCAGGACGCCCTGAAGCGGCCCCATCTTGCGCAGCATCTTGTAGCTGGAGAGAAAGTCGTCGAAGCTGAACTCGCCCTGCATCATGCGGCGCTCGAGCTCTTCCTTCTCGTCGTCCTCGACCGCGGCTTCGGCGCGCTCGATCAGCGTGAGCACGTCGCCCATACCGAGGATGCGAGACGCCATCCGGTCAGGGTGGAACCACTCGAGCGCGTCGAGGCGCTCGCCGACCGACGCGAGCTTGATCGGCTTGCCGGTGATCGCCCTCACCGAGAGCGCCGCGCCGCCGCGTGCGTCGCCGTCGAGCTTCGTCAGCACAACGCCGTCGAAGTCGATGCGCTCCTGGAACGACCGGGCAACGTTCACCGCCTCCTGGCCGGTCATGGCGTCGAGCACGAGCAGCACGTTCGTCGGCTTCGCCTCACGGCGGATCGCGGCGAGCTCCTCCATCAGCGGCTCGTCGATCTGCAGGCGACCGGCTGTGTCGAGGATCGCGACGTCGCGGCCGTCGGCCTTCGCGCGCTCGATGCCGTCGCGGACGGCCTTCACCGCGTCGGCGCGCTCGTCCGCGTAGACGGGCACGTCGATCTGCGCGCCGAGCTGGATCAGCTGCTCGATCGCGGCGGGCCGCTGCAGGTCGGCGGCGACGAGCGCGGGGCGCTTGCCGTCCTTCTGCAGCAGCAGCGCGAGCTTGCCGGCGGCGGTCGTCTTGCCCGAGCCCTGGAGGCCGGCGAGCAGGATCGTCGTCGGCGGCCGCGGCGAGAAGGCGAGTTTCGAGGAGCCGGAGCCCATGAGGGTGGTCAGCTCCTCGTGCACGATCTTCACGACCTGCTGCCCGGGGGTCAGGCTCTTCTGGACGTCCTGACCGAGCGCGCGCTCGCGGACCTGGCCGACGAACTGCTTGACGACGTCGAAGTTGACGTCGGCCTCGAGCAGGGCGAGGCGCACCTCGCGCATCGCGCGGGAGATGGTCTCCTCGTCGAGCGTTCCGCGGCCGCGGAGGTCGCCGAGGGCGCTCTGGAGCTTGTCTGAAAGGGTGTCGAACATCGGGCCCACCAGTCTAGACGCGGCTTTCTTTGCCACGTTCGTCTCATAGAGCCACACTGTGGGCATGACGTCCGCAGCCGCCGCCGTGCGAAAAACCGTCACCGTGCTCTTCTGCGACCTCGCGGACTCGACCGCCCTCGGCGAGCGGCTCGATCCGGAGACGCTGCGCAGCCTGCTCGGGCGCTGGTACGACGCGATGCGCGCGCCGATCGAGCGCCACGGCGGTCAGGTCGAGAAGTTCATCGGCGACGCCGTGATGGCGGTCTTCGGCGTGCCGCAGGTGCATGAAGACGACGCTCTGCGCGCAGTCCGTGCGGCCGTCGAGATGCGCGAGGCGCTCGACGCCCTGAACGCCGAGCTCGACGCCGGCCTGCAGATCCGGATCGGCGTCAACAGTGGCGAGGTCGTCACCGGCGACGGAAGCGCGACGCTCGTCACCGGCGACGCCGTCAATACCGCGAAGCGCCTCGAAGAGGCCGCCGCCGCAGGCGAGATCCTGATCAGCGGCGTCACTCGAAGACTCGTCGCGAACGCGACCGAGCTCGAGCCGGCCGGCCCCGTCCTGGCGAAGGGCAAGAAGGACCCGGTCGAGGCGTGGCGGGTGCTCGCGACGATCCCGGGAGCCGCGCCGTTTGCCCGCCGGCTCGACGCGCCCCTCGTCGGCCGCACGCGGGAGCTCGCCTTCCTGCACGACGAGCTCGCGGCGGCGGAGCGCGAGCGTGCGTGCCGCCTCGTCACGGTCTACGGCACGGCCGGGATCGGTAAGTCACGACTCGCAGCGGAGCTGCTCGCGCAGCTGGCCGGGCGAGCCGACGTGCTGAGCGCCCGGTGTCTCCCCTACGGCGACGGGATCACCTTCCTGCCGCTGATAGAGCTCATCCGGTCGGCCGGCGGCGAAGCGGCGATCATGGCGACGGTCGCCGCCGAGGCCGACGGTGCGCTGATCGTCGACCGCGTCTGCGGCGCGCTGGGTACCGCCGGCGCGCCGAGCTCGAGCGAGGAGACGTTCTGGGCGATCCGACGCCTGCTCGAGACGCTCGCCCGTGTGCGCCCGCTTGTCGTGTGCCTCGAAGACGTGCACTGGGCGGAGCCGACGTTCCTCGACCTGCTCGAGTACATCGCGGGCTGGAGCCGCGACGCGCCGATCCTGCTCCTCTGCCTCGCGCGGCCCGACCTGCTCGACCAGCGGCCGCGTTGGGGGGGCGAGGCGGTCGCGCTGGAGCCGCTGACCGAGCGCGAGTCGGAGGCGCTGCTCGACGAGCTCGCGGCGGAGTGGCCGATTCCGCCGGCTGCGCGCACCGAGATCGCCGAGGCCGCCGAAGGGAATCCGCTCTTCGTCGAGCAGATGGTCGCGATGCTCGCCGAGGCCGGCGAGGCGGCGGCGATCCCGCCGACGATCCAGGCGCTGCTCGCGGCGCGCCTCGACCGGTTGCCGCCGCTCGAGCGCGCGGTGCTCGAGCGCGCCGCCGTCGTCGGCAAAGAATTCTGGCGCGGCGCCGTGACGGAGCTCTCGCCGACCGAGGATCGCGCGGAGGTCTCCGCCGCGCTGCTGTCACTCGTCCGCAAGGAGCTCGTCCGCCCGGAGCGCTCGGCATTCCTCGGCGACGACGGCTTCCGCTTCCGGCATGCGCTCATCCGCGACGCGGCGTACGCGGCAATCCCGAAGAGCGTGCGCGCGGAGCTGCACGAGCGCTTCGCGGCGTGGCTCGAAGTACACGAGGGCGAGGACGATCTCGTTGGCTACCACCTCGAACAGGCGTACCGCTTCCGCGTCGAGCTCGGGCTTGCGGACGAGACGGTGGCCGCGCTCGCGGCGCAGGCCGGCGCGCTCCTCGGCGAGGCCGGGCGCCGAGCCTTCGCCCGCGACGACGCACCGGCGGCGGCCAACCTGCTCCTGCGCGCGTGCGAGCTGCTGCCCGAAGACGACCCGGCGCGGCTCGAGCTGCTCCGCCGCGCGAGCCTCGCTCTCTGGTTGACGGGGAGCGTCGACGAGGCGTCGAAGATGCTCGAGGGTCACATCACGGCAGCGGCCGAGCTCGGCGCCTCGGGCGAGGAATGGTCGGGGCGGCTCGAACTGGCGACCTGGAGCCTGATCTCGGGCCGCGTCGGCTCGGAGGAGCTATTGCACGTGGCCGGGCAGGCGATCGGCGTGTTCGAGGGCCTGGGCGACGACGCGGGGCTGAGTCGAGGCTGGCGACGGATCGCGCACGCCCAGACGGTCACCGGGCGCTACGGGATGGCCGCCGACGCGGCCGAGCAGGCGCTTCGGTACGCGCGTTCGTCGGGTGAGCGCTTCGAGGAGGCACGCATCGTCGACATCCTCTGCGCGAGCCTGCTTTACGGGCCTGCGCCGGCCGACACGGCGATCGCGCGCTGCGAGCTGATGTTGAGCGACGCCGAGAGCGGCGGCGTCATGGAGGCCAACATCGCGGCCTCGCTCGTTGGGCTGTTCGGGATGCGCAGCTCGTTCGACGCCGCGCGCGAGCTCGCACACCGGGCGGAGTCGATCTACGCGGAGCTCGGGCTCCAGCTCGCGTCTGCCGGACTCTCACAGGTCGTCGGGCCGATGGAGCTCCTGGCCGGCGACCCGGTGGCCGCCGAGCGCGAGCTCCGGCGCGGGCTCGCCATCCTCGAGCCGAGCGGGGCGCACGGGTACCAGGAGGCGCTGCTCGCGCAGGTGCTCTACGAACAGGGCCGCCCGCAGGAGGCTGCGCAGCACATCGAAGCGGTGTCGGAGAACGCGGCTCCCGACAACGTCGCCGCGCAGGTGCTCTGGCGTGGCGTGCGCGCGAAGCTCGACGCGGAGGAGTCGCCGGCGAGCGCGCTCGTTCTCGCCGGCGAGGCGGTCACACTCGCCGAGGCGACCGAGTCGCCCAACCTGCTCGGCGACGCGCTCAGCGACCTCGCCGTGGTGCTCCGGGCCGCCGGCAACGCGGACGCGGACGAGGTTGCACGGCGGGCGCTCGAGCTCTACGAGCGCAAGGGCAACGTCCCAGCGGCGCGCCGAGTCGTCGGCGAGCTCTCAACCGCGCGCTAGGCGCGGGTGAGGAGCCGCGATATCGTCCGGCGACGGACCGCGTCAACGGAGGAGGGCACATGCCGAAGAGCATGAAGGTGAAGGTGAGCGCTGCGCGCACGGGAGTCCCCCAAGCGCACTCAGGCGGTTGGGACGCAGCGCTGGACAAAGCGCTCGCGCAGGCGAGCAGGGGCCTCGGCACGGGCAAGTACCGGATCAACGTCGAGTACTGGGCGGACGTCGAGGTGACGAATCCCGGTCAGATCTTCGCGTACGGGGTGACGCTGACGCGGCAGGACTGAAAGCTAGCCCGCGACGAGCGCGCGCGCGAAGTCGTGCGCGTCGAACGGCCGTAGGTCGTCGAGCTGCTCGCCGACACCCATCAGCTTCACCGGGAGGCCGAGCTCGTACGCGATCGGGATCGCGATGCCGCCCTTCGCCGAGCCGTCGAGCTTCGTGAGCGCGACACCCGTCACGCCGGCGGTCTCGGCGAAGAGCCGCGCCTGCTGGAGGCCGTTCTGCCCGGTCGTCGCGTCGACGACGAGGAGCGTCTCGTGCGGTGCGCCTTCGAGCTTGCCGGCGATGACCCGGCGCACCTTCGCGAGCTCCTCCATCAGGTTCGTCTGCGTGTGCAGGCGCCCGGCGGTGTCGACGATCACGACGTCGCGCCCGCGCGCCTGCGCCGCCTCGATCGCGTCGTAGGCGACGGCGGCCGGATCGCCTCCGCGCGCGGAGCCGACGAAGTCCGCGCCGGCACGCTGCGCCCAGATCTCAAGCTGCTCCTCCGCCGCGGCGCGGAACGTGTCGGCCGCCGCGACGACGACGGAGAGGCCGTGCTCGGAGAGCTTCGACGCGAGCTTGCCGATCGTCGTCGTCTTGCCGGTGCCGTTGACGCCGACGACGAGGATCACGCTCGGCCGCGCCTGAACGTGCAGCACGCCCGGATCGCCGAGCAGCGCCGCTGCTTCCTCACCGAGCGCTTGCCCGAGGTCGCCGAGCTCGCCGCGCGCCTCGAGCCGCCGGACGAGCTCGGCGGTCGCGGTGACGCCGACGTCGGCCTGGATCAGCGCCTCCTCGAGCCGCTCCCAGGCGAGGTCGTCGGTCGGGTCGAACGCCGCGGCGGCGATCTGCTCGGTCAACGCGCGGCGCGACTTCGAGAGCGAGTCGCGCAGCCGCGCGAAGCGCCCGGCGCGTTCCGCCTCCGGCTCGGGCGCAGCGTTCGCCTCACCCAGCAGCTCTGCCCAGCTTCTCGCCACGGAGCCGGACGATAGCCACGCCCTCGCCCGCGACGGTGCGCTACCCGGCGGCGAGACCGAGCAAGTGCTCTGCGAGCTCCTCCGGCCGCGACATGAGCGGCGAATGGTCGGTGTCGAGGGTGATCACCTGCGCGCAGGGTCGATCCGCCCACATCTGCCGCTGCTTGGCGATGCCGATCGCACGGTCGCGGAGGCACTCGATGTAGACCCGCGGGACCGCGCCCGCGCGCTCCTCGGTGATCCGCACCGGCGCCGTCATCGCTGCGAGGCTCTCCGGCACGAACTGGGCCGCCGCCCACCGCGCGTCTTCCTCCGAGCACTCGCCAAAGCACGCTTTCCACACCACGTCCTCGTTCATGAGGCACGAGCCCGCCGCCTCGTCGATGACGAGGTTCGGGCCGACGAGCGTCGCGGGATCGCCGGCGGCGAGCTGGACGAGCGACTGGCCGTCGCCGGGCAGAAAGGCCGTGAGGTACACGAGCGTCGCGATCCGTTCCGGGACGATCTCGGCGGCCTGCGTGACCGACATGCCGCCCATGCTGTGCCCGACGAGCACGACAGGCTCGCCCGCCGCCTCCACCTGATCGGCGACCCGCCGCGCGTACGCGTCGAGCGTCATCTCGCTCACCGGGGCCGGGCTGTCGCCGTGCCCGGGAAGGTCGAGGGCGTCGACGCGATGGCCGGCCGACTCGAGCAGTGGGGCGACCGTGCCCCAGGCCCAACCACCGCCCCACGCGCCGTGAACGAGGACGAAGGTCGCCATCGCCCGCGACCGTACACCCGCGGCGGTCGTGCCGCCAGCTAGAGGTTTGATGTGGATTGGGCGTGCGTGCGGGGATGGGCCAGACCAAGCGATTCGGCCGGATCCGGCGCAGGGCATAGTGGTTCTACGTGCAAGCCGGATCCGGGCGAAGCGCGCCGCGTCTGGCACACCATCCGTGCGTGCGGCTGATTCACATCAAGCCTCTACTAGGCCGCGCTGACTGCCTGCGCCTCTTCGCGCGGCAGCTTCCGCGAGACGACCTGCGAGACGCCGTCTCCGCCCATCGTGACGCCGTACAGCACGTCGGCGGCTTCCATCGTCCGCTTCTGATGGGTGATGACGACGAACTGGGCGCGGTCGGAGTACGTGCGCAGCAGGTCGACGAAGCGACCGATGTTCGTGTCGTCGAGCGCGGCCTCGACCTCGTCGAGCACGTAGAACGGGCACGGCCGCGCGAGGAACAGCGCGAAGAGGAAGGAGATGGCGCCGAGCGCCTTCTCGCCGCCGGAGAGCAGCGACAGCCGCTGCACCTTCTTGCCCGCCGGCCGCAGCTCGACCTCGATGCCGGGCTGGCTCTCGTCGTCCTCCGGCTCGGTGAGCTGGAGGCGCCCCTCGCCGCCGGGGAACAGCGTGCCCGCGACCTCGTGGAAGTGCGTCTGTACCGCGTCGAACGTCTCCTCGAAGCGGCGCTCGACGGTCTCCTTCAGCTCGGCGCTCAGCTTCTCGAGCTCGGCGAGGCTTGCCTCGAGGTCGACGCGCTGCGTCGCGAGCTCGTCGAGGCGCAGCTTCTCCGCGTCGTGCTCCTCCTTCGCCAGCGGGTTGACCTGGCCGAGCTGCTCGCGGCGGCGCTCGAGCCGCTCTGCACGCTCGTGGAGCTCGTCGCGGTCGTCGCCCTCCGCGCGCTCGTCCGTGCCCGCGTGGTCGAGCCGGCGGCGCGCCTCGGCGGCCTCCGCCTCGACGCGAGCGATCTCGACGTCGATCGCGGACGCGCCTTCCGACGCGCGCGTCAGCGCCTGGCGCAGCTCGACCTCGGAGGCGCCGAGACGCCTGAGCTCCTCGCCGAGGCCGCCCGTGCGGGCGCCGCCTGCGTCGACCTGGGCGCGCAGTGGAGCCTCGAAGCGCGCGGCCGCCTCGACCGCGGCGGCGAGCGTCTCGTCGAGCCGCTCCGACGCGGCGAGCACGCGTGCAAGTTGATGCGGCCGTGCGCGCCGGCGTCCCGCTCGGACCGCCGCGTCGACGCGTGCAGCCTCGGCGTCGCGCGCCCGCGCGCCCGCCTCGACGGCTTCCGCGCTCGCCGTGTCAGCGGAGGCGACGAGCGTGCGCGCCTCCACCCGCAGCGTGCCCGCTTCTCCGCCCTCGGACGACGGGGCAGCCGTGCCGCCGAGGCGCATCAGGTCGCGCTCAGCAGCGGACGCGCCTTCCGCCGCCGCAGCGAGCTCGCGGCGCAGCGCGCTCTCCTGCTCGCCGAGCGTGCGCAACGTGGCGCCGAGCGCAGCCGTCCGCTCCGCGCCGGCCTCGCCGCGTGCGCGGAGCGGCGCCTCGACGATCTCAACGGCGGCGTCGAGCGCCTCCAGCGCCCGCTCGAGCCGTCCGGCCGCGGCGAGCAGCGAGCGCAGCGTGCCGATGCCGGCGCGGCGCATCCGCAGCCGCGGGGCGGCCTCCGCGAATGCAGCCTCCGTCTCGGCCGCCTGCTCCTCGGCGACGGCGGCGGCGCGCTCGGCCATCTGCGCCTGATCCGACAGCAGCTTCGCCTCCTCGGCGAGCGCGCGCCGGCGCGCGTCGAGCTCGAGCAGCACGGCCTCCGCCGTCTCGCCCGCGAACCACAGCTCGCCGCGCTGCGGGTCGTAGCCGTAGCCGTCGCTCGTGACCGCCGGGACTGGTGAGCGCAAGAGCTCGTCTTTCGGCACGACCGGCAGCTCGGCGACGAGCTCGCGGACGTCGCGCCCTGCGAGCACGCGCAGCGAGCCGAGCCCGCCCGACGCAGCCCGCTCGAGCAGCGCGAGCGCGGCCTTCGGATCGGCCGCGACGAGTGCCGAGGCGCGCGGCCCGAGCGCCGCAGCCACCGCACGCTCCGAGCCGGGCTCGACGCTGAGCAGTGACAGTGCGAGCGTCTCGCCCTCCTCGGCGAGCGCGCGCGCCGCCGGTGGGAGTCCCTCCCGCTCCGCGAGCGAGCGCTCGAGCGTCGCCAACCGTTCCTGCGCCGTCAGCGCACGCTCGGCGAGCGTGTCGCGCTCGTGCGCCGCCTCGCGCGCCGCCGCGCGTGCGTACAGCGCCTGGCGCTCGAGCTCTTCCGGCGACGGACCGCCGCGCGACGCGTCGGCCTCAGCCTCCGTGAGCTCCGCGCGCAGCCGCACGATCATCCGGGTCGCCGACTCGCGCTGCACTGCGAGCCGCGCTGCACGGCTGCGCAGCTCGTACGAGACCGAGAGCGCCGCCTCACGCTCGCCGGCCGCGCCGGTCAGCTCTTCCTCGATGCCTCCACGCTCGACGAGCAGCTCGTCGAGCCGCGCCTGCGCCGCCGCGCGCAATGTGTTCTCGGCCGTGAGCAGCCGCGCGAGCACCTGGCGCGCACGCTCGGCCCGCACCTCGCGCTCGACCGCCGCGACGCGGGCGGCTTCGGCTGCCTCGAGCGCCGCGCGTTCGAGCTCCGCCGTCTCGACGCCCGGATCGCCCGCATCGGACGACGCGTCCGCGAGCTCCGTGCGCACCTGCTCGAGCAGGGCCGACGACGACTCGCGCCGGATGCCGAGCCGCTCGGCGGCGCTGCGCAGCCGATACAGCACCTGCATCGCCTGCTCGCGCTTGCCCGCGGCGTCGGCGAGCTCCTCTTCCGCGCGCCCGCGCTCTTCGAGCACCGCTTCGAGCTTCTCCTCCGCTGCGCGCCGGGCGAGCAGTGCGGCGGATCGACGGCTCTCGGTCTCACTGAGACGCTCGTCGAGCGTCTCCAAATCGAGCTCCGCGATGCGGGCGCGCAGCTTCGCGACCTCGCCGCGCAGCTTCTGGGCACGCTCGGCCGCCGTCGCCTGCAACGCGAGCGGCCGCAGGCGCTTCTTGACCTCGTCCTCGAGGTCGCGTGCGCGCTCGACCTGTACCGAGACGCGCGAGAGCTTGAGCTCGGCACGGTGGCGCCGCGCCTTGAAGCGGCCGAGGCCGGCCGCCTCCTCGATCAGCGCGCGCCGTTCCTCGGGCTTCGAGGCGAGGATCGCCTCGACCTTGCCCTGGCCGATGATCGAGTGCATGCCCTGCCCGAGGCCGAGGTCGGCGAGGATCTCGACCAGGTCGAGCCGGCGCACGGGCGTGCGGTTGAGGAGGTACTGCCCCTCTCCGCCGCGGTGCAGCCGGCGCGCGACCGAGAGCTCGGAGTAGTCGAGCGGCCCCGTCCCGTCCTGGTTGTCGAACAGCAGCTCGACCTCGCAGAAGTCGGCCGGGCCGCGGTTCGCGCCACCCGCGAAGAGCACGTCGTCCGGCTTCTCGGCGCGCAGCTCGTTCGGGCTGAGCGACCCCGCCGCCCAGCGGATCGCGTCGGCGACGTTCGACTTCCCGGAGCCGTTCGGCCCCACGATCACGCCGACGCCCGGCTCGAGGCGAACCTCGACCGGATCGGGAAACGACTTGAAGCCACGGACCTTTACGGCGCGGAGATGCACGCTCGACGCAGGCTATCGGGACGGACGGACGGTTACTCGGGCGGGTCGCGCCGGAGCGGAGCTTCCTCGTCAAAGCGGAGCGGAGCTTCCTCGTCAAAGCGGAGCGAAGCTTCCTCGTCAAAGCTGAGCAAAGCGTCCTCGTCGCGCCGAAGCGGCGCGTCCTCGTCGGGCTCGGGCTTCCGGGCGTCGAAGATCTCGAGGATCCCCGGCTCGTGCTCGCGCTGGGAGTCCTCCTCCTCGAGCCTGTTGAGGCGCAGCTCGGAGTTGGTCGGCCGTTTCTCGCCCATGCTCAACGCTCCTGTACCCATCCAGGCCGCTGCCCACGCCTCGGTCTCGGTCAGGCGGCGAGGCCGGGGACGAGCTTCTCGAGCGCCTCGCGGGCGGCTTCCTGCTCCGCGGCCTTCTTCGAG
>DATCOE010000013.1:0-5110 GCA_036564885.1 Gaiellaceae bacterium | reverse complement strand
GCAGGGCTACTCGATCCCGGAGACGACCCGCGCCTACGGCGCCGTCCTGCTGAACGCCGACGGCGAGGAGTTCACCGACTCGCTCGGCCCGCGCGACGTCGTCAGCCAGGCGATCGTCGACGAGGTGGCGAAGGGCAAGGGGGTCGAGACGCAGGACGGACGCCCCGCGGTGTACCTCGACACCACGCGCATCGCCGAGCACGACGCCGAGCTCTCGCTCCCCTACATGCTGCGCCGCTACCGCGCGGCGGGAATCGATCCGCTCACGGAGAAGCTTTTCACCTACCCCGTCCTCCACTACCAGAACGGCGGCCTCGTCATCGACGCGGACGCCGAGACGACGCTCGAGGGAATGTTCGCCTGCGGCGAGATCGCCGGCGGCACCCATGGGCGCAACCGCATGATGGGTAACTCGCTGCTCGAGTGCGTGGTGTTCGGACGCCGCGCCGGCCGGGCGGCCGCAGAGAAAGCGAGCATATGAGTGTCGTAGCCACCGACTTGCAGCACGCCGTCGAGGACGCAGCCGCGCACCTCTACGTGTGGGCGCTGAAGGACATCCCGCAGGACCTCCGCGACGCGCTGAAGGCCGCCGCCGCCCGGGAGACCTCCGTGCCGGGCCAGCGCGTCCTCAACACGATCCTCCGCAACGTCGAGGTCGCCGACTCCGAGGGCAACCTCGTCTGCCAGGACACCGGCATCGCGGTGTACACCTGCCACGTGGGCGAGCACTTCCCGCTGCACCCCGCGCGCATCTACGAGGCGCTCCGCGACGGCACTGCGCGCGCGACGGTCGAGCATCCGCTGCGCTCGAACGCGGTGCACACGATCACGCGCGAGAACACCGGCCCGAACATCGGCCACCGGCTGCCGATCGTGCACTGGGAGTTCGTGAAGGACTGGGACGGCCTCGACGTGAAGTGTGTGCCTAAGGGCTCGGGCTCCGAGAACATGAGCTTCCTCAAGATGTGCGTCCCCGCCGACGGCGTGAAGGGGATCAAGCAGTTCGTGCTCGAGTCGATCGTCGGCGCCGGCGGCAAGCCGTGCCCGCCCGGGATCGTCGGGGTCGGCATCGGCGGCTCCGCCGACTACGCGATGTATCTCGCGAAGGAGGCGATCACGCGGCCGATCGGCACGCGCAACTCCGACCCGATCGTCGCGCAGCTCGAGGACGAGCTGATGGGCCTGCTGAACGAGACCGGCATCGGCCCGATGGGCCTCGGCGGCGACGTGACGGTGCTCAACTGCCACATCGAGCACGCCGACACGCACATGACGCTCAACCCCGTCGCCGTGAACTACCAGTGCTGGGCCGCGCGCCGCGCGACCGCGCACATCGCCGCGGACGGCACCGTCGACATGGATCGCGAGGCGTGATCACTGACATGGCCAATCACACCGTCACGTTCCCGATCACCGACCCGCAGGAGATCCTCAAGCTCCGCGCGGGCGACGAGGTCACCGTCCAGGGCCACATCATCGGCATCCGCGACCGCACGCAGATCCGCATCTTCGACGAGGGCGTCGAGTCGCCGATGGACTTGAAGGGCGCCTTTCTGCTGCACACGGCGCCCGGCGTGCGCAAGGTCGCCGAGGGCAAGTACGAGAAGGTCTGCATCGGCACGACGACGAGCGCGCGCATGGTGCGCTTCACCGAGCCGCTCGGGCGCCAGTACGGCGTGCGCGCGATCTGCGGCAAGGGCGGCTTCCCCGACGAGGCGATCGCCCCGATGCACGAGCTCGGGATGGTCTATTTCGCGATCGTCGGCGGCGCCGCCGCGCTCGAGACGACGCAGATCGAGGAGATCGAAGAGGTGATGTGGGAAGAGCTGATGCCCGAGTGCCTCTGGAAGTTCCGCGTCAAGGACTTCGGCCCGCTCACGGTCGGCATCGACGCGCACGGCAACTCGCTCTACCACGACGTGCAGACCGCGGCCCAGGAAAAGCTGAAGGAGCTGTATGCCCGCCTTTAACGATGGATTCTTGGATGTTCCCGCGCGCCCCGGCAAGCCGCGCGACATCGGCCTGACCCATGTGATGGACAAGGGTCTCAACCTCCGCGACATCGAGGGCATGTTCGACGTCGGCGGAGAGTTCGTCGACATCGTCAAGCTCGGCTGGGGCACGAGCTACATCACGAACAACCTCGAGAAGAAGATCGCGCTGTATCGCTTCTTCGAGACGCCTGTCGTCTGCGGCGGCACGTTGTTCGAGGCGGTCTACGGCCGCGACAAGATCGACGAGTTCAAGGCCTGGCTGCAGGAGCACCGCTTCTCGCACGTCGAGATCTCGGACGGCACGCTCGAGATCCCGCGCGAGCGCAAGCTCGAGCTCATCGCCGACTTCGCGCGCGACTTCGTCGTGCTCTCGGAGGTCGGCTCGAAGGACTCCGACGTGGTCTACGCCCCGTATCAGTGGGTGCAGTGGATCAAGGAAGAGAAAGAGGCGGGCGCCTGGAAGGTGATCACCGAGGCGCGCGAGGGCGGCTCCGCGGGGATCTTCCGCAAGGACGGCGACATGCGCACCGGCCTGATCGACGAGATCGCCCATGAAGTCTCGGTCGACGACCTGATCTTCGAGGCGCCGACGAAGAACTCGCAGGCGTGGTTCGTGAAGCAGTTCGGACCCAACGTCAATCTCGGCAACATCCCGCCCGACGAGGTGATCCCGCTCGAGACGCTCCGTCTCGGACTGCGCGGCGACACCATGCTGGAGGTGCTGCTTGGCGGCGAGCCTGCACCTGCCTGACGTCGAGGCGATGACGCCCGAGCAGATCCTCGCGTTCCTGCTCGAGCAGCTCCCCGGCCGCGTCGCGCTTGCGTGCTCCTTCCAGAAGGAGGAGAGCGTGCTGCTCGACATGCTCTTCGCGCTCGAGCCGAAGGCGCGCGTCTTCGCGATCGACACCCACCATCTCTTCCCCGAGACGTACGCGTACTGGCGCGACGTCGAGAAGCGATACGGCACGACGATCCAGGTCTTCGAAGGGCCGTCGTCGGAGGAGCTGGCCGCTGCGCACGGCGAGCGGCTCTGGGAGCAGAAGCCCGACCTGTACCTCTCGATCGCCAAGGTTGCGCCGCTCGTCCGAGCGCTCGGGGATCTCGACGCCTGGATCGCGGGGATTCGGCGCGACCAGTCGCCGACGCGCGCCGGCGCGCCGAAGCTCGGCTGGGACGAGCAGCACGAGCTCTGGAAAGCGAATCCGCTCGCGGACTGGACCGACGAGATGTGCTGGGACTACATCCGCGCGCGTGAGCTGCCGTACAACCCGCTCCACGACCGGGGGTACGACTCGATCGGCGACAGCCACTCGACGCAGCCGGGCTCCGGTCGTTCGGGTCGCTGGGTGGGCACCGGCAAGGTCGAGTGCGGCATCCACACGGTGCGCTCGGCCGACGTCGCGGGCATCGTGGTCGAGGAGAGCGCGTGAGCGGATTCGTGCTCTGGTTCACGGGCCTCTCGGCGGCGGGCAAGACGACTGTCGGGTCGCTCGTGGCGCGCGAGCTCGAAGCGCGCGGCCTCACCGTCGAGGTGCTCGACGGCGACGTGATCCGCACCCATCTGTCGCAGGGCCTCGGGTACTCGAAGGAGGACCGCGACACGAACATCGCGCGCATCGGCTGGGTCTCGTCGCGGCTCGCGCGCGCCGGCGCCGTCGTCGTCGTCTCGGCGATCTCTCCGTACGAGGAGGCGCGCCGCCGCGCACGCGCCCTCGTCGAGGAGGCTGCGCCTTTTGTGGAAATTTATGTTGCAACGGCGCTGGACGTGTGCGCGGAGCGCGATCCGAAGGGGTTGTACGCGAAGGCGTTCTCCGGTGAGATCGAGCACTTCACGGGTGTGTCCGACCCCTACGAGGAGCCTGAGCATCCCGACTTGCGACTCGACACCGCGGGCCGCGCACCGGCCGAGTCGGCGGCGACCGTGCTCGCCCGGCTCGAGCAGCTCGAGCTCGTGGCCGCCCGGGAGGCTGTTTCGTGAGCGCCTTGCGCGCCGTGCCCGTCGTGACGCATCTCGACGAGCTCGAGGCCGAGGCGATCCACATCATGCGCGAGGTCGCCGCGGAGCTCGAGCGCCCCGTGCTGCTCTTCTCCGGCGGCAAGGACTCGATCGTGCTGCTGCGCCTCGCCGAGAAGGCGTTCCGCCCGGGCAAGTTTCCGTTCCCGGTGATGCACATCGACACGGGCCACAACTTCCCTGAGGCGATCGAGTTCCGCGACCGCCGCGTCGCCGAGATCGGCGAGCGCCTGATCGTCGCCTCGGTGCAGGAGTCGATCGACAAGGGCCGCGTCGTCGAGCAGACGGGCCCGCGCGCGTCGCGCAACCAGCTCCAGACGACGACCCTGCTCGACGCGATCGAGGAGTACCAGTTCGATGCCGCCATGGGCGGCGCGCGCCGGGACGAGGAGCGTGCCCGCGCGAAGGAGCGCATCTTCAGCTTCCGCGACGACTTCGGTCAGTGGAACCCACGCGTGCAGCGTCCCGAGCTCTGGGACCTCTACAACGCACGCGTCCGCAAGGGCGAGCACGTGCGCATCTTCCCGATCTCCAACTGGACGGAGCTCGACGTCTGGCAGTACGTCGCGCGCGAGCAGCTCGAGCTGCCCTCGATCTACTTCGCGCACGAGCGCGAGGTCTTCAGGCGCGACGGCATGCTCTACGCCGTCTCCGAGCACGTCGAACGCTATCCCGACGAGGAGCCCTTCACGGCGAGCGTGCGATTCCGCACCGTCGGCGACATGACGTGCACCGGCGGCGTCATGTCCGAGGCGTCGAAGCTCGAGGACGTCGTCGCCGAGATCACCGCGACCCGCGTCACCGAGCGGGGCGAGACGCGCGCCGACGACCGCGTCAGCGAAGCGGCGATGGAGGACCGCAAGCGGGTGGGGTACTTCTGATGGCGCACGATGTTGCGGCTTCGTGGGAGGCTCCTTCTAACGCCACCGACCTTCTGCGGCTCGTCACGGCGGGCTCCGTCGACGACGGGAAGTCGACCCTGATCGGGCGGCTCCTCTACGACTCGAAGCAGATCATGGTCGACCAGATGGAGCACATCGAGGATGCGTCGCGCCGGCGCGGCTACGACTACGTCGACCTCGCGCTCCTCACCGACGGGCTC
>DATCOE010000012.1:0-25116 GCA_036564885.1 Gaiellaceae bacterium | reverse complement strand
TCCCGGCGGTGCTCTTCGGCTATGCCCATGCGTACTGGGCGCTGATCGCGGTCGGGTTCCTGCTCGGCGTAGCGGGCGCGTCGTTCGCGGTCGGTGTGCCGTTCGTCGCCGGCTGGTACCGGCGCGAGCGGCAGGGCTTTGCACTCGGTGTCTACGGTATGGGCAACATCGGGACGGCGATCGCCTTCTTCGGCGCACCCGCGATCGCGAACCACTGGGGCCGGACGACGGTCGGCTGGGTGACGGGACTCGGCCTGCTGGCCGGAGCCGCGCTGTTCTATCTCCTGGCGCGCGACGCACCGTCCCCGGGAGCGCCGGCGCGGTACGGGGAGGTGTTGCGGGCGGGCTGGCGGCTGTACCGGCTCGCCTTCTTCTACTTCATCACCTTCGGCGGCTTCGTCGCAATGGGCTTCCTGCTGCCGACGCTGCTGCAGGACTGGTTCGGCTACTCGAAGAGCGGGGCGGCCGCGCGCGCCGCGGGCTTCATCATCGCGGCGACGCTCGCGCGGCCGGTCGGCGGGTGGTTGGCCGACCGCGTCGGCGCGTTCCCGTTGCTCGTGCTGGCGTTCGCCGGGATCGCGGTCGATGCGGCGGTGCTGGCGGTGCTGGCGCCGTCGCCGCGGATCGTGCCGATCACGATCGCCTGCCTGACGCTCGGCGTCTTCCTCGGTGGCGGCAACGGCGCGGTGTTCAAGCTCGTGCCGGGTGAGTTCCCCGAGAACCCCGGCGCCGCTGCCGGCGTGGTCGGTGCGGCCGGCGGGCTCGGCGGCTTCTTCCCGCCGGTCTTCGTCGGCCTGGTCAAGGATGCCGAGGGCACCTATACCTACGGCTTCATCGGCCTGCTGGTGTTCGTCGCCGTCTGCCTCGCGCTCGCCGTCTGGCTGCTGCGCACCGCGCCGCAGCACGAGCTGCGCGGCGTCTCCGCAAAGCAGACCGCCTGAGATGTCTTCACTCTTCGGCACGCCGCGCTTCTTCGGCAGGGTTGCTCGCTCTGCCGAAGGCTGGAGCGAGCTGTCGCCGCGCGGGCGCGACTGGGAGAAGGTCTACCGCGAGCGCTGGCAGCACGACAAGGTGGTGCGCTCGACGCACGGGGTGAACTGCACGGGCTCCTGCTCGTGGAAGGTGTACGTGAAGGACGGGGTCGTCGCCTGGGAGACGCAGCAGACCGACTATCCGTCGAACGGGCCGGAGATGCCGGAGTATGAGCCGCGTGGTTGTCCGCGTGGTGCGTCGTTCTCCTGGTACCTGTACTCGCCGCTGCGCGTGAAGTACCCGTACGTGCGCGGGGTGCTGCTCGACATGTACCGGGCCGAGCGCGAGCGCACGGGCGACCCGGTCGAGGCGTGGGCGGCGATCGTCGAGGATCCCGAGAAAGCGCGACGCTACAAGTCGCAGCGCGGCCGCGGCGGCTTCGTGCGCGCCTCCTGGGAGGACGCCGCAGAGCTGATCGCAGCGGCGCATGTCTATACCACGAAGCGCTACGGCCCGGATCGGGTTGCGGGCTTTTCGCCGATTCCGGCGATGTCGATGGTCTCGTATGCGGCGGGGACGCGTTTTCTGTCGCTGATCGGCGGCGTCGTGCTCTCGTTCTACGACTGGTACGCGGATCTGCCGCCGGCGTCGCCGCAGATCTGGGGCGACCAGACCGACGTGCCGGAGTCGGCCGACTGGTGGAACGCGAGCTACCTGATGATCTGGGGGACGAACATCCCGCAGACGCGCACCCCGGATGCGCATTTCATGACCGAGGCGCGCTACCGCGGCCAGAAGGTGGTCGTCGTCTCGCCCGACTACGCGGGCCACACCAAGTTCGCCGACCACTGGCTGCCGGCGCAGCCGGGATCGGACGGCGCGCTCGCGCTCGCGATGGCGCACGTGATCTTCCGCGAATTCCACGTCGACCGAAAGGTGCCGTACTTCGACGACTACGTGCGCCGCTACACCGACCTTCCCTGCCTGGTGACGCTGCAGAAACGCGGCGACGCCTACGTGGCCGGGCGAATGCTGCGCGCTTCCGACCTCGGCGAGCAGAGCGAGCACGCCGAGTGGAAGACGGTCGTGCTCGACGAGGTGAGCGGGGCGCCGGCCGTCCCGCACGGGTCGATCGGCTTCCGCTGGGGCGAGGAAGGCGCGGGCGATTGGAACCTCGATCTCGGTGAGCTGCGGCCCGCGCTGTCGCTGCTCGATCGTGCCGAAGACCTGGTCGAGCTCGACGTGCCGCGCTTCGACGTCGGCGAGGGCGAGTCCGGCTCCAGCCTTCGTCGCGGCGTGCCGGTGATGCGCGTCGGCGGCGAGCTCGTGACGACGGTGTTCGATCTGCTCGCCGCCCAGCTCGGCGTGCGCCGAGGCGAGCTGCCGGGCGACTGGCCGGAGAACTACGACGATCCGCAGCCGTACACGCCTGCCTGGCAGGAGGCGTACACGGGCGTCGATCCCGCGCTCGTCGTGCGGGTGGCCCGTGAGTTCGCGCGCAACGCGGAGCGTTCGCAGGGCCGCTCGATGATCATGATGGGCGGCGGCACCAACCACTGGTACCACTCCGACCAGATCTACCGCTCGATGCTGACGCTGGTGCTGCTGTGCGGCTGCCAGGGCGTGAACGGCGGCGGCTGGGCGCACTACGTCGGCCAGGAGAAGGTGCGGCCGATCACCGGCTGGTCGACGCTCGCGTTTGCGGGCGACTGGAACCGCCCGACCCGCCAGCAGGCGACGACGCCGTACTGGTTCCTGATGAGCGACCAGTGGCGCTACCAGCGCACCACAGCGGGCGAGTTCGCTTCCGTCGTCGGTGAGGGGACGCTGAAGGGCATGCACCTCGCCGACTGCGTCGCCCTGTCGGCGCGGCTCGGCTGGATGCCGATGTATCCGAGCTTCGACCGCAACCCGCTCGAGCTCGCCGACGCCGCCGATGCGGCCGGACTGCCCGTCGGGGACTTCGTCGTGCGCGAGTTGAAGGAAGACCGGCTGCGCTTCGCCTGCGAGGACCCGGACGCGCCCGAGAACCACCCGCGCGTGCTGACGCTCTGGCGCGCGAACCTGCTCGGGTCATCGAGCAAGGGCCACGAGTACTTCCTGCGTCACGTGCTCGGGGTCGAGAACGCCGCGATCCGCAACGAGGAGGCGCCGCCGGAGCTGCGCCCGCAGGACGTCGTCTGGCACGAGGAGGCGCCGGCCGGCAAGTTGGACCTGTTCACGACGATCGACTTCCGCATGAACGGCTCCGCGCTCTACTCGGACGTCGTGCTGCCGGCGGCGACCTGGTACGAGAAGCACGATCTCTCGTCGACCGACCTGCACCCGTTCGTGCACTCGTTCAACGAGGCGGTGCCGCCCCCGTGGGAGACCCGCACCGACTTCCACGTCTTCGAGCGGATCGCGCAGGAGTTTTCGCGGCTCGCCGAGCGCCACCTCGGCGTCCGCCGCGACGTTGTCGCCGCGCCGCTTCTGCACGACACGCTCGACGAGCTTGCCCAGCCCTTCGGCGAGGTGCGCGACTGGCGCGCGGGCGAGTGCGAGGCGGTGCCGGGCAAGACGATGCCGAAGCTCGTCGTCGTCGAGCGCGACTATCCGGCCGTCGCCGCGAAGTGGGCGGCGCTCGGGCCGCTCGTCGAGGAGCTGGGGATCGCGACCAAGGGCGTCGGCTGGAAGCCGCTGCCCGAGGTCGAGGAGCTGCGGCAGCGCAACGGCAGCGTCCGCTCCGGGGTCGCCGCGGGCCGGCCGGCGCTCGCGCGCGACGTCGACTGGTGCGAGGCGATCCTCGCCCTCTCGGGCGTGACCAACGGCCGCCTGGCCGTCGAGGGGTTCAAACAGCTCGAGCAGCGAGTCGGGCTGCCGCTCGCCGACCTGGTGGCGGAGCGCGCCGACGAGCGGATCACCTTCGCCGACACGCAGGTGCAGCCGCGCAAGGTGCTCGCCTCGCCGGAGTGGTCGGGTACCGAGTCGCGCGGCCGCCGCTACTCGCCGTTCACGATCAATGTCGAACGGCTGGTGCCGTGGCGGACACTCTCCGGCCGCCAGCACTTCTACGTCGACCACGCCTGGATGCTCGAGTTCGGCGAAGGGCTGCCGATCTTCCGGCCGCCGATCGACGTCTTGCGGCATGTCGGCGAGCAGCACTCCGGCGACGCGCGGCCGGAGGTGCACCTGCGCTTCCTGACGCCGCACTCGAAGTGGTCGATCCACTCCGAGTTCCAGGACAACCTGACGATGCTGACCCTGTTCCGAGGCGGGCCGACCTTGTGGATCTCGCCGCAGGACGCGGCTACCGCGCAGGTCGTCGACAACGACTGGGTCGAGGTCTTCAACCGCAACGGCGTGATCGCCTGCCGCGCCGTCGTCTCGCACCGGATCCCGCAGGGGGTATCGCTGATGTACCACTCGCAGGACCGGCACGTGAACGTGCCGCTGACCAAGCTTTCCGGCACGCGCGGCGGCACCGACAACTCGGTCACGCGCATCTCGATCAAGCCGACTCTGCTGATCGGCGGCTACGCGCAGCTCTCCTACGGCTTCAACTACTACGGGCCGACCGGCTCGCAGCGCGACGAGGTCGTGCTCATGCGCAAGCTCGAGGGCGAGGTCGTGTACTGATGCGCGTCCGTGCCCAGGTGTCGATGGTGATGAACCTCGACAAGTGCATCGGCTGCCACACGTGCTCGGTCACCTGCAAGAACGTCTGGACGAACCGGCGCGGCGCCGAGTACATGTGGTTCAACGACGTCGAGACCAAGCCCGGCGTCGGCTACCCGAAGCGCTGGGAGGACCAGCAGCACTGGCGCGGCGGCTGGGAGCTCGACCGCCGCGGCAGGCTGCGCCTGAAAGGCGGCGGCAAGCTGCGCAAGCTCGCCAACCTCTTCTACAACCCCGACCTACCGCTGATCGACGACTACTACGAGCCCTGGACCTACGACTACGAGCACCTGACCAACGCGCCTCCGTCGAAACACCAGCCGGTCGCCCAGCCGGTCTCGCAGGTGACGGGCAAGCCGCTCGACCTGCAGTGGGGGCCGAACTGGGAAGACGACCTCGCGGGAGCGCCCGCGCGGGCGCTCGCCGACCCGAACCTCCGCGGCGGCGCCGAGGAGCAGGTGCGGCTCGAATACGAGCAGGCGTTCATGTTCTATCTGCCGCGCATCTGCGAGCACTGCCTCAACCCCGCCTGCGTCGCGAGCTGTCCCTCGGGGGCGATGTACAAGCGCGAGGAGGACGGGATCGTGCTCGTCGACCAGGAGGCGTGCCGCAGCTGGCGCTTCTGCGTCTCCGGCTGCCCCTACAAGAAGGTCTACTTCAACTGGGGCAGCGGCAAGGCCGAGAAGTGCACGCTCTGCTACCCGCGAATCGAGGCCGGCCAGCCGACCGTCTGCTCGGAGACCTGCGTCGGCCGGATCCGCTACCTCGGCGTCGTCCTCTATGACGCCGACCGCGTCGAGGCCGCCGCCTCCGTCGCCGACGAGCACGATCTGCTCGCGGCCCAGCTCGCGATCTTCCTCGACCCGGACGACCCTGACGTGCAGGAGCAGGCGCGCCGGGACGGAATCGGCGACGACTGGCTCGAGGCTGCCCGCCGCTCGCCGGTGTACGCGCTCGCGGTCCGCCACCGGGTCGCGCTGCCGCTCCACCCCGAGTACCGGACGCTGCCGATGGTCTGGTACGTCCCGCCGCTCTCGCCGGTGATGAGCATGATCGAAGGCGACGGTTCCGACGCCGATCCCGACGATGTCTTCCCGACGATCGACGAGCTCCGGATCCCGATCATCTACCTCGCCAACCTGTTGAGCGCCGGCGACGAGGCGCCGGTGCGGCTCGCGCTCAAGCGCCTGGCGGCGATGCGCGTGGTCATGCGCGAGCGCAACCTGGGCGCCGAAGCCGACGCCGCCACGGCCGAGGCGGTGGGGCTCGACCTCGCCGAGCTCGAGCAGCTGTACCGATTGCTCGCGATCGCCCATTACAACGAGCGCTACGTGATCCCGAAGGGCCATGCAGAGCTCGCCGGGGCGCCGGCTGCCAGGCAGGGCGGCGGCGGCTTCCCGCAGCCGCTCGCGAAGCCCACCGGTAGCACCACCTTCATCCCGCTCGAGCAGGTCGGTCGCAGCGGCTCGTGAACGGCTACCGCCTGCTGTCGCTCCTGCTGCAGTACCCCGACGAGGAGCTGCTCGCCGGCGGCGCCGAGCTCGAGCAGGCGCTGGCCGAGCTGCCCGAGAACGAGGTCCGCGCGGGTATCGCCTCCTTCCTGGCGTCGTGCGACGGCGTCGCGCTCGGCGAGCTGCAGGCCGGCTACGTCGCCACGTTCGACTTCGACCGCCGGGCGAGCCTCCACCTCACCTACCACACCCACGGCGATCGCCGCCAGCGCGGGATCGAGCTCGTCCGGCTGAAGCGGCGCTTCGCCGCCGCCGACCTCGCGCTCGCCGACGGCGAGCTGCCGGACTACCTGCCGGCGCTGCTGGAGTTCGCGGCGCTCGCGCCGGAGGGTCAGGGCGTCGCGCTCCTGGCGGAGCACCGGGCCGCGCTCGAGCTGATCCGCAGCCGGCTGCACGAGGGCGGCAGCCGTTACGCGCCGCTGCTCGACGCGCTCGCAGCGACGCTGCCCGCGCTGACGCGTGCTCAGGCCGAGCGCGTACGCCGGCTCGCCGAAGAGGGGCCACCGCGGGAACTGGTCGGCCTCGAGCCCGCCGCGATCGTTCCCGAGGACGCGGCGTGAACCGCGCCGATCTCTTCCTCTGGGTCGCGCTGCCGTACATCTGCCTCACGATCTTCGTCGTCGGCCACGTCTGGCGCTACCGGCGCGACCAGCTCACGTGGACCGCCCGTTCGACCCAGCTTCTCGAGCAGCGGCTCCTGCGCGTCGGCAGCCTGCTCTTCCACTACGGCATCCTCGCCGTGATCGGCGGTCACGTGCTCGGCATCGTCGTCCCCGCCGGCGTCACCGACCGGGTCGGCGTCGACGCGCACGCCTACCACCGGATCGCGATCGTCGCCGGCGGCACCGCCGGCGTCGCGATGACGCTGGGCCTCTTGATCCTGCTCTACCGACGCGCGGCGGTGCCGCGCGTGCGCGTGACCACGAGCCGCGGCGACCTCCTCCTGTACCCGCTGCTGACCGTCGCGATCGTCACCGGCATGATCGCCACCTTCGGCGACAACCTGCTCTTCGGCACCTACCACTACCGCGAAACGGTCAGCCCCTGGTTCCGGGGAATCTTCATGTTCAGCCCGCAGGCCTCGCTGATGGAGGGCGCGCCGTTCCTGTTCCAGCTGCACGCCACGTGCGTCTGGCTGCTCTACGCGGTCTGGCCGTTCAGCCGGCTCGTGCATGTGTGGAGCATCCCGCTCTCCTACCTGCAGCGCAGCTGGATCCTCTACCGCAGCCGCAACCCACGCGCTGCGCTCGCGTACGAGCGCAGCCGCCGCGCAGCCGCCGACGAGCGGGCCGCGCGCTGATCGCAGCCGCCGCGCGGCGATCAGCGCGGCGCTATGTCCCTGCGACCGTTTGGAGGTCGAGCGCGCTACAGGGCTCCTCGCCCACAACCCACGCGTCGTGGCCGGGTGGGATCAGATAGACGTCGCCGGCGCCCGCCTCGAGCTCGCTGCCGTCGCGCATGCGAAAGCGCATCCGGCCGGCGATGAGGTAGCCGAGATGCCGCTCCTCGCAGCTGTCGGTCGTCGCGTGGTCCGACCAGCGCCAGCCGGGCTCGAAGGTCGCGCGATCGAATGCGATCCCGCCGAGCCGGACGAAGTCGACTCGGCCGAGCGGGATCGCGCGACCGCCGGCCTCGTCGAGGTTCCGGATCTGTGCTCTCTCCATCGTTGTCCCCTCTCTAGCTCTCGCTCCAGCGAAGCACGTCGGCGAAGCGCTTCGCGCCGAGTACGCCGAACAAGGGGCCGCGGGTCAGCTTCGCGCGGCTCGTCGCCGGGCTCGTGATTCCGCAGAGGAAGCGTGCGCGCTGTCGCGGCGCGCCGAGCGCGTCCGGGTACATCGCCTCGAGCGCACGGAGTGCGCCGCGGTCGACGAGCGTCTCGATCTCCGGCGTCGGCTCGGACCCGCGAAGCCGCTGTGCCTCTCCCGTCAGGCAGAAGCTGCAGTGACCACAGGGCTCGTCCCGCTCTTCGCCGAAGTAGGCGACGAGCTCGCTGACCTGACAGCCGTCGTGGGTGACGAGCGAGACGACCCGCTGGATGCGCGCCGTCTCCGCCTGCTCGCGCTGCTCGAAGCGCGCGACGAGCCGGTCGAGGAGGGCATCGATCGAGTCCGGGTGTGTGAGCACGGTGTAGCGCTGGCGGGCTTCGGCCGGCCGCAGCTCGATCAGCCCTTGCTCCTCCAGGTAGCCGAGCGCGGCGACGATCCGATCGCGATCCTCGCCGAGGGAGGCCGCGGCCTCGGCGGGGTCCACCGTCGTCCAGATGCGTGCGGTCTTGCCGCTCGCGACGACGCGCTCGAGGAACGCTGCGCGTTCGGGGTCGAAGCCGGCGAACACGTCGTCGAGCGAGCCTTGCGCCGGGCGCAGGCTGTAGCCCGCGTAGAAGGGCGTCCCCTGCTCGAGGAGCCCGTCGAGCTCGAGGTAGGTGAGGATCGTCTTCAACACGAGCGGGCGGACGTCATGGCGCGTGGAGAGGTCGTACTCCGCGACGTCGAACCGCGCGCCGTCCTCGTGCGCGAACACCTCGTCGAGGAGCCCGGCGAGCGCGTCGCGCGTCGGCGTGTCGCCGTGGGCGAAGTTCTCGAGCGTCGGGACGTCGTCTGCGCAGGCGAAGAGCTCGCAGATGCTCGGTGCGCCGTCGCGTCCGGCGCGTCCGATCTCCTGCGAATACGACTCGAGCCCCTTCGGAAGGTTGAGGTGGTAGACGTAGCGCACGTCCGCCTTGTCGATGCCCATCCCGAACGCGATCGTCGCGACGACGACGTTGCGGTCGGAGCCCGACCACCACTCCTGTACGTCGACGCGATCTTCAGCCGTCATTCCTGCGTGGTAGGCCCGCGCGGGCAGGCCGGCTGCTGCGAGCAGCGACGCGACGCGCAGCGCCGTCCTCTGCAACGTCACGTAGACGATCGTCGGGCCTGGCGTGCGTTCGCGCAGCCGGTCGATGAGCAGCTGGTCACGCTCGGCCGCGCGGGCCGGCGTGGTCAGCATGGTGAGATTGGGCCGGTAGAAGCCCGTGACGACGGCGTCGGCTTCGTCGATCCCGAAGCCGGCGCGGATGTCGGCGACGACCGCGGGCGTCGCGGTTGCGGTGAGCGCGAGCACGCGCTCGGCCCCGAGCTCGTGTGCGCGCACAGCGAGCTTCAGGTAGTCGGGGCGGAAGTTGTGCCCCCACTCGGAGATGCAGTGCGCCTCGTCGACGGCGAAGAGCGCGATCTTCGTGTCTCCGAGCTGTGCGAGGAACCGCTCGTTGTTGAAGCGCTCCGGCGCGACGTAGAGCAGCTTCAGGCTCCCGGCGCGGAGGCGCTCGGAGACGGCGCGAATCTCATCGGCGCCGAGGCTCGAGTCGAGCCGTGCGGCGTCGATTCCGCGACCGGCGAGGAAGTCGATCTGGTCCTTCATCAGCGCGATCAGCGGCGAGACGACGACGGTGACGCCGTCGAGTAGCAGCGCCGGCAACTGATAGCAGAGGCTCTTGCCCGCACCCGTCGGGAAGACCGCGAGCGCGGAGCGTCCAGCGAGCAGCGACTCGACGACCTGCTGCTGGCCGGGACGGAAGGAGTCGAAGCCGAACCGGCTCGCGAGCACGTCGAGCGTGCTCGCGGCGCTCGTGGTCGCGTCGGGCATCAGGCGGCCACCCTAACCGCCGCGCTGTCGCGCCTTCCCGGAGCCTTCGTCAACGAGTCGGGGCCCTTGCGGGATGGCGGAAATGGAGGGCAGCGGCTTCTTGCCCGACCATGGCCAACGGAACAGCCCGGGCTCAAGTCTCATCCTCCGCGAGCCGACGAACAGGTGGATAGCGATGCCGAACTGGTCCAGATGACCGCTCTCAAGACACTTCTGACGCTCGCCGCCACCTCCGCGGTGTTTGCCGCTGCTCCGGCCGCGCACGCCGCCGTCTGCGATCTCACGCCGGGAACGACCGTTCACCACTTCAACTCAACGATGGCCGAGCAGGCGATTGCCACCATCAACTACCAGCGGGTGCAGCAAGGGCTGAAGCCGCTGCACGTCTCGCCCGGCCTCACCCGCTACCTGTACTCGCTCTACCGGCACGGCAACCCGTACTCGCACCCAGGCGACACGACGGCCGCCGATCAGGCCGCGACAAGCGCGCTCGTCCACGACTGCGGCTATCCCGGCGACGGGGGCGGCAGCGCTAGCGGCTGGGGTCCCGGTCCCGGCGGCGGCGACATTCTCGGCGACTGGGCCAACGATCCGACGGCCGACGTGATCGCCGTCATCGTCGACTACAGCAACGACGAGCACAACGACATGGCGATCATCGGATACGGCGACGACTCCGGCGTCGTCGACAGCGCTAACCATCCGCCGGTCGCTTCCCCCGACCGGCTGACGATCGCCTACAGCGGCAGCGCCAAGATCAAGGTCATTCGTAACGACAGCGACCCGGGCAAGCAGCCCGTCTCTCTGATGGCGGCAGGCGACACGCACACGAAAGGCATCGTCGAGACGTCCGCGGACGGGACGATCAACTACACCGCCCCCGACCACTTCACCGGCCAGGTGTTGATCCCCTACACGATCAGCGACATCTTCGGCTTGACCGCGACCGGCACCCTGACCGTGACCGTCAAGCCGAACCGGCACCACCTGAGCATCAAGGTCGCGTCCCGGATCAGCCTCTGGTCGCTCGAACAGCTCCAACACCTCGCCTACCCGTTCCCGAACAGCGATGCCGGGGTTCACTTCCAGCCGCTCGACAACAGCACCCCGATCAGCTTCCGGCTCTACCGGCAGAGCGGTGGCGGCTGGCGGCAGGTCGGGGCAGCGTTCAGCGGGAGCGGCCGCTTCGGCGCCGACAACTACGTCTGGCTCGGCAGGCGGCTCCTTGGGTTCCCGCTCGGCCGCTACCAGGTGCGGGCGCGCTGCCGCGGCGAGAACCGGAGCGTTGACTTCAGCCTGATCGCTTGATCCCCCCGCCGGTCGCCCTCGACGAGTAGATGGGCAGAGGGGCCGCATGGTCGCGGCCCCTCTGCGTATCACTCACCTGTCGCGACGCGTGCGTCGGGCTGTCGCAGGCCCTAGAGCTAGATGTCGCTTTTCACTACGAGCAGCCCGTGTTCGTCCCGCAGTCGCGGCACGTGTAGCAGGAGCCGGTGCGAACCATCCGGCCGCCGCAGCGGGCGCACTCGACGGCGTCCTCCCACGCGTTGAAGAGCGCCGTCTGGCCGGGCGTGAGCGCCTCGGCCGGAGTTGCCGCCGTCTCGCCGCCGTTCGCGTAGCGATCGGCGAGCATCGCCTTCACCTCGGGCGAGAGGATGCCTGCCTCCTCCTGCTGCTCCGGCGTGAGGAACTTCTTGCCGAACCACCGGAAGATGTAGTCGACGATCGACTTCGCGACTCGGATGTCCGTGTCGTTCGTCATGCCGCTCGGCTCGAAGCGCATGTGCGACAGCTTCGAGACGTACACCTCGGGCGGCACGCCGTACTGCAGGCCCATCGAGACCGCGAGGCACAGCGAGTTCATCAGGCCGGACATCGTCGTTCCGTCCTTCGCGATGTCGACGAAGATGTCGCCCGGGCTGCCGTCGTCGTAGAGGCCGACGTGGATGTAGCCCTCGTGGTCGCCGACCTGGAACTTGCGGCCGATCTCGGTGCGATCGAGCGGGAGCCGCTTGCGCTCGCGCACGAGCACCGGCGGCGGCGCCGTCGTCGTGTCCGAGCCCGAGCTCGAGAGCGGCTGCGCGACCTTGCAGTTGTCGCGATAGATCGCGATCGCCTTGACGCCGAGCTTCCAGGCGTCGGCGTACAGGTTCGACACGTCGTCGACGGTCGCCGTCTCGGGCAGGTTGACCGTCTTCGAGATCGCACCCGAGATGAACGGCTGGACGGCACCCATCATCTTCACGTGACCGGAGTAGTGGATCGCCCGGTCGCCGACCGCGCAGTCGAACACGGGGAAGTGCTCGGCCTTGACGTACGGCGCACCGACGACGGTGTTGCGCTCGTCGACGAAGGCGACGATCTCGTCGACCTCGCGCGGCGCGTAGCCGAGCTTCTCGAGGCCGGCGGACACCGTCTTGTTCACGATCGTGATCTCGCCGCCGCCGACGAGCCGCTTCGACTTCACGAGCGAGAAGTCGGGCTCGACGCCCGTCGTGTCGCAATCCATCATGAAGCTGATCGTCCCGGTCGGCGCGAGCACCGTCGCCTGCGCGTTGCGGAAGCCGTGCACCTCACCGAGGTTGAGCGCATCGTCCCACGCCTTGCGGCACGCGGTGAGCAGGTCGCCCGGCACGACGTCGGAGTTCTCGATGTTGCCGACCGACGCGCGATGCTTCGCGATCACGCCGATCATCGGCGCGCGGTTCACCTGGTAGCCGTCGAACGGCCCCATCCGCGACGCGATCTCGGCCGACTTGCGGTAGGCGCGCCCCGTCATGAGCGCCGTGATGCCGGCGGCGTACGCGCGACCCTCGTCGGAGTCGTACGGCAGGCCGCGCGCCATCAGCAGGGCGCCGAGGTTTGCGTAGCCGAGGCCGAGCTGGCGGAAGCGCTTCGCGTTCCGCTCGATCTCGGGGGTCGGATACGACGAGTAGCCGACGAGGATCTCCTGGGCGAGGAAGACGACGTCGCACGCGTGCTCGAACGCCTCCACGTCGAGCTCGCCGTCCTCACGGCGGAACTTCATCAGGTTCAGCGACGCGAGGTTGCACGCGGAGTCGTCGATCGACATGTACTCCGAGCAGGGGTTCGACGCGTTGATGCGGCCGGTGTTCGGCAGCGTGTGCCACGCGTTGATCGTCGTGTCGTACTGCACGCCCGGATCGGCGCACTCCCACGCCGCCGCTGCGATCTGCTTGAGCAGGCCGCGCGCGTCGACGGTCGAGACGACCGAGCCGTCGGTGCGGGCGGTGAGGTTGAACTCGCGGCCTTCGACCGCCGCCTCCATGAACGCGTTGCTGACGCGCACCGAGTTGTTCGCGTTCTGGTACTGGATCGACGCCCAGTCGGGCGAGTCGAGCGACATGTCGTAGCCGGCCTGCTCGAGGACGCGCGCCTTGCGCTCCTCCTTGGCCTTGCACCAGATGAACTCCTCGATGTCCGGATGGTCGACGTCGAGCACGACCATCTTCGCGGCGCGCCGTGTCTTGCCGCCCGACTTGATCGTGCCGGCCGACGAGTCGGCGCCGCGCATGAACGACACGGGGCCGGAGGCGTAGCCGCCCTTCGACAGCTGCTCCTTCGACGAGCGGAGGTCCGACAGGTTGACGCCCGAGCCCGAGCCGCCGCGGAAGATGACGCCCTCGCGGCGGATCCAGTCGAGGATCGAGTCCATCGAGTCCTCGATCGAGAGGATGAAGCAGGCGGAGCACTGCGGCTTCTCCTCGAAGCCGACGTTGAACCAGACGGGGGAGTTGAAGGAGGCGTACTGGTTGACGAGGATCGTCTTCAGCTCGGCTTCGAACGTCGTGGCCTCCTCGTCGTCGGCGAAGTAGCCGCCCTGCTTGCCCCACGCGACGGCCGTGTCGACGACGCGGCCGACCATCTGCTTCACGCTGGACTCGCGCTCCGGCGAGGAGAGGCGGCCGCGGAAGTACTTCTGGGCGACGATGTTCGTCGCGGTCTGGGACCAGAACTTGGGGAACTCGACGCCGCGCTGCTCGAACGTCGGGCCGTCGCGGCCGGGGATCACGGCGGTCCGCTGCTCCCACTCGATCTCGTCGAACGGGTCGCGGCCCGGGATGGTGAAGAAGCGGCGTACGCCGAGGCGCGCGGCCTCGTCCACCACCGAGTTGACCACCTCTTCTGTGGTCTGATCCGCGCCCTGAATGTGGTCTACGCTCGCCATGCCGGCCCTCCCGAATTTTAGCTTTCGCCTTGAATTCCCCGTTCTCCGCCGCGCCGATTTCCGGCGACAGGGGGACCGCGCAGAGTAGAAGGGGCGCCGGACGGAACGTCGCTTCGCTTCGCTCGCTTCACGACGGGACAGGCATTGCTCGCCCCCAGTGGGCCTCCCTAGCCGCGCTTGTCGACCGCGGGCGTTCGCGTCGGCCCCGGCGGGCCGCGCCTGGCCTGCACGCGGCGTGCCACCAGGGTCGCGCCCGCGGCGGCGAGCAACAGGAGCGCGAGCCCGCCGAGCACGAGGAGGGGGAGGGGAATCGACTGTGCGTCGGTCGGCGTGAAGCTGCCGAGGAGGCCTCCGGAGCCGCCCGTGCCGCTGCCGGATGACGTCCCGCCGCCGGTCCCGCCGCCGGTCCCGCCGCCGGTACCCGAGCCGCCCGAGTCGTTCGGCCCGGGGCCCGCGCCGGGGCTGGTGCCGCGGTCCTGGCGGATCGCCGCGAGCAGCGCCCGCTGGATGTCGTCGGTCGCGCTCGAGTAGTTCTGGACGTCCGGGTACTTGTTCAGCTGCTGGATCGCCTGCGTGTAGCAGGGGATCGCGTACACGTGGTCGACCCGGTTGTTGTCGAGCCAGTCGTTGACGACGGCGAGCCAGCAGCCGCCCGTGGCCGTTGCGGTCGCGGCCGGCGCGGCGGCGGCGCTCGAGACACCGGCTGCGAGGAGCGCAACAGAGACGGCCAGTGCCGCCAGCGTGAATCTGGTCCAGGTCCGTCTTGCGCGAATTGTCGTCCTCGTCCCAGCGTCGAGCCGCAGCGCGCTGCGCGCACTGTCGGCAGGATCGTGAAGCAGTCTCCCCAACGGGGGTGTTCTCCGGGTTATGCCCATGTAAACCGTTTGTGAACGGGCCGCCGCAGAGTTTTTACGATGCTACCGTCACCGGCCGTGCGTCCTGTCGGCGAACGGTTCGCGGGCCTCCCGCTGAGATTCGCCGCCCCGAGCCTGGCCGCGGCCGCTCTCTGCTTCTATGCGCTCTTCTTCAGCGGGGGGTTCGACGACACCGCGCTCGTCTGGATCGGAGGGCTCGCGCTCGCCCTGGCGGCGCTCACCGCCGCGGCGGCGCAGATCGGCCCGCTCCCGGCGCCCCGGGTCGACGCCCGGGCCGCGGCGTTCCTCGGCTGCCTGTTCGGGCTCGCCGCCTGGGCCGGCCTCTCGACGCTCTGGTCGGTTTCGCCGGACCGCTCGTGGGCGTACACGAACCGGACGCTCGTCTACGCCGCGTTCGCGCTCCTCGGGGTGCTGCTCTCCGCGCTCGTCCCGCGCGTGGGGGCTCTCGCCGGCGCCGCCGCGCTGCTCCTCGGCCTCCTCATCGGCTGGGCGCTGCTCGCGAAATGCGTCCCGGGCCTGTACTCCGACTACGGCCGCGTCGCCCGCCTCCGGGCGCCCGTGGCCTACTGGAACGAGCTCGCCCTGCTCTGCGACGTCGCCGTTCCCCTGGCGCTGTGGCTCGCCGCGCCGCGCGGCCGCAGGGCCGCCGTCCGCGCCGCGGGGGCGCTCCTGCTCTTCGGCGCGACCGTCACGCTGCTCCTCACCTACTCGCGGGTCGGCGTCGTGCTCGCGTGCCTCGCCGCCGCTGCGTGGGTCGTGCTCGACCGCGACCGCGTCGAGAGCCTTGCTGCGCTGGCCCTCGGAGGTGGTGTCGGCGCCGCGGCCTTCGGGATCGCACTGGCCCTGCCGGGGATCACGAAGGATGGGCAGCCGCGCTCGGTGCGTGCGCATGACGGCTGGATCTTCGCCCTCGTCCTGCTCGCCGCGGGAGCCCTCGTCCTCGTCGCGGCGCTCGCCCTCGCCCGGCTGGAGCGCCGCAGCCCGCTCGCGCCCGGCCCGCGGCGGCGCGTCGAGCGCATCGCGGTCGTGGCGGCGCTCGCCCTCGTGCTCGCGGGCATCGCGACGAGCGTCGTCTTCTCCGGCCGCATCTGGAGCGAGTTCACGAATCCGGTCTCGAGCCAGATCAGCTCGACCACGAACCGCTTCACCAGCCTCAACTCGAGCAACCGCTGGCGCTGGTGGGGCGAGGAATGGCGGGCGTTCACCGCACACCCCGCGGGCGGCACGGGTGCCGGCACGTTCCAGCTCACCGACCTGCGCGTCCACCGGAGCCCCTTGACGACGGACGAGCCCCACAACACGCCGCTCCAGTTCCTCGGCGAGCTCGGCATCGTCGGCCTGCTCCTGTACGCCGGTGCCGCCGCTGCCGCCGCTGCCGCTGTCATGCGCGCGCGCCGCCGCGCCGCGGGCGCGGAGCGCGCCGCTGTGACGGCGCTCGGGATCGGGCTCGCGGCCTTCCTCGCCCACACCGTCGTGGACATGGACTGGAACTTCGTCGCCACGTGCGGGCCGCTGCTGCTCGTCGCGGGCGCGCTCGCGGGGCGGCCCGCTGCGCCTGAGGCATCGGTAGCGCGAGTCCGCCGTCCGCTCCTCGCCGCGGGCGCCGTGCTGTTCGCGCTCGCCGCCTTCTATTCGCTCGCGGCGCCGTGGCTCGCGCAGCGACAGCTCGCGAGCGCCGCGAGTGCCGCCGACGTGAAACGGGCGCACGCCTGGGACCCGCTCTCCACCCGGGTTCTGATGATCTGGGCGGCGTACGAGGACGCCGACCCGCTGCGCGCACAGCAGCTCTACCAGCAGGCGGTCTCGCTCGAGCCGGAGAACAGCGAGACGTGGTACGCGCTCGGCCAGTTCTACGCCGACCACGGCGCGTGGAAGCTGGCTTACGAGGCGTTCAGCAAGGCCTGGACGTACAACCGGTTCGGGCCGACAGGCACCCCGTGCGGCCCCCTCGACCAGGCGCGCCACAAGGCCCAAGGCATCTGGCCGCCTAGCTGCCCCCGAGGACGACCACGAGCTGCGACCCCTTGAGCTGCGCCCGGCGCATCCCGTCGAGCGTCGCGACGATGCGGACGCCGGCGTCGCGGCCGAGGCGTCGCGCCTCCTGCGCGTAGCCGGGGAGGTACATCACCATCGACCGTGCGTAGTCGTGCCGCGGCGCGTTCTCGGAGTGTGAGGAGCCGTAGCCGAGCGTCTGGAGGCTGACCGCCTTGGCGCCGGCGGCGCCCTTGACGCCGTTGCCGTTCAGGACGAGCACCGAGAGCCTCGCGCGCGGACGGAGCGGCTGCGACGGCAGGGCTGCGACGTGCCGGGTCACGTGTCGCACTGCCGGAGCGGAGGCGGCATGCGCGGCCGCCGCGGTCACGTGCGCGCGCACCGGCGCAGCGAGTCGCATTGCGCCGATGCCGATCAGCGCGACGAGCTCGAGCGCGGCCAGGGCACCGACGACGACGGTGGCCGTCCGCCAGGGAAACCCTCTCGGCAGTTGCTCGGCGTGCTCCACGGCCCGAACCGATTCGTCGGTCCGCCGTGCGTTCCTGCTAGGGGCTGACCCAGCCCCACGTCTCGGCGAGGCCGTCGAGGAGCGCGCGCTCCGCCCGCCAGCCGAGCTCGCGCCCGGCGAGCGAGGGGTCGAGCACGCTCCGCTGCAGCTCGCCGAGCCGGGCCGGTGCGAACTCGGGCTCTCGCCGGATCCCACTCACCTGTTGGATCGCGTCGTAGAGCTCCAGCACCGACGTCTCGATCCCCGCGCCGACGTTGTAGACCCCGCCGCCGTCGTGGTCGAACGCGAGGAGCATCGCGCGCACGACGTCGTGGACATACACGTAGTCGCGCGTCTGGCTGCCGTCGCCGAAGACCTTCGGCGTCCCCCCGTCGCGGAGGAGCCCCATGAAGATCGCGACGACGCCGGCCTCGCCGTGCGGCTCCTGGCGCGGCCCGTAGACGTTCCCGAAGCGCAGCGACACGTGGCTCGTCCCGTACAGGCGGTTCCAGGTGGCGAGGTACTCCTCGCCGCAGAGCTTCGACGTCCCGTACGGTGCGAGCGGCTGCCGCGGGGCGGTCTCGGGCGCGGGCCCGTCGCACTCCCCGTAGATGGCGCCGCCCGTCGAGGAGAACACGATCTTCGCGCCGTGCCGCCTCGACGCCTCGAGGATGCGCGCCGTGCCGAGCACGTTCACGTCGGCGTCGTAGTCCGGGCGCTCGACCGAGGTGCGCACGTCGGCCTGCGCGGCGAGGTGGAAGACCGCCTCGGGCCGGACGGCGTCGAAGACCTCGTCCGGATCTCGGATGTCCGCGACGTGCAGCTGCGCTGCGTCGCTGACCCGCTCGGGAAGACCCTTCGAGAGATCGTCGAGCGCGTGCACCTCGTCGCCGCGCGCGAGCAGCGCCTCGACGACATGCGAGCCGATGAAGCCCGCCCCCCCGGTCACCATCGCCCGCATCCGCTCGTATCCTACGGAGCGTGGGACTCTTGCTCGCGTTCGAAGGCATCGACGGCTCCGGCAAGGGGACGCAGGCCGCCCGGCTGGCCGAGACCGCGGCGGCCCGGGGTCACAGCGTCGCGTCCTTCAGCTTCCCGCTGTACGACGGCAACCCCTTCAGCCGGGCGATCGGCCGCTACCTGAACGGCGACCTCGGCAGCCTCGAGGATGTGCATCCCGCGCTCTCGGCGCTCCTCTACGCCTGCGACCGCTTCCACGCGCGGCCGGACCTCGTTCGCGCGATCGAGGACTGTGACCTCGTCGTGTGCGACCGGTACGTCGCGTCGAATCTCGCCCATCAGGGATCGCAGCTCGACGGCGCGGAGCGCGAGGAGTTCCTCGAGTGGCTGCTCGAGGTGGAGTACGGCGAGCTCCAGCTGCCGAAGCCCGGGCTCGTGGTGCTGCTCGACGCGCACCCGAAGCTCGCGCGCGAGCTCGTCGCGAAGAAGGGCGCACGGTCGTACACGACGCTCGAGGCGGACATCCTCGAGTCGGACGAGGCGCACGGTGACGCCTCGCGGGAGATCTACCTCGAGCTCGCCCGGCGCGACGGCTGGCACGTGGTCGGCGCTGCGGGAGAGGATGGCGCCGTGCGCGACGTCGACGAGATCGCGGCCGACATCTGGGCCGCGGTGGAGCCCCTGCTCTCGTGAGCGTCCAGCCGAAGGTTGGCCTATGAGCTTCGACGCACTCCCCGAGCAGCTCGAGGCGAAGAGCCTCCTCTCGGCTGCCCTCGCGGAAGGCCCGGCGCACGCGTATCTCCTCCACGGCCCGCCCGGCGTCGGCAAGCGCGACCTCGCCCTGCTCTTCGCAGCCGAGCTGCTCGGCGACCACGCGCGCGTGGAGCGACGGTCGCATCCCGACCTCTACGTGCTCGAGCCGCTCGGCGACCAGATCCGGATCGACGACATCCGCGAGCTGCGGCGTGACCTGCACATGCGGCCGTTCGAGGCGTCGCGCCGCGTCTATCTCGTGTTCGGCGCCGACACGATGAACGAGGATGCCGCCGACGCGCTGCTCAAGGACCTCGAGGAGCCGCCGGCCTACGCGGTGATCATCCTGATCGCGAACGACATCGGGCCGCTCTCCGAGACGATCCGCTCGCGCTGCCAAGCCGTTCCCTTCCGCCGCCTGTCGGAGCGTGCGGTCCGCGAGGCGATTCGCGCGCGGGCTCCCGAGCTGTCCGACCGGGAGGTGACGACGCTCTCCCGCGTCGCCGGCGGCCGGCTCGACCGCGCCGCACGGCTGCTCGACCCCGCCGCCGCGCTGCGTCGCAAGACCCTCTTGGGGGTGGCACGCGCGGTCTATCTCGACCCGGAGTTCGACGCAGCCGACGGCGCCGAGACGCTGCTCGCGGGCATCGCGGAGCGTGGGGGCGAGGCGAAGGAGAAGGCGGAGGAGTCGGTGACGGTGCTCGAGCTCACC
Organism: Gaiellaceae bacterium; assembly: GCA_036564885.1. Classification (GTDB taxonomy): domain Bacteria; phylum Actinomycetota; class Thermoleophilia; order Gaiellales; family Gaiellaceae; genus Palsa-739. The sequence goes on along the minus strand of DATCOE010000012.1, from coordinate 5,384 downwards.
GGACGCGAGGCGGAGCAGCGCGTGCGGCGCGCGCAGCGCGGCGCCGAGCGGGACGAGCTGCTGGCGGTGCTCGAGGAGCTCGAGTGGTGGTATCGCGACCTCGTCGTCCTCGCAGCCGGCGCCGAGACCGCGGTGGTGCACGTCGACCGCCTCGACGAGCTCCGCGCCGACGCGACCCGCGAGCGGCTGCTCGGGGCGGAGGCGGCCTGCGAGGCCGTCCGCGCGGCCTGGCGCCAGGCGGAGGAGCTCCAGCTCTCGGCCCCGCTCGCCCTCGAGGCGCTGCTCCACCGGCTCCGGCGGGAGCTCGCCGGGCCGGCGCTCTCTCGCGCATAGGAGGGTCTGGCGGAACAGTGGCTGTGCCGTCCCGCTCCGCTGGACGCCGCGATGCGGCGTCCTCGGTCGCCCCGATAGAACCCCGCTATCGGGGCTCCCTGCGTCCTTGCCTCGCGACGACCAGCGAACCGTGCCGACGAGCACCGTTCCGCCAGACCCTCCACCGCAAGTTTTCCGCCCGGTTCGTCTCTTGCCTTGAAACCGCTCGTTTCGAGCATCCGTACCGGGAGGTACTGACATGAAGCGTCTCACTCTCATCGCCGCCGTCACCGCCGTGATCGGTGTCTGGCCCGCCGCCTCGAGCGCGGCGACCTTCAAGGGGGTCGTCGTTGCGCACCAGCGCGGCGCGCTCCTCGTCGCTTCGCCGGCCGGCCTGGTCCGCTCCGTAACGGGCACCGCCGCCGTCGGCTCGCGCGTCGAGCTCTCCGGCGGCCACGCCACGGTCGTCGGCCGCGCGCACACCGCCCACATCCGCGGGATCGTCGTCCGCCGCGTCGGCACGACGGTGTTCCTCTCGAGCAACCGGCATCTCGTCGCGGTGCACGGCCGGAGCCTCGCGTCCGCGAACGGCGCGACGTCCGTGCCGATCACGACGACGGTGAACGGCACCACGACAGGTGGTACGCCTCAGCCCGGTGACGTCGTGTCGTCGCAGGTGACCATCCAGAACGGCGAACTCGACGAGGAAACCGCCGAGAACGTCGGTCACGTGAGCGCGAGCGACCTGCAGGTACAGGCGGTCGTGTCGGCGGTCGGGCCCGGTACCGTGACGCTCATGGTCGGCACGCAGACGCTGACCGTGCCGCTCCCCGCAGGCCTGACGCTCCCCGCCTCGACGGTCGGCCAGACCGTGACGCTTTCGCTCTCCCTCAACGGCCAGAACGGCCAGAACGGTGACGACGAGGGCGACGACAACGGCGGCGGCGGCGGTCAGAGCGGCGGCGGCGACGGAGGCAGCGACGGCTAGCAGACCGAACGACGTTCGCCCGGACGGCCGCCCCGATCACGGGGCGGCCTCCGCGCGGACCGAGGGGCTCTACCGCGACCACGGCCGCCTCGTCGGCGGCCTGTGCCGTGCTCTGCTGCGCGACCGAGCCGAGGCCGAAGACGCGACGCAGCAGGTGTTCCTGGCCGCGCACCGGTCGCTCCTGAACGGGACGTCGCCCCGTGAGCCGGCGGCGTGGCTCGCGACGATCGCGCGAAACGAGTGCTGGGGGCGCATCCGCACGCGCATGCGCGAGCCGCTGCCGACGGCGGACATCGACGGCGAGCGCTCCCCGTCCGACCCCCTTGCGACTGCGATCCGCAACGCCGACCTGGCGGCGATGTGGAGCGCGATCGCGGAGCTGCCGCGCCAGCAGCGAGACGCGCTGCTGCTCCGCGAGTTCGGCGGCCTCTCCTACGGGGAGCTCGCCGGGGCGCTCGCGGTCTCGGGCTCTGCCGTCGAGTCGCTGCTCTTCCGCGCGCGGCAGGGCGTACGCGCCCGGCTCCAGACCGCGTATGCCGGCCTTACGGGCGGCTCCTGGCTCGAGTCGCTGACGCGTCTCGCCGGCCTCGGCGGCGGGATGGCTCCGGTCGCCGCCAAGGTCGCAGCAGTGGGCGTCGGAGCGGTCGTCGCGACGGGCGGCGTCGTCGTCGCACCCCGGATCTTCGATCGCGCGCCACGAAGCCACCACACGGCCCCCCGCCACGCGGCCCCGGTCACGACGCGGCAGGCCGCCGTGCACTCGCTGCCGATCTTCGTCGCCGGCGCCCAGCCCGCGGCGACCCCGGTGCCGGCCCGGCCGGCGGTAGGAGAGCAGCGAGGCGGCGGCCCGGCACGCGACGAGCGGTCGGGCGCCACAGGCGACCACGCCTCGAGCGGGGAGGACAATTCCAGCGGGTCAGCGCTCGGACGCGGAGGCACATCGGGTGACTCCGGCGATTCGGCCGTCAGCGCCGCACACGGCATCAGGCACGAGGATGCGTCGACGGAGGGCAGCCAAGGGACAGGCTCCTCGTCCGACGTGAGCGGCTCTTCGTCCGACGTGAGCGGCTCTTCGTCGGGTGGGCACGACTCCTCGTCCGACGGTCAATCGTCCGACGGCCAATCGTCGCCGGCGGACAACGGAGGGGTGGCCACGACCACCCCGAATCCAGTCGTCACGGTCACCGTTCCGACGGGGGACGAGCCGCCCGTCGTGGGCGTGCCGAGCCCCGGCGACGACGGCTAGACCTCCGTAATTTCCCCGTAAATATGGCTTGCAAAGGGTTGCCGGACCGGGCAACCTCAACCAAGATGTGACTCTTGGCGTGCTCGGGCGGGGCCCGCCGATTTTCTCTTTTCAGGGGATGAGGAGATGTGGCCGCAGTACCGTCCATAGGTCGTGCAGTCCGGGTCGAAGGAGCGCCTGCTCCCGAAGCGGACCTCACGCGGGCGCTCTACGAGCAGTACGCGAACCAGATCTTCCGCTATTGCCTGCACCAGCTCGGCTCGCGCGAGGAGGCCGAGGACGCGGTCCAGAGCACCTTCCTCAACGCGTTCCGCGGCATCAAGCGCGGCGTCGTGCCGGAGCTGGAGTCGGCGTGGCTCTTCAAGATCGCGCACAACGTCTGCCTGTCGCGCCACCGGACCTCGTGGCGCCGCGGGCGGATCGAGTCGCCGACCGACTTCGACGTCGTCGAGGATCTGACACCGGCGCCCTCGCGGCGCGCCGACGAGCTGATCGGCCTGCAGGACGTGCTCGAGCAGATGCCGGAGAACCAGCGCCGTGCGATCCTCCTGCGCGAGTGGCAGGGCCTCTCCTACCGGGAGATCGCCGAGGAGCTCGAGCTCTCGCAGGCTGCGGTCGAGACGCTCATCTTCCGCGCCCGGCGTGCGCTCGCCACCGGGCTCGAGCAGCCGCCGGAGCGCAAGCGCAGGATCGTCCGCGGCGCCGACATCGGCAACGTCCTCGCGGGCCTGAAGTCGCTCCTGCTCGGCGGCGGTGCTGCGGTGAAGCTCGCGGCCACGGTCGCCGTCGTCAGCGCGAGCACCGTCGTCGCGGCGGCTCCCATTCAGCAACACCGTGCGCGCGTGCACGCGGCGTCGAAGCCTGCCGTGCAGGTTCCTGCCTCGCGCGCGTCAGCAGCGCCGAGCAGGCCCGCGGCGAGCGTGGCCGGCCCTGCGGCGGCGTTCCCGGCGAAGACCGGAGCGCACGTGCACGCGCGTCCGGGCCCGCGGCTCCAGCTCCCGGCGGTCGTCCTCGCGCAGCTCGCCGGCACTGCGACGTCGGATGCGGCCGCCGTCGCGGTTTCGGCGGAGCCGGCCGCCATCGCGGCCGTGCCCGTGCCCGTGCCAGAGCCCGCGCCTGCGCCCGCTCCGCCGGTCTCGGGGCCGGCCGCCGCGCCGCCGGCCGACACCGGTCACGCCGAGCCTCAGCACGCGCCGGCCGCTTCGGCGTCGACGACGGCCCCCACCGACAAGACGGCGTCCGACAAGACGGCGTCCGACAAGACGGCGTCTGACAGGACGACGTCCGAGACGGGCAAGACAGAGACGTCCTCCGGCCGGTCCGGCGACGCGAAGAAGGATGCGACGTCCGGGCAGGCGAGCACCACGCCGGCCGGCCACGGCCGCTCGAGCGGAGGCGGCTCTGCCCAGCAGGGGGCCACGAGCCGCACCAGGGGCAGCGGCGACTCGAAGGGCGGCGGCGACTCGAAGGGCAGCGACTCCGAGCAGCCCCAGAGCAGCTCCTCCGTCGGCGCCACGACGACCCTGCCTGTGCTGCCGACGCCGGTCACGGTGTCGGGGCCGATCCAGACGATCCAGACGATCCAGACGACGACCACCGTGTCGACGAGCCGGTACTCGACCAACCAGTCGTCGAGCTCCCAGTCGTCGGGCCAGCCCGGCTGGTCGAAGGGCAACGACAGCAAGGCGACCACGACCACCGTTTCCGCCCCGCCGGCGGTCACCACGCCGGCGCCAACGCTTGCGCCTGCTCCTTCGTCTGGCTCGTCGAAGGGCAACGACTCAAAGGGCGCCCCGTTGCCTCCGTCGGCTCCGGTCGTCGCGCCGCCCGCGACGGTGACGCTGCCGGCCCTCCCGTCGCCGCTCTCGAGTACCAGGGACCACTGGAAGGGCGGCGGCGACAACCATTAGCCGGCCACGCACCGCGGTCGCACGACGACGAAGGGCCGGCGTGAGCCGGCCCTTCGCGTTCCTTCGGATGCGAGCGCCCGGAGTTAGGCGGCGCTCGCGAGCTCGTCGCCGAGCTCGAGCTGCAGGCGCATCAGCGCCTCGCTCTCGAGCTGCCGGACGCGCTCACGGGTGAGGCCGAGCTCCTTGCCGATCGTCTCGAGCGACGCGGACTCGCCCGCGAAGCCGAAGCGGAGCTCGATGATGCGCCGCTGCCGCTCCGGCAGCTCGGCGACCGCGCGCTGGACGCGCTGGCGCCGGACCGACTCGACGGCCTCCTCGGCCGGATCGACCGACGACTCGTCGGCGAACAGGTCGCCGAGCTCGGAGTCGCCGTCGCTGCCGAGGCCCTGGTTCAGGGAGATCGAGTCGACCGCGTCGAGCGCCTCGGTGACGTGCTCGCGCTTGAGGCGGGTCGCCTCGGCCAGCTCGTCGATGGTGGCCTCGCGGCCGTGCTTCGCCTGGAGCTCTGCAGACGCGCGGTTGAGCTTGATCCGGCGCTCCTGGACGTGAACCGGGATGCGGATCGTCTTGGACTGGTTCGCGACCGCACGCTGACAGGCCTGGCGGATCCACCAGGTCGCGTACGTCGAGAACTTGTAGCCCTTGCGCCAGTCGAACTTCTCGGCCGCACGGTTCAGGCCGATCACGCCCTCCTGGATGAGGTCGAGAAGCGGGACGTCGTGGCCCTGATAGCGCTTCGCGATCGAGACGACGAGGCGGAGGTTCGAGTTGATCATCCGCTCCTTCGCCGCGAGGTCGCCCTTCTCGATGCGCTTGGCCAGAGTGACCTCATCGGCTGCCGTGAGCAGGCGGTGCTTGCCCGCAGCGTCCATGAAGAGCTGAAGCGGGTCGAGCGTGCCCGAGGGGCCCGGCGTCGACTCGGTGCGCG
>DATCOE010000011.1:0-8523 GCA_036564885.1 Gaiellaceae bacterium | reverse complement strand
GCGCACCCGCTGGCGAAGGTCAAGATCGAGCTCGAGCTCGCCAAGCTGATGACGTACAAGGCCGCGTGGCAGTACGACGAAGGCCTGAACGCCGCTGAGGCGGCGAACATGGCGAACTACGCCGCCGCTGAGGCGGTGATCGCGTGCGTCGACACTGCGATCCAGGTGCACGGCGGCAACGGGTTGTCGCTGGAGTTCGGGCTGACCGACATGTGGTGGGCCGCGCGGCTCAGCCGCACGGCGCCCGTCTCCCGCGAGATGATCCTCAACTTCGTCGCCCAGCAGTCGCTCGGCCTGCCGAAGTCGTACTGATGGCCGAGCAGGCGCTCGAGCAGAACCTGATTCAACGCATCAACGTCGGAGACATGCTGACGCGCACGGCGTGGCGCAAGCCGGACGTCGAGGCGGTCGTCGACGGCGACCGCCGGCTCACCTACGCGCAGCTGAACGCGGTGACGAACCGCCTCGCGAACACGCTCCTCGCCCGCGGGATCGGCCAGGGCGACGCGGTGCTGCTCGTCGCCGGGAACTGCGTCGAGTTCCTCCAGTCGTATTTCGCCTGCGCGAAGATCGGCGCCGTCTGCGTCCCGGTCAACTTGCTCTGGGGCCCCGGCGAGGTCGCGTACGTCGTCGACCACTGCTCGCCGAAGCTCGGCCTCGTCGAACCGATGTTTGCGCGGCTCGTTCCCGACATGCTGGAGACGATCGTCGCGCCGTTCGAGCTCGGGGAGGACGACTCCGAGCCCGAGTGCTACGTCGAGGACCGCGACGCGGTCGGCTACATGTACACGAGCGGCACGACGTCGGCACCGAAGGGCGTCGTGCAGAGCCACCTGGCCGTCTACGTCGACGCGGTCTCGGTGGCGCTGGCTTGGAACTCGGATGAGGAGTGGCGCTACGCGCTCTTCATGCCTCTCTTCCACACCGCGGCGCTTGCGCTCGCGACGTCGGCGCTGTTTCGCGGCAGCACGATCGTTCTGATGCGCGGTTTCGATTGTGACGCGCTGCTGCAGACGATCGAGCGTGAGCGGATCTCGTACTTCCTCGCACTGCCGATGATGATCCGCGGCCTGATGGAGACGCCGGGCCTCGAGCGTCACGACCTCTCGAGCCTGAAGGTGATCGGCTACGCGATGGCGCCGATGCCCGACGAGGACTTGCGGCGCGCAATCGACGCGTTCGGCTGTGACTTCGCGCTCGGCTTCGGCCAGACGGAGATGGCGCCGCTGACGACGCTGTTCGCTCCCGACGACCAGCTCCGCTTCCCAGGGTCGGTCGGCCGGCAGATCCCGAACGTGCAGACGGCGATCATGGACTCCGACGGCAACCTGCTGCCGCCGGGGCAGGTGGGCGAGATCGTCTACCGCAGTCCGCAGACGATGAACGAGTACCTGCACGACGAGGACGCGACCCGCGACGCGTTCCGCTTCGGTTGGTTCCACTCCGGCGACGTCGGCCATTTCGACGAGGGCGGCGTCCTCTGGTTCGAAGACCGGCTCAAGGACGTGATCAAGACCGGCGGCGAGAATGTCGCGTCGATCGAGGTCGAGCGCGCGCTCTACGACGCCGAGCCACGCATCCTGGAGTGCGTCGTGATCGGTCTGCCGCACCCGAAGTGGGGCGAGGTACTCACTGCCGTCGTCACGCCGCGACGCGGCGAGTCGCTCACCGAGGAGGACGTGATCCGGGCCGCGCGCACGAAGCTTGCGTCGTTCAAGGTGCCGAAGCGCGTCATCTTCACGGACGACCTACCGCGCACCTCGACAGGCAAGGTGCAGAAAAACGCGCTGCGCGAGCAGTACGCTCGGGCGCACGCGCCGACGGCGTAGCGGCGTGCCGGTCCTGCCGAACCGCAGCGACCTGGACTCCGACAGGTTCCGGGCGAATCGGGACGTGTCGCTCGCCCTGCTCGAGGAAGTCGAGGCGCAGCAGGCGGAAGCGCTCACCGGTGGCGGCGAGCGCTACTCCGAGCGTCACCGCGCGCGCGGGAAGCTGCTTGCGCGCGAGCGGATCGAGCTGCTCGTCGACCGCGACTCCCCGTTCCTCGAGCTGTCACCGCTTGCGGCGTGGGGGACCGACTACACCGTCGGCGCGGGCGTCGTCACCGGCATCGCCGTGATCGAGGGCGTGGAGTGCGTCGTCGTCGCCAACGACCCGACTGTCCGCGGCGGCTCTGTCAACCCGTACACCGCGCGGAAGACCGGCCGCGCGGCCGAGATCGCCCGGGAGAACAGGCTGCCGCTGGTAAGCCTCGTCGAGTCGGGAGGCGCCGACCTGCCGACACAGGCGGAGATCTTCATCCCCGGGGGACGCCACTTCCGTGACCTGACGAAGCTGTCGGCCGCCGGCATCCCGACGATCGCGCTCGTCTTCGGAAACTCGACCGCCGGCGGCGCCTACGTCCCCGGGATGTGCGACTACGTCGTGATGGTGAAGGAACGCGCCAAGGTCTTCCTCGGCGGTCCGCCGCTCGTGAAGGTCGCCACGGGTGAGGAGTCCGACGACGAGGAGCTCGGCGGTGCAGAGATGCACGCCCGTACGAGCGGCCTCGCCGACTTCATGGCGGTCGACGAGCTCGACTGTCTGCGCCTTGGCCGCCAGATCGTGCGCCGCCTGAACTGGCGCAGGCACGGACCGGGGCCGAGCGAGCCGGCCGACGAGCCGCTCTACGAGCCGGAGCAGCTGCTCGGGCTCGTCTCGGCCGACCTCCGTGAGCCGTTCGACCCGCGCGACCTGCTCGCGCGCATCGTCGACGGCTCGCGCTTCGACGAGTTCAAGCCGCTCTACGGCACAAGCCTCGTCACCGGCTGGTGCTCGATCTACGGCTACGCGCTCGGCGTGCTCGCAAACTGGCACGGCGTGCTCTTCAACGAGGAGTCGGAGAAGGCGACGCAGTTCATCCAGCTCGCGAACCAGATCGACGTGCCGCTGCTCTTCCTCCAGAACACGACCGGCTACATCGTCGGCCGCGAGTACGAGCAGCGCGGGATCATCAAGCTGGGCTCGCGGATGATCAACGCCGTCTCGAACAGCAGCGTGCCGCACCTGACGCTGAACGTCGGCGCGTCGTACGGCGCGGGCAACTACGGCATGTGCGGGCGCGCCTACAGGCCGCGGTTCCTGTTCGCGTGGCCCGGTGCTCGTTCGGCGGTGATGGGGCCGGAGCAGCTCGCGGGCGTGATGTCGATCGTGATGCGCCAGTCGGCGGAGGCGCGAGGGCAGTCGTGGGACGAGGAGGCCGACCGAATCATGCGCGAGTCGATCGAAGAGCAGATCCGGCGCGAGGAGACGGCGCTCTACCTGACCGCTCGGCTGTACGACGACGGCGTGATCGACCCGCGGGACACGCGCACGGTGCTCGGGATCGCGCTGTCCGCGGTGCACTCGCGCGCGGTCGAGGGCATGCGCGGCTACGGGGTGTTCCGGTGAGGAAGCTACTCGTTGCCAACCGCGGCGAGATCGCGCGGCGCGTCTGCCGGACGTCGCGCGCGCTCGGGATCGCCACCGTCGCCGTCTACACGGAGCCCGACGCCGGCCTGCCGTTCGTGCGCGAGTCGGACGAGGCGGTGCCGGTCGACTCGTACCTGAGCGCCGAGGCGCTCGTCGAGGCTGCGGTGCGCACGGGTGCCGACGCGGTGCATCCCGGTTACGGGTTTCTCGCCGAGGACGCGTCGTTCGCGCGTCGCTGCGCCGACGCGGAGCTCGTGTGGGTCGGTCCGCCGCCGGAGGCGATGGCCGCGATGGGATCGAAGCTCGCGGCGCGGGAGCTGGCGGCCTCGCTCGGGATCCCGGTGCTGAGCGGCGAGCAGTTTCCGGCGCTCGTGAAGGCGAGCGCGGGCGGCGGCGGGCGCGGGATGCGCATCGTCCGGTCTCAGGACGACGTCGAGGCGGCGCTCGAGTCGGCGCGGCGCGAGGCGGGGTCGGCGTTCGGCGACGGCGACGTCTTCCTCGAGCCGTTCGTCGAAGGCGCGCGCCACATCGAGGTGCAGGTGCTCGGCGACACGCACGGGACGGTGACGCACCTGTTCGAGCGCGAGTGCTCGGTGCAGCGGCGCTACCAGAAGGTGATCGAGGAGACGCCGGTGCTCGGCGCGGAGCTCCGCGCCGTGATGACCGAGGCGGCGGTGCGGCTCGCTCAGGCGATCGATTACGTCGGCGTCGGCACGGTCGAGTTCCTGCTGGCACCCGACGGCGACTTCTTCTTCCTCGAGGCGAACACGCGCCTCCAGGTCGAGCATCCCGTGACGGAGGCCGTGACCGGACTCGACCTCGTTGCGCTTCAACTGCGGATCGCAGAGGGCGCACCGCTGCCGCGCGAAGCGGTGGAGGCGCGGCTCGACGGGCACGCGATCGAGGCGCGGCTGTACGCCGAGGATCCGGCGGCGGGCTTCCTGCCGCAGACCGGCGTGCTGCACCGCTTCAGGATCGACGGCGACGTGCGCGTGGACGCCGGCGTCGAGGACGGGTCTACCGTCTCGCCGCACTACGACGCCCTGCTCGCGAAGGTGATTGCGTGGGCGCCGACGCGCGACGAGGCGGCCCGCAAGCTCGCGGCGGCGCTGCGCGGCGCGCGGATCCACGGCGTGCAGACGAACCGCGACCTGCTCGTCGCGGTGCTCGAGCACCCGGAGTTCCTCAGCGGAGGCGTCGACACGCAGTTCCTCGAGCGGCTCGACCTCACTGTGCGGCCGTTGTTCGACGAGCGGCTGCACGCCGCGGCGGCGGCGCTGGCCGGGCAGGCGGCGCGGCGTGCTGGCGCGCTGCTCCCGTCCGGGTGGCGCAACGTGCCGTCGCAGCTGCACCGCACCCGGTTCGAGGGGTTCGACGTCGGCTACCGCCTCGGGCATGGGCTCGCGCTGGAGGTCGACGGGGAGCGGATCGCGGACGCGCGGCTGCACGCGTGCGCGCCGGACGCGGTTGAGCTCGAGACGGAGGGTGTGCGTCGCCGCTACGAGGTCCACCTCGTCGGCGGCACGGCGTTCGTCGACAGTGCCCTCGGCTCCTCGACGCTCGTCGAGCTCGACCGCTTCCCCGAGCCGGCCGAGGAGACGGCGGCCGGCGCGCTCGTGGCGCCGATGCCGGGGGCGGTCGTCCGCGTCGACGTCGCTCCGGGCGAGGAGGTCGTGGCCGGCCAGTCGCTCGTCGTCGTCGAGGCGATGAAGATGGAGCACACGATCGCCGCGCCGCATGCGGGACGCGTGTCCGCGGTGCATGTCGAGGCCGGCGAGCAGGTCGACGGTGGCCGCGTGGTCGTCGTGCTCGAGGAGCTCGAGTGACCGAGGTCGTGCGGCTCGACGTCGAGCGCAACGTCGCCACCGTCACGCTCGATTCGCCCGCGAACCGGAACGCGCTGTCGCGCACGCTGCTCGAGCAACTCGACGCGCGCTTGCGCGACGCGCTCGCCGACGACGCCGTGCGCGTGCTCGTCCTCTCGCACACCGGCTCCGTCTTCTGCTCCGGTGCCGATCTGAAGGAGCCGCCGGGGCCGGACGCGCCGGTCTCGCTGCCCGACGTGCTGAACCTGCTGTGGACGGCGCCGAAGCCGGTCGTCGCACGTGTCGGAGGGCACGCGCGCGCGGGCGGGATCGGACTCCTCGCGGCATGCGACGTCGCCGTCGCCGCGCGCGACGCGACCTTCGCGTTCAGCGAGGTCCGCCTCGGCGTCGTACCCGCCATCATCTCGCTCGTGACGCTGCCGCGGCTCGGCCACGCGCGCGCGCTCGAGCTCTACCTGACGGGCGACACGTTCGACGGCGCGCGCGCGGCCGAGATCGGGCTCGTCGCCGCCGTCGCCGACGACGTCGACGCGACGGTCGGCGACTACGTCGACAAACTCCGCCTCGGCGCGCCGGGAGCGCTGGCCGCGACGAAACGGCTCCTGCGTGCGCCGCTCGACTTCGCGGAGCTGGAGCGGCTCTCGCTCCAGGCCTTCGCGGGCGAGGAGGCGCGCGAGGGGATGGCGGCGTTCGCCGAGAAGCGCGCGCCGCGCTGGGCGGAATGATCCGGATCGCCAACTGCTCGGGCTTCTACGGCGACCGGCTCGCAGCGGCGCGCGAGATGGTCGAGGGCGGCCCGATCGACGTCCTCACCGGCGACTACCTCGCCGAGCTGACGATGCTGATCCTCTGGAAGAACCTCCAGAGCGGCCGCGGCGGCTACGCACGCACGTTCCTGCGCCAGCTCGAAGACGTGCTCGGCACGTGCGTGGAGCGCGGGATCCGGATCGTCACGAACGCAGGCGGGCTCGATCCCGCGGGTCTCGCGGACCGGGTGCGCGAGGTCGCCGAACGGCTCGGCGTCCGCGTCCGCGTCGCGCACGTCGAGGGCGACGACCTTCGCAGCCGCTTCCCGGACGCAGTGACGGCGAACGCGTACCTCGGCTGCTGGGGGATCGTCGCGGCGCTCGAGGCAGGTGCGGACGTCGTCGTCTGCCCACGCGTCACGGACGCCTCGCTCGTCGTCGGGCCGGCCGCCTGGGCGCACGGGTGGGAGCGCGACAACTGGGACGCGCTCGCCGGCGCCGTCGTCGCGGGGCACGTGCTCGAGTGCGGCGCCCAGGCGACCGGCGGCAACTACGCGTTCTTCGCCGAGGTTCCGGAACTGACACATCCCGGGTTCCCGCTCGCGGAGGTGGACGCGGACGGCGCCGCGACGATCACGAAGCACCCGGGAACGGGCGGTCTCGTCTCCGTCGGCACCGTCACGGCGCAGCTCCTCTACGAGCTCGGCCCCCCTGCGTACGCGAACCCCGACGTCGTTGCGCGCTTCGACACGGTGCGCCTCGAGCAGGAGGGGCCGGATCGCGTCCGGATCTCCGGCGTCCGCGGCGAGCGGGCGCCGCCCGAGCTGAAGGTCGCGGTGAACTCCGTCGGCGGCTTCCGCAACGCGATGACGTTCCTGCTCCCGGGGCTCGACGTGGAGGCGAAGGCGGAGCTGCTCGAGGCGGCCCTGCGCGAGCGTCTCCGCGGCGTCGAGCTCGACGTGCAGCTCATCCGCTCGGACAAGGAGGACGCGCCGACGAACGCGGAGGCGTGCGCCCAGCTCCGTGTCGTCGCGCGCGGGACCGACGGGGAGCAGGTCGGGCGTGCCTTCTCCGGCGCGGCGATCGAGCTCGCGCTCGCGAGCTATCCGGGCTTCACCGCGACGGCGCCGCCGGGTGACGCGTCGCCGTACGGCATCTACCGAGCAGCGTTCGTTCCGCGTGATGCGGTGGCGGAGACGGTCGTACTCGACGACGGGACGCGGATCGGCGTCGAGGCGTTCCCACCGGCGTCGGCCGCGGCTGTGAAACACGACTCGCCCGAGTTGCCGCCGCCGCCTGCCGGCCCGACGCGCCGCGTGCCGCTCGGCCTTGCCTTCGGCGCGCGCGCGGGCGACAAGGGCGGCGACGCCAATGTCGGCGTCTGGGCCCGCTCTCCGGCGGGCTACGCGTGGCTCGAGCGGTTCCTCGACGTTCCGCGCTTCAAGCAGCTCGTCGCGGAGGCCGAGCCGCTGACCGTCCGCCGGTACGAGCTGCCGAACCTGCTCGCGCTGAACTTCGTGGTCGAGGGGCTCCTCGGCGAGGGCGTTGCGGCATCGACGCGCTTCGACCCTCAGGCGAAGACGCTCGGCGAGTACCTGCGCTCGCGCCACGTCGACCTGCCGGAGGCATTGCTGTGACGTCGCTCGGCGTCGCACCCACTCGCCTCCCGCTGGATCACGTTTCCGTGCCAAAGCGTGACTCCCCGTCGTGGAAAGCTGCCGCTCAGGTGCGGTCGACAAGCTGGGGGTCACCGGTTCGAGCCCAGCACCGCCCATTCACGTGTTGTCAGGACTACAACGAAAAGTCCTGCAAACGCGGGGGTGGTGCTATTCCGATCGCTCTTCGAATCGAACTGGGCATCGAACTCAGTCTCTCGTTCTGCCGGTTTGCGTCATCCTCGCCGATACGAGCCGACCTGGAGTCCAAAGCTGGCACGTCCTTGAAGATCGATGTGGTATGAGAGGGATGTCGTGAAGAAGAGCGCTCCGCAGAAACCCGGGTCCCCGTCTGAGTTGATAGACGGGAGGATCAGGGAGCTGGGCGACTGGCGGGGCGAGACGCTCTCCCGGCTCCGTACTCTCATCAAGCAAGCCGACCCCGAGGTGCTCGAGGAGTGGAAGTGGAGAGGGACTCCCGTGTGGTCTCACGCTGGGATCATCTGCACGGGCGAGACCTACAAGAGCGTCGTGAAGATGACCTTCGCCAAGGGCGCGTCGCTGAAAGACCCTTCGGGCCTGTTCAACTCGAGCCTGGAAGGCAACGCCAGGCGCGCCATCGATTTTCACGAAGGCGACAAGATTGACGAGAAGGCTCTCAAGGCTCTCATTCGCTCCGCCGTTGTCCTGAATACATCAAGCAGTGCCTAGAGGCTTGATGTGAATTGGCCGCACGCACGGCTGGTGTGCCAGACGCGGCGCGCTTCGTCCGGATCCGGCTTGAACGTAGAACCACCATGCCCTGCGCCGGATCCGGCCAAATCGCTTGGTCTGGCCCATCCCCGC
>DATCOE010000010.1:0-48145 GCA_036564885.1 Gaiellaceae bacterium | reverse complement strand
GAGGAGCCGCTCGTCTCGAGCGACATCGTCGGCTCGCCCTACTCGTGCATCTTCGACAGCGAGCTGACGATGACCAGCGGCTCGCTCGTGAAGGTGTTCGGCTGGTACGACAACGAGTGGGGCTACAGCTGCCGGCTCGTCGACCTCGTCGGACGGCTGCAGTGACGGCAAAGGCGAAGACTCCTACGCCCGCCGCGAAGCCGCTTCCCCGCGAGCGGCTGGTCGAGTTCCTGGGCGAGATGCTGTTGATCCGGCGTTTCGAGGAGAAGGTCGAGGAGCGCTTCCGCGCCGGCGAGCTCGCCGGCTTCCTGCACGCCTGCATCGGCCAGGAGGCGGTCGCCGTCGGCGTCTGCCGCGCGCTCGAGGACGGCGACGTAATGGGATCGACGCATCGCGCGCACGGGCACGTGCTCGCGCACGGGACGCCCCCGAACGAGGTGATGGCGGAGCTGTACGGCAAGGTCGAGGGCTGCTCGCACGGCTACGGCGGCTCGATGCACCTCTACGACGTCGCGCGCGGCACGATGGGCGCGAACGCGGTCGTCGGCGGCGGCCTGCCGGCGGCCGTCGGCGCGGCGCTCGCGTTCCAGCTGCGCCGCGAGCCGCGGGTGTCCCTTGCGTTCTTCGGCGATGGGGCGACGAACATCGGCACCTTCCACGAGTCGATGAACCTCGCCCAGCTCTGGCGGGTGCCGGTCGTCTTCGTGTGCGAGAACAACCGCTGGTCGGAGTCGACGCCGCAGTCGCAGCACCAGCCGATCCGGGACCTGACCCAGCGCGCCGCCGCGTACGGGATGCACGCGCTCCATGTGGACGGGCAGGACGTCGAGGCGGTCCACCTCGCCGCGCGCGAGGCGCTCGCGCACGCCCGCGCCGGGAAGGGGCCGGTGTTCCTGCTCTGCGAGACCGAGCGTCTGACCGGCCACTACATCGGCGACGCGCAGATCTACCGCGACAAGGACGAGTTGCGCCGGCTGCGCGAGACGCGCGACCCGATCCGGCTCCTGCGCGAACGGCTCGCACTCAGCGACGAGGAGTGGGAACCGCTCGAAACCGAGGCGCAGCGCGTCGCCGACGCGTCGGTCGAGTTCGCGAAGGCCGGCACCGATCCGGACCCGGCCGACGCGCTCAACTACGTGTACGCGGACGAGCCGTGAAGCCGTTGCCACAGCGAAGCGAAAGCTAGACAAGGAGGAGACGAGATGGGCGTGATCGTGGTCGGCGTTGATGACTCGGAGGGGGCGAAGGTGGCGCTTCGCTTCGCGCTCGAGGAGGCGAAGCTGCGTGGGGCGACGCTGCGCGCCGTCCATGCCTGGCAGTTCGGCTCCATCGGGGCCTCGGGGATCGAGGGCGCCTACCCGGTCATCGGGGCCGATCTCAGCGACCTGCACCGCGCCGCCGAGGCTGCTCTCGAAGCGGCGGTCGAGGAGGTCGTCTCCGAGCGGGGCGAGGTGGGGGTCGAGCGCCGCGTGGTCGAGGGAGCGGCCGCCTCGGTCCTGGTCGACGAGTCTCGGGATGCCGAGCTGCTTGTGGTCGGCTCGCGCGGACGCGGTGGCTTCGCCGGACTGCTGCTGGGCTCGGTCAGCCAGCAGTGCGCCCACCACGCGGCTTGCCCAGTCGTGATCGTTCCCCACGAGCGGGAGCGATAGCGGGATGGAGGTGCGGCTCAAGCGCGCCTATGAGCCGCCGGCGGCCTCGGATGGCTACCGCGTGTTGGTCGACCGCTTGTGGCCGCGTGGGGTCAGACGCGAGGAGGCGCGCCTGGACGAGTGGGCGCGCGAGCTGGCGCCGAGCGCGGAGCTGCGGCGCTGGTTCGGTCACGATCCGGAGCGCTTCGAGGAGTTCCGGCGGCGGTATGCGGAGGAGCTGGCGGGGCAGGGGGAGAAGCTCCGCGAGTTGCGCCGGCGCGCGCGCGAGGGGGCCTTGACGCTTGTCTACTCGGCCCGCGACGTCGAGCACAACGACGCGGTCGTGCTCGCCGAGATCCTGCGCAGAGGGAGGCGCTCGCGGTGACCGCGGTCGCACGGCTGGCGCGCTTCGTCGTTGCCCGCGGCTGGGACGACCTCTCCGACGCGGCGCGGGGCGAGCTGAAGATCCGCGTGCTGGACGCGCTCGGCTGCGCATTCGGCGCGCTCCGCGCGCCGCCCGTTGACGCGATTCGCGCGCAGATGGAGGAGTTCGGCGGCCGGCCGCTCTGCACGCTGATCGGCGGCGGCGCCACCGCCCCGGATCGCGCGGCGCTCTTGAACGGCGCGCTGGTGCGCTACCTCGACTTCAACGACTCCTACTTCGCGCCCGGTGAGACCTGCCACCCGAGTGACAACCTCGCACCCGTGCTCGCGGCCGCCGAGTACGCGCAGGCGTCCGGACGGGAGCTGCTGACGGCGCTCGCGGTCGCCTACCAGGTTCAGTGCCGGCTCTCGGACGAAGCGCCGGTGCGGGCGAAGGGCTTCGACCACACCACGCAGGGCGCCTATGCCGCCGCGGCCGGGGCGGCGAAGGCGCTGCGTCTCGGCGAGGCGGAGACGGCGAACGCGGTCGCGATCGCGGGCACGGCGCTGAACGCGCTGCGCGTGACCAGGACGGGCGCGCTCTCGCAGTGGAAAGGGCTCGCCTACCCGTTCACGGCCTTCGGCGCCGTCGAGGCGGCCTTCCTCGCCGCCCGCGGCATCACCGGCCCGGCCGAGGTGTTCGAGGGGAACAAGGGCTTCATCGAGACGATCGCCGGGCCCTTCGAGATCGCCTGGGAGCACGAGGACCTCGAGCGCGTCCGCCGCACGTTCCTCAAGCGCTACAACGCCGAGATTCACTCCCAGTCGGCGCTCGAGGCACTGCTCGCACTGCGCGAGACGCACGCACTCGACCCGGCGCAGGTCGAGCGGATCGAGCTGGAGACGTTCCAGGTCGCCTACGACATCATCGGCGGCGGCGAGGAGGGCGGGAAGAAGGAGATCGGCACCAAGGAGGAGGCCGACCACTCGCTGCCCTACTTGCTCGCCGTCGCGTTGCTCGACGGACAGGTGCTGCCGGAGCAGTTCGCGCCGGAGCGGATCGTCGCCGCGGACGTGCAGGAGCTGCTGCGACGGGTCGAGGTGCGCCCGGCCGCCGACCTGTCGGCCCGCTTCCCGGCCGAGCACGCCTGCCGGCTGCGCGTCCACCTCGCCGGCGGCGCGACGCTCGCGGCCGAGCGCTCCGACTACGAGGGATTCCTGACCCGCCCGATGAGCTGGGAGCGCGCGCGGGAGAAGTTCGAGCGGCTCGCCGCCCAGGCGGTCGAGCCGGGGCTCGCGGCGGAGCTGGCCGACGCGGTCGCCGCGCTCGAAGAGCTCGAGACGCGAGACCTGACCGCGCTGCTCGCCCGCGCCGGCGAGCGCAAGACAACGAAAGGAGCAGTCCGATGACCACGACCGAAGCCGAGACCGAGCGGGCCTTTGCGTTCCTGCGCCTGAACGAGCGGCCGCCGAAGCCGCGCAGCCGCGGCGTGACCGAGATCCGCGGCCCCTACTACACGCCCGTCGGCCGGCGCTACCTCGAGGACCTGCTCGAGACGATGGGCGCCTGGGTCGACACGCTCAAGTACGCCGGCGGCTCCTTCGCGCTGATGCCACGGAAGGCGGTTCGCGGCTTGAACGAGCTCTGCCACGAGCACGAGGTCGAGGTCTCGACCGGCGGCTTCCTCGAATACGTGCTCGCCCAGCGCGGCGACGCCGTCGCCCGCTACCTCGCGGAATGCCGCGAGCTCGGCTTCGACATCGTCGAGATCTCGAGCGGCTTCGTCACGCTCCCGGTCGACGACATGGTGCGTCTGACCCGGGCTGTCGGCGAGGCAGGCCTGAAGCCGAAGCCGGAGGTGGGGATCCAGTTCGGCGCCGGCGGCGCCTCCACCGTCGAAGCGCTCGAGGCCGAGGGCACCCGCGATGTCGGCCAGGCGATCGAGCTCGCCCAGCGCCACCTCGACGCCGGCGCCCACCTGATCATGATCGAGTCCGAGGGGATCACCGAACAGGTGCGCGAATGGCGCACCGACGTCGTCGCCCGCATCGTCTCCGAGCTCGGGCTCGAGCAGGTGATGTTCGAGGCCGCCGACCCCGCCGTCTTCAGCTGGTACGTCAAGAACTACGGCATCGACGTCAACCTGTTCGTCGACCACAGCCAGATCGTCCAGCTCGAATGCCTCCGCGCCGGCATCTGGGGCACCGACGACACCTGGGGCCGCATGCTCACCTACCGCGGCTCATCGAGTGACGAGGGCTCGTGGGCGTGACGAGCGGACGCTCAGGCGACCTCGCCCAGCGCGTCGCCCACCGGCGGCACGAGCTCGGCTTGACCCGCGACGAGGTCGCCGGGCGAGCCGGGATGAATCCCGGCTATCTCGACTATCTCGAGCACAGCCCGGCGGTCGCGATCGCCCGCGGCTCCCTCATCCGGCTCGCGACGGCGCTCGAGACGACAGTCCCGTACCTGCGCGGCGGCGAGGTCGACCGGCCACCCGGCCCCGGACGCGCCGGCCCGCACCCGCATCTCGACGTCCTCAGCAGGGAGGAGTGCGAGGCCCACCTCGCCGGCGGCGGCGTCGGCCGCTTCGTCTTCCTGGCCGAACAGGGGCCGGTCGCGCTACCGGTCAACTTCCGCTTCGTCGACGGCGACATCGTCTTCCACACCCGCACCGAAGGCGCGCTCGCAGCGGCGGCAGGCACCACCGTCAGCTTCGAAGCCGACCACATCGACGAGGCGATGAGCGAAGGGTGGAGCGTGCTCATCAGCGGGCGCGCCCAGCTCGTCGACGACCCCGCAGAGCTGGAGCAACTCGCCGAGCTCGGCATCGAGCCGTGGCCGGGTGGCCGCCGCGAAGCCGTCATTCGCATCGAGACCGCCACGATCTCCGGCCGTCGCATCCGCCAAGGGGGCACCCCGTGATCGTGGGCCGCGCAAGCGAGCTTGCGCAGTTCGCACCCGATTCGTTCCGGACCGTGACGCTCCTCGGGAACGAGCACGTGCGGGTGCTGCTGGCCGCGCTCGAGCCGGGCCAGGAGATCCCGCTGCATGCGCCCCATGTCGATCTCGTAGTCACGGTCGCCGACGGCGTCGGCGAGCTCCTCATCGGCGAGCGCGTCTACCCGCTCCGTGCCGGTGACGTCGCCGTCGTCCCCGTCGGCGAGACCCGTGGCATACGGGCGCGCTCGGCGCGGCTCGTGCTCGTGAACGTCGTCACGCCACCGCCAACCGAGGCCGACCATGCTCGCGCCGCAGCCGGTGCAGCCTGGCCGCAGGCGCCGGAAGCGACCCCGGACCCGGCCGAGCTGATCCGGACGGAGCACGCCGAGCTGCGCGCTCACCTCGACCACCTGCAATCGCTCGCCGATGCGGTCGAGACCACCGACGAGCAGGTTCTGCGCGACCGGCTCGGGCAGGTGGTGAGGTTCCTGCGTGACGGCATCCTGCCCCACGCCGCGACCGAGGAGGAGACGGTCTACCCCGCCGTCGACCGGCTACTCCGTGCCCTCGGCGGAGCGACCGCCACGATGGTGCTCGAGCACGAGCTGATCGGCGCACGCGTCGAAGAACTCGACAGGCTCGCCGCCACCGGCGGCTACGCCGCGGCAACGCGCGCCGAGCTGCGCCGCTCGCTGATCGCACTCGAAGCGGTCCTGCGCGGTCACTTCGAGAAGGAGGAGCGGGTGTACGTCCCGCTGCTCGCGTACCTCATACCCGCCGAGTCCGCAGCGCTCGCCGCCCAGCTCGAGGCAGCCGCTCCGGAAGCGCACGAGCACTGATGATGACGTCGGCAGTCCGCCTACCGCTCTCGACCAGGAGGCCGCTCGAGCTGCGACCGCGGCCGCCGTTCCGCCTCGACCTCACCGTCTGGGTCCTGCGCCGGCGCGAGCAGAACGCGATCGACACCTGGGACGGACACAGCTACCGGCGCGCGCTCCGCGTCGGCGGCGTACCGCTCGAGCTGGCGGTGACGCAGGTCGGCCCCGCCACCCGCCCGCGACTCGAACTCGTCATCGCGGGGCGCCGGACAAGTTCGAGGGAGGACGTCGCGCGCGCGGTGCTCGCGCGGCTGCTCGGCCTCGACGTCGACCTCTCCGGTTTCTACGCGCGCGCCGCTCGTGACCCCATCCTCCACGACCTCGCTGCGCGGTATCGCGGCGTCAAGCCGCCTCGCTTTCCGAGCGTGTTCGAGTGCCTGCTGAACGCCGTCGCCTGTCAGCAGCTCTCGCTTGCAGCCGGCCTGACGCTGCTCAGCCGGCTCGCCGCCGCCGCCGGCCGGACGGCAGGGTCGCCTCGCGCGTTCCCGGAACCGAGCGAGATCCTTCGCCTCGCACCGCGAGATCTCCGCGGCGTCGGCTTCAGCGAGCGCAAGGCCGCCACGATCCTCACGCTCGCTCGCGCGGCCGAGGTCGGCGATTTCGCCCTCGAGCGGCTGGCGCCGCTCGGCGATGCGGCGGTGCGCGAGCGGCTGATGCGCCAGCCTGGAATCGGTCCCTGGAGCGCCGATTACGTGTTGCTGCGCGGGCTCGGCCGCCTGCACGTCTTCCCGTGGCACGACGTCGGTGCGCTGAACGGTCTGCAGCGCCTCCTGAGCGCCACCGGCAGCGACGACGAGCCGGAGGCAGCGCTCGTGCGCTTCGCACCCGACGCCGGCCTCGTCTATTTCCACCTGCTGCTACGTGGCCTGGAGCAGCGGGGCCTGCTCGACCGCGCCGCTTCCGGCTAGCGTCAGCTGCCGAGCGGCCAGGTGATCAATCTTTCGCTCGGGTACGTGGCGGTGTA
This sequence comes from Gaiellaceae bacterium, assembly GCA_036564885.1. Taxonomy (GTDB): domain Bacteria; phylum Actinomycetota; class Thermoleophilia; order Gaiellales; family Gaiellaceae; genus Palsa-739. Next base: position 41,368 of record DATCOE010000010.1, on the reverse strand, counting down.
CGTCGTGCTCATCGGCATCGTCTCGTTCATCGAGAGTCCGGTCGGGCGCGGCCTCGGGGCCTTCCAACTCAATGCCCTGATCCGAGCCGGCAGCCTCGCCGCCGCCGCCGTCGTCGTCCTGCTCGCCCACGCGCCCGCCCGATACGGCGTCAATCCCGAAGCCGGCGCCGGTCAGAATGCGCCCCCGTCTCGCGCGTTTGTGATCCTGGCCGGCTACATCGTCATCATCGGTGTCGGCGGCGAAACGGTCACAACCACGACGGAGCAACCGGCGGCACGCCCTATCCCGCCGCCGCCGGTGGCCCTGTTAGGCTGCGCCCGGTGAGGCGTTGGGATCTCATGTCGCTCCCGCCCTCGTCCGAGAAGCGCCGAGCGCGTCAGCCGGGACCGGATGCTCCGCGGGTGGCAAGGGTCGACCAGCAGATGCCGCGCGTGCTGTTCTCGTCCCCTGAGTGCCGGGTCGTCGTCGTCGATCTTCGCACCGGAGAGACGATGGGCGACCACCAGGTTCGCGAACGGGCCGTCGTACAGGTCGTGGCCGGCCGGGTGTCGATCGACTCCTCCGAAACAGCAGTCGAGTGCGACACGGGCACGCTCGTCACGTTCGATCCGAGCGAGCGCCACACGGTGTTCGCGCTGACGGACGCACGGCTGCTGCTGGTGCTGGCGCCGTGGCCCGCAGCCACGCACTACACCGAGACGGAGTCGGGGCATGCGCAGCACCTCCCTGCGAACGCAGTGGCCCGTCCGGTCCCCGCGTCCGACACCACTGTGGGCCCCCCGGCGTGAAGCGAGCGCCCGGGGCCGTAGCGACGAGCCGCCGCGCCCTCGAGGCCCACGCCCACCGCCTGCGGTCGCTGCACGTTCGCGGAGACCCGCTGCTCCTACCGAACGCATGGGATGCCGCTTCGGCGAAGGCGGTCGCCGCCGGCGGCTTCCCGGCGGTCGCGACGACGAGCGGCGGAATCGCAGCCACGCTCGGATACGAGGATCACGAGGGGGCTCCGGCCGACGAGATGCTTTCGGCAGCAGCCCGAATCGCCCGGTCGGTCGACGTGCCAGTCACCGTCGATGCGGAGGCCGGCTACGGGATGACGCCCACAGACCTCGTCGAAGCGTTACTCGGCGCCGGCGCAGCCGGCTGCAATCTCGAAGACACCGATCACACGACCGGCAAGCTCCGCGATCTCGATCGCCAAGCCGACTGGCTCGCCGGCGTGCGCAAAGCAGCAGCCGAACGTCACTACGGTCTCGTCATCAACGCGCGCATCGACGTCTTTCTCGCCGACCGCGACGCTCGTCCCCAGCACAAGCTCTTGCCCGAAGCGGTCACCCGAGCGCACGCCTATCGAACCGCAGGTGCCGATTGCGTGTTCCCAATCGTCCTGTCCGACACGGACACCATCCACGCATTCGTGGACGAGGTCGACGGACCTGTCAATATCCTCACCCGCCGGCAGGCGCCGTCGATCGATCGACTTGCAGAGCTCGGAGTCGCACGTGTGAGCTGGGGCTCATTGCCCTACCGCCGCACGATCGAGCAGTTCACGGCGTTCCTCGCCGGACAGCCGAGGTGGTCTGGGACGGATCATTGGCACGCGGAAGCGGGGCTCTGAGCTCGGGAAGCGGCGCGCTCGGCGGCTTGCCCGTCACATGGGCGGCGCGAACGGAGGCCCCGGAGGGAAAGACGAGCCCGGAGGAGCTGATCGCCGCCGCGCATGCGACGTGCTTCATGATCGCGCTCGCGCTCGTCCTCGGAGAGGCCGGCACACCACCCGAACGCCTCGCTACCAGCGCGAGTTGCGTTCTCGACGAGGTTCAGGGAGCGCCGCGCATCACCGAGGTTGCGCTCACCGTGCGCGCGCGTGTCGAGGCGCTCGACGAGGCGGCGTTCAAGGAGCAGTGGACAAGGCCGCCGCGCTCTGTCCCGCATCGAATGCGCTTCGGGGCAACGTCGAGATCTCCGTCGACGCGGCCCTATAACGCTACGCGAATGCGAGCCCGATCGCGTAGGTGAGGCCACCCACGATCACGCCGGCGAGCGTCATCTCCAGTCCCGAGGCCCACCAGCTGCGCAGCGTGAAGAGTGACTTGGCGGCGCCGACGGCGAAGTGCGCGAGGAGCGACACGATGCCGGCGAGGATGATCGCAACCGCGCCGGTGAGGAAGAAGAACGGGATCACCGGGATGATCGCGCCGATCCCGGTGCTGATCCCGGCTGCGGTCCCCGCCTGGACCGGATTCCCCGCCGCCTTGGCGCCGCCGAGCTCCTCGACGGTCAGCAGGCGCAGCATCGCCTCTGGATCCTTCGACTGCTCCTCTGCGAGCGCACCTGCGGTATCGGGATCGAACCCCTTGAGCTGGTAGAAGAGCGACAGCTCCTCCCTCTCCTCCTCGGGGTGCTCGGCGATCTCCTGTCGTTCGAGCTCGACGTTCGCCGCGGCGACCTCGAGCTCGGAGCGCTCGGCGAGGAAAGCGCCCGTCGCCATCGACAGCGCGGAGGCGACGGCCCCGGCGACGCCGGCCGTGAGGACGAAGCTCGAGCCGCCGGTCGCGCCGGAGACGCCGGTGACGATCCCGAAAACCGCAGCGAGGCCGTCGTTGGCGCCGTAGATCGCGCCCGACATCCAGCCCGAGCCCGACTCATGCCACTTCTCCCGCCCGAGGATCCGCTCGAGGCGCGCCTGCGCTGGCGGCGGCGTCGGCGTCGCCGCACGCGCATCCGTCTCCGCGAGCAGCTCGCTCACCGCCAGCGAATGCGAGCGCTCGTCGCGGCGGATCTCGTGCAGCAGCGCATCGGTCTGCTCGTCGCCGGTCGACCGCAGGTAGAGGTCGTCGACCTCGCTCGTCTCGGCGGCCTCACGCGCCGCGAGCAGGCGGTCGACCGGGGCAAGCCGTACCTGCAGACGGAGCCAGGGCGACAGCGCCACCGTGCTCGGATCGGGCACCGCGATCCCCAGCTCGCGCATCCGCACCTCGAGGCGCGTCCGGTGTCCGCTCTCGGCCGCAGCCATCTTGCGGAGGATCTCGGCGCGGCGAGGATCCTTCTCGCGCCACGCGATCAACTCGTAGACCGCGCCGGCCTCGATCTCGCCGCGCCACGCCTCGAGCAGCCGGACCGTCGCATCGTCCAAGGACACGCCATCACTCTCTCACGACGCCGAGCGGACGCAACTGCACGACACCGCGCGTGAGACCGGCCCCTCTACGACCGCGACCACGCGGTCGACATCCATGCAGGCAAACGGGCTGTGGGGTGTGCAAACTCGATCCGTGTGATGTTCAGGATGCTCGGACTGGCCAACTTGCAGCCGAAACCGAGTTAACGCTGCACACGCCGCGGCCGGTAGCGTCCCTTCTCCCGCAGCCGTCAGAGACGCGCGTGTCACTCGTGGCTCGGCGGCTCCTCGGCGGTGCCGGCGGCGTGGCGGGCGAGCACGTAGAGGAGGTCGCCGAGTCGGTTGAGGAAAGCGACGACGTGCGGGCTGACGGTGCGGCCTTCCGTCTCGGCTCTGACGACGTGTCGTTCCGCGCGGCGCAGAACCGTCCGGGCGAGGTCGAGCGCGGCGAAGGCGGGGGTGGCGCCGGGCACGACGAACACCGGCCGCAGCGGGCGGCTCGCAACGAGCCGGTCGATTGTCTGTTCGAGCTCATCGACCATCTCCGGGTCGACCCGGGATATCCCGGGCTCGAGCCGGTCGCGCTGCCGGGGGTTCGCGGCCAGGTCGGCGGCCACGACGAAGAGAGCTCGCTGCAGGCGGAGGACAAGCTCGCAGAGCTCGCGGTCGGTGCAGGCCGCCCGGGCGAGACCGAGCGCGGCAACCGCCTCGTCGACGTCCCCGTATGCCTCGACGAGCGTGTCCGCCTTTCCGACCCGGCCGCCGAAGAGGAGGCCGGTCGTGCCGTCGTCGCCGGTCTTGGTGTAGATCTTCATCATCGGCTCACGCTCGCGGGGTCGAGTGGTGCAGGGCCGCCACCGTGCCACGGCTTCGGCTCCTCGAAGAACGCCTCGGTGTGCAGGTGGCCCGGCCGGACGCCGCAGGCCCTGGCGGTGTCGGCGCAGGCGTCGACGAAGCCCGGCGCACCGGCCGTGTACACCTCCCAGCCGGAGAGGTCGGGGAAGAGCTCGGGCAGGAGCGCAGGGATGCGCCCGAGCGGCGGCGACCCGCCGGCGCGGGTCAGCGTGCGGAGGAAGCGGAAGCCGGGGCGCTCGCGGGCCCAGCGGGCGAACAGCTGCTGGTCGATCAGGTCGGCCTCGGTGCGCGCCGAGAAGAACAGCGTCGCCCGCTCGGGAAGAGCGCTTCGGACGGCCGCCTCGGCGAGCGCGCGGACGGGCGCGAGCCCGGAGCCGCCGGCGAGGTAGAGCACCTGCCGGGAATCGGGCTTCGCGATGAAGGTGCCGTAGGGGCCGGAGAGCAGCACGCGGTCGTCGGGCCGCAGGCGCCGATGCACCCAGCCGCTCGTCTCGCCGCCTGCGACCTCGGTCACGAGCAGCGCGATTTCGCCGCCGGGCCGCGGCGCGTTCGCGATCGAGTACGACCTCACCGGCACGGTGTACCCGGGGTCGCCGAGCAGTACGTACTGCCCCGGGAGGTAGCGAAGCGGCCCGTCCAGCGGGCGAAGCAGCAGCTCGACGATCGTGGGCGTGCGCCGCCGGACTGCGGCCACGACATGCTCGACGTCCTCCTCGACTACGCTGGCTGTCATCTGTTTGCCTTGTCTCGGCGATTATCCGGGTATGGCAACCCCGGAGCGTCCGTTGCGGCATGCCGTGCTCGGCGCGGGCGGCGTTGGCTTGCTTGTCGCTGGCGTGCTGGCGCGGGCCGGACGCGACGTCCTCCTGCTCCTCCGGCCGGAGGCGCTCACGGCGTTCGATGGAACGATCGCCGTCGAGAGCGTGGTGCTGGGAGCGTTCGCGGCGCCGGCGCGGGCGGCGCCACGCCTCGACGAGCCGATCGACGTGCTCTGGGTGGCGACGAAGGCGACGGCGCTCGACGCGGCGCTCGAGCTGGCGCCGCCGGAGCGGGTGCGGGTCGCCGTGCCGCTCCTGAACGGCGTCGAGCACGTGGCGCGCCTGCGGGAGCGGTTCCAGCATGTGGTCGCCGCGTCGATCAGCGTCGAGTCGGAGCGGCTGGCGCCCGGCCGCGTACGGCAGACGAGCCCGTTCCTACGCGTCGTTCTCGCACCGGGCGGCGAGGCGCTCGCCGCCGAGCTGCGCGAGGCGGGGCTCGAGGATGTGTCGGTCGGAGTAGGCGAGGCGGCGGTGCTCTGGTCGAAGTTGGCGTTTCTCGCGCCGCTCGCGCTCGCGACGAGCGCGGCTGGCGGCCCGCTCGGCGCCGTCCTCGGCGATACCGGCTGGCGCGAGCGCTTCGAGCGCTGCCGTGCTGAGGTCTGCGCCGTCGCGGCCGCCGAAGGCGCGCCGCAAGATGCCGCCCGGCTGGAGGCGCTCCTCGAGGCCGCCTCGCCGGAGATGCGCAGCTCGATGCAGAAGGACGTCGAGGCCGGACGAGGCCCGGAGCTCGACGCGATCGGCGGCGCCGTCCTCCGCGCCGCCCGCCGGCACGAGATCGCCGTGCCGGCGACCGAGGAGCTCGTGGCACTCGTCGAGGCACGCCCACGACGCACTATCGCGCCCGGATCGACCTCTCGAAGGTGAAGGGCGCGGCCCAGGACGGTACCGGTAGGTATGACGTGTGGATCGGCGACAACGGGTACGTTCACCGAGTGAAGCCATCGTGAGGGCCGGCGGGGCGACGCCAACGGTGACGGCTGACCTCTCTGCGTTCGGTGAGGCCGTCAGCGTGGCGGTGCCGCCCGCGTCGGAGGCATTCGACGGAAGCAACTCCACGGTTCCTGTACTGGGAGGCTGAGCGCGTGCAGGTTGCCCTGAAGATCTGGCGGTACGACTCGTCCACCGGCAAGCGCGCGCTGAAGGAGTACGAGGTCGACGCGCCGGAGGAGGCGACGCTGCTCGACTGCCTCGACGTCGTCAAGGACAAGGTCGACGGCTCGCTCGCCTACCGGAAGAGCTGCCGGATGATGATCTGTGGCTCCTGCGGCATGCGCATGGACGGCGCGGCCGTGCTCGCGTGCAAGGTGCGGATGTACGAGATCGCGCAGGCGGGTGAGATCCCGACGATCTCTGCGATGGGGAACCTGCCGGTCGTGAAGGACCTCGTCGTCGACATGGATCCCTTCTGGGAGAAGTTCAAGGCGATGAAGCCGTATCTCCAGCCCGGCTACGAGCGGCCCGAGGATGGCAAGGAGTACCGGATCTCGCAGGAGCGGATGAACGCGATCCACAAGGAGGCGCTCTGCATCAACTGCGGCCTCTGCGTCTCCGAGTGCAACGCGATGGAGTCCGAGCCCGAGTTCCTGGGCCCGCAGGCGCTCGTGAAGGGGATGCGCTTCGTCGGCGACCCGCGCGACGGTTCGACCGTCGAGCGCCTCGAGGAGTACAGCGGCCAGCACGGCATCTGGGAGTGCACGCGCTGCTTCTTCTGCAACGAGCGCTGCCCCAAGGCCGTCGACCCGCGCGACGCGATTGCGAAGCTCGGCGCCGAGGCGATCAAGGAGAGCGTCGACCGCGACATGGGCGCGAAGCACGCGAAGTGGTTCATCCGCTCGACCGAGACGACCGGCTGGCTGCGCGAGACCGAGCTCGTGCCGCACACGCAGGGCGTCGTCTCGACGATCAAGCAGATGAAGTTCGCCATGAACTTGATCGCCCACAACAAGGCGGGCCTCTCGTTCCCTCCGCACGTCGCGGCGGACGTCGGCGAGGCACGTGCGCTGCACAAGCTCACACGCGAGCAGGACCGGCAGGGATTCCTCGGCCACGTGCAGGGCGAGCACGCGCTCGCGAAGCTCGTGCACGGGTATCAGCCGGGGCGCGATCCGTACGGGCCGGGATCGTTCCCCAAGCCGTACCTGCCGGGTGAAGAAGAACCGTCGGCGCCTGCCGGCGGAGACATGCGAATGGGGATCCTCACCCAGGCGGGTGTGACACCCGGCAAGGAACCCACGAAGAAGCCGGAGGGTGGAGCGTGAACACCGTCGAGGGAATGAAGCGCGTCGCGTACTACAAGGGGTGCCTCGCATCGTCGGCGAAGGAGCTCGACACGTCGACGCAGGCGCTCTCACCGCGCGCGTCGGGCTCGCCCAGCCTCGCTTGAGGGATTCGCTCGCGCCGCCGAGCCTTTGATCTGGTCGGCGATGTCGCGTCCCAGCGCGGCGATCGTCAGTGGGTTAACAACACGCTCCTGCAGAGCGTGGGCTCACGTACCGCCTTCAGTAACGGATCAAGGATGATCTCGTCGAGCGAACGACCGGCTCCGTGCTGCCGCAGGATGTCGGCGGTCACCGGCGGCGGGTCTTTCCTTATTATTAGGAGCCATATGCTGCGGCGCATCCTTACGTCGGCCCTGCACAGTCTCCAAGCCGCGCGGTTGTACCGTCGTCGACGGTGCCGGCGGGGTTACGTCGACATTCGCCGATAGCGCTCTCGCTGGCGCCTCGGTCAGCCAGTACTGCGCCCATCTACGCCCCCTGTCCGGTCGTGATCGTGCGCGCCCGAGCCGGCGGCACCGGCCTTCGGTGACGGCGATCGTGGTCTGCAGCCGCGAAGAGTCTCTGCCCTGCACGGAGCAGATCACCGCTGGCACGCTTGCCGGGTGATCGTCTGGACGATCGGGCATGGGACTCGGCCCGCGGAAGAGCTGGTGTCGGTTGTCCGCGAGGCGGGGGTCTGCACGCTGGTCGACGTGCGACGCTTTCCGGGCTCGCGCCACAATCCCCAGTTCAATCAGCCGGATCTCCGAGCGGTGCTCGAGGCGGGCGGGGTCGCCTATCGGCACGTGGTCGAGCTTGGCGGCCGTCTCGCCGGTGAGCCGGGCGAGGATCGCTTCGGCTGTCTTCGCGTCGCCGCCTTCCGCAGCTATGCCGCCCGTATGAGTACTGATAGGTGGCAGGCGGCGCTCGCCGCGGCGCTGGCGGAGCCGGCTCCCTGCTTCATGTGTTCGGAGACGCTGTGGTGGCGTTGCCACCGGCGCCTGATCGCAGAGCTCTTGCATGCCCGCGGGGAGCAGGTCGTGCATCTCCTCGGCCCCGGCAAGCAGCAGGAGCACAAGCCCTTGCTTGAAGCCGAGACTCGGGCCGGCCGACTTTATCTCTGCGGCGCCCTCGTAGCGTAGGAAGCGCAGGCGCTATTCGAGGTCGCCGCGCGCCGCGAGGCGGTCGAGTAGAAGGTGGAAGTAGATGAGTGCCGCGTAGGGATGCCAGTCGGCAACCGCGCGTTGTACCCCGGCGTAGTCGAGAGGCTCGGCGAGCCCGAGCCAGCGCGCGAGGTTCTTTCGCGCGCCGACATCGTCGCCAGGGAAGACGTGTAGCCGGCCGAGTCCGCGCAGGAGGGTGTACTCGGCGCTCCAGCGCCCGATCCCGGCGATCTGCGTCAGGGTTTCGATCACCTGCTGGTCGTCGTGTGTCGCGAGTGACTCGAGATCGAGCCGCCCTTCGTTGGCGGCGTGTGCGATCGCGATGATCGTGGTCGCCTTCCTGAGGCTGAAGCCAAGCGCGCGAATGGAGGCTGGTTGGGTTACCGCCAGTTCCGCTGGCTGCGGGAACGCGTACCTGCGATTCCCTACCGCCGAAGAGCAAGCGCCGTAGGTGCGTGACAGCCGATTCAAGAGGGTACGACCCGCGGCGAGCGAGAGCTGCACCGCTGGGAACGGACAGCGCATGTCCTGTGGAGAGCCGGGTGCCAAGGAATTGGCACGCCCGGTTCGGCGGGCGGGCCGGGAAAACGGACCGGCGGCAACGCCGGCACCGCGCCCCGGCTCGACCCAACCCCGTCGACACCGTTCTGTTCCGGCGACTGTACGCACTCGTGTTCATCGAACTCGCGACCCGGCAGGTGCATCTCGCGGGCATCACCGCGAACCCGACAGGTGAGTGGGCGACCCAGCAGGCGCGCAACATCGTCGAGACGTTCGTCGACCGGGCGGAGCCGATCCGCTTTCTGATCCACGACCGCGACAGCAAGTTCACAGCTGGGTTCGATGAGGTGTTCCGCTCCGACGGCATCCGGACGATCCGCACACCGGTGCGGGCACCGCGCGCGAACGCGTTCATCGAACGCTGGATCGGCACCGTACGCCGCGAGCGCCTCGACCGGATCCTGATCGTGAACCGACGGCACCTCGAACGAGTCCTCCCGGCCTACATCCGCCACTACAACGAGCATCGCCCCCACCGCTCCCTCCACCAGCGACCACCAATCGAAGAACCGCCGCCAGGGTCAGACACCGTTGTCGTTGTCGACCATGTTCGCCGCCGAGACGTGCTCGGAGGGCTCATCCACGAGTACAAGATCGCGGCGTAATCAAGGGCGAATCGGGTTTCCGGCACCCTCAGGGTCGGCGCCCGCGCTACCGAGGCTCGAACGAGAAGGCGCGGGCGGGGTTGTCGACGAAGATCGCGTGCGCGAGCTCCGCGCCGAGCTCGCGCTCGAGCCTCGGCTTGAAGCGCGCGAACACGTAGTCGAGCCCGGGGCCGCCGCCGTAGGCGCGCATCATCGAGCGGCGACCGGTGTCGCCGCCGAGCAGGATCCGGTCGCCGAGGCCGCGCTCCGCGAGGTCGGCGATCAGGCGCAGGATCGTCGAGTCCGGCCAGTACTTCGTCCTGCCGGGCCCGTCGAGCTGGAGCCAGGCTCCGGTCGCCCCCGTCTCGGCGTGCTCGACGGCGTCGGGGTTCCGGTCGAGATGAGCGAGGACGACCGAGGCCGCCGGGACGTCGAGCCCGCCGAGCAGCTCGACGAGCGCGAGGCCCATCGTCCCGTGCTCGGTGTGCACGCAGACGGGCGCTCCCCGGCGCGCGTGGGCCGCGGCCGCCGCCTCGAACGCCGTGCGCTCGAACGGCGTCAGCCGGTGGTAGCTCGCCCCGACCTTGACGATGCCGCAGGGGTCGAGGTCGGCCGCGAACCGGTCGGCGAGCTCGTCGACGCCGAGCGCCCGGAACGGGTCGTCGGCGGGATAGTGGGCGTCGCGGTGGAGCCCGGTCGCCGCGACGATGTGGAGCGCGGTCCGCTCCGAGACGGCGACGAGCCCGTCGAGGTCGCGGCCGAGACCGAGCGGCGTCCAGTCGACCAGCGCGGCGCCGCCCGCGTCGGCGAGCGTCTGCGCCTCCTCGACCGCCCGGTCGACGTCGGTGAAGTCGTCGCCCGGCTGAATCGGCGTCACGAGGAAGAGGTGCTCGTGCGCGTCGCAGGGCCCGAGCGCCTCCGGGGCGATGTCTCCGCGCACCGTGCGCACGATCCGCGTCATCGCCGGAGCTCGCCCGTCCGCATCAGCGTCAGCCCGGCCTTCATCTCGCGCAGCCGCTCCAGGTAGCCGGCGTCGTGGCGGAGGGCGACGCCCGTCGCCAGCACGTCGACGACGAGCAGCTGCGTGAGCCGGGAGATCGTCGGCGTGTGGAGATCCGTGTTCTCGAGCGTCTCGACGGCGACCGGGACGTCGACCTCCTCGAGCAGGAACTCGCGGGTGCCGGAGATCCCGATCGTGCGCGCGCCGTTCGCGCGGGCGACGGCGACCGCGTCGCGAATCGACGCCGTGCGACCCGTGTTCGAGATGGCGACGACGACGGTGCGCGGCCCGGCGAGCGAGACCGCGATGAACTGCTGGTGCGCGTCGACCGGCGCGCTGCAGCGCGCGCGGAAGAGCGGGAACTTCTGCTCCGCGTCCTGGGCGACGATCCCCGAGGCGCCGAAGCCGAGAAAGAGGATCTCCTCGGCGCCCGCGAGCAGGTCGATCGCCCGCTCGAGCGCCTCCGTGTCGAGTGTCCTGCGCACGTGGTCGAAGCTGGTCAGCGCGTAGTCGAACGCCTTCTCCGCGATCGTGGCGACGGTGTCGCCGGCCTCGATCGAGGACCGGGTCGCCGGGATCCCGAGCGCGAGGTTGTGCGCCAGCGCGAGCCGGAAGTCGGCGAAGCGCGGGATGCCGACGGCGGCGCAGAAGCGGACGACCGTCGGCTCGCTCACGTGCGCGGCCCGCGCGAGCTCGGCCAGGCTCGACCGCATCGCCTCCCGCGGCTGCGCGAGCACCGCCTGCCCGACCTTGCGCTCGGACGGGCGCAGCCGCGGCAGCGCCGCTTCGATCGCGCCGAGGAGGTTCTGCGAGGCGGGCGCCTCCGTCATCGGCGGAGCCTCGCCGTCACCGCTCCTTCGGGGCTCGTTCGAGCGCGTCCAGCAGGTTCCGGACGGCAGCCTCCGTCGCGCGGGCGACGCTCTCGGCGGTGTAGGCGCCGACGTGCGGGGTCGCGATCACGAGGCGGTGGCGCAGCAGGGCGTCGATCTGGGTCTCGCCGTCGACCGTGTCGGTCGCGTAGGCGCGCAGCGAGCCGTCCTCGAGCGCCGCGAGCACCGCCGGCCCGTCGACGAGGTCGGCGCGCGCCGTGTTGACGAGGACCGCGCCGCGCCGCATCCGGGCGAGCTCGGCCGCCCCGATCAGCGGCCGGCCGTCCGGCAGCGGCGGGCAGTGCAGGCTGAGCGCGTCGCACGACGCGACGACCTCGTCGAACGACGCCAGGCGGAAGCGCTCGGATTCCCGGAGATCCTCGCCCGGCGCGACGTCGTGGGCGAGCACGCGCATCCCCAGCGCGGCGGCCAACCCGGCCACGAGCCTCCCGATCGCGCCGCACCCGATCAGGCCGAGCGTGCGGCCCTCGGCCTCGATCCCCTGGAAGCGCTCGACGACGCCGCTCTTCACGGCCGCGTCGTGGCGGGGCACCTGGCGGAATGCTCCGAGCAGCAGCGCGAGCGTCAGCTCGGCGACGCCGCGTGCGTTCGCGCCCGCCGCGCGAAGCACCGCGATCGACCGTTCCGCTGCGGCGGCGAGGTCGACGTTGTCGATTCCGGCGCCGTTGCGGCTGATCGCGACGAGCGCGTCCGCGGCGTCGAGCGCCCGCTCCCCGATCCGCTCGATGCCCGCGAGATAGCCGACGCAGCCGGGCAGGAGCCTGACGAGCTCCTCCTCGTCGGGCACGGCGCCCGGCGTCGAGAACACGAGCGTGTAGCCGGCGCGCTCGAGGGGCTCGAGCTCCGGGCCTGGACTCCGGGTCAGCGAGCGCGGAGTGACGAGGATCCTGCTCACGTCCGCACGCCCTCGGCGAGCGCGGCCACGCCCTCGGCGAGCGCGGCCAGCTCCTCGAACGCGGGCCCCTCGGTCGCCACGGAGACGTGGAACGCCTCGGCGATCGTCTGCAGCCAGCCGTGCAGGAAGTACGTCCAGCCGTCCTCGCAGACGAGCGCGCGCGCGTCCGCCTGCGAGCGCGCCTGCTCGAGGAAGACGAGGGCGCCGCGGTAGTTCAGCTCCCAGACGAGGCCGCCGGCGGGGAACACGGCGCCGTCCGAGAGCGGCGAGCCGGGGAGGTCCTTGCCCATGCCGGTCGCGTTGACGACGAGCGAGCCGGGCGGCAGCTCCGCGAGCACGCGGTCGTTGTCCGCCGCCGTGTGCACCTCGACCAGCTCGACCGGGACGTCGCCGCCCGCGCGAGCGTGCAGGCTGCGGATCTTCTCGAGCCGGCCGGGGTTGCGGTCGGAGATCACGAGCGCCGACGGACGCGCGTCCGAGTCTGCGGTGAGGTACCACGAGATCGCCGACGCGGCGCCGCCGGCGCCGATCACGAAGGCGGCCGCTCCCGTCTCCGACCAGTGTCCCTCCGGCACGAATGCCCGCAGCGCGAGGCCGCTCGTGATCGGGTCCTTGGCGTGGCCGCACAACCCGTTCGCACTCTTCGAGAGACAGCTCACCTCGCCGAGCGCGCGGGCGTGCGCGTCCAGCTCGGCGAAGAGGTCGCGGCAGGACTCGAGCAGGTCGATCTTGTGCGTCGTCACGAGCGCGCCGACCGAGAGCGGATCCTCGGTGAGGAACGAGACGAACCGGCGATAGTCGTCGGGCGGGGCGCCGAGCGGGAAATCGACGCCGACGAGCTCGGCGTCGAGTCCCAGCCGCTCCGACCAGAGCGGGAACACGCGCCGGATCGAGGACCCCGTCGTGCTGACGCCGGCGAAGTACATCGTCGGGCGGGTCGCCGGGCGGTAGCTCACGAGGCGCTCGCGGGCCCGCGGGCGGATGCGACAAGGGCCGCGGCTTCGGCGGCCAGCTCCCGGACGGCGGCGAAGTCGCGCTCGGCGAGCGCAGTGCGGGTCGCGAGCCAGGTCCCGCCCACGCACGCGACCCACGGCTTCGCCAGGTACGCGGCCGCGTTCGCGACCCTGATGCCCCCCGTCGGCATGAAGCGGACGCCGTACGACTGGAAGGGGGCGGCCAGCGCCGTCAGCATCGCCACGCCGCCGAGCGCCTCGGCCGGGAAGAACTTGACGAGCGGGTACCCGGCCCCGAGGCAGTGCTGGATCTCCGTCGCGGTCGAGCCGCCGGGGATGTAGGGGATCCCGTGGCGCGACGCCGCCTCCGCCACGCGCTCGCCGAACCCCGGAGAGACGGCGAACGACGCGCCCGCGTCGTGTGCGAGCTCGATCGCCTCCGCCGTGAGCACCGTCCCGGCGCCGACGAGGAAGTCCGGGCGGGCCTCGGCGATCGCGCGAATCGCGTCGGCCGCGGCGGCCGTCCTGAACGTGATCTCGGCGGCGCCGACACCGCCCGAGGCGAGTGCGTCGGCGAGCTCGACCGCGGCGGCGGCGTCCTCGATCTCGACCACCGGCACGACGCCGATCCCGCTCAGCCGCTCGAGCACCTCGGAGCGCTCGGCCTCGCGATCAGCCACGGCGCGGGCGATAGCGGGGATTCGGCACGAGCTCCCAGCCGTCGGCGGCGGAGGCGACGGCGAGCCGGCTCAGCCCGCCGGCGGCGGCGACGACCTCGTAGTCGTGGCCGGCGTCCGCCGGATAGCAGAAGAGCGTCGCGAGCGGCGTCTCGCCGACGTTGACGCTCCGGTGGATGCGCGCCGGCGGCACGTAGGCGACGACTCCGGGCCGGAGCTCGATCGCCTCGGTCTCGCCCGCGAGCGTCTCGAGCAGGAGCAGGCCGTGGCCGCGCAGGCAGTAGTACGTCTCGACGCGGTCGGCGAGCTCGTGGATGTGCCCGCGGGTCATGTGGAACTCCGAGCCGACCCGCCCCGGGGCGAGGATGCTCGTCCCGAAGATGAGGTCGCCCGGCTCGGTCGTCTGCTGGGCCTCGTAGACCTCGTAGACGAGCCGGTCGGGATCGGCGGCGAGGACCTCGGCGAACGCCGCGTCGTCGGCGAACACGCTTGTCATCTCTCGCGCGACTTTCCGGTAGTGGGCGGTCGCGCCGGTCAGGAAACCCGTCTCCGGGTCGATCGCCGGTGCGGTCAGCGTGGTCGTCATCGGGCACACCTCGTGGACGTCTTGGAATTTAACTACACGATCCTACACAGAAACCGGCCGATCCGGCATCCTTCCGCGCCGTGAGCGGGCAATCCGCCCGTTTGCGGCCCGCTTTTTTGTAGGATTACTACCGACTAGGGCGACGGTGTCTCTTGTTCGTTGGGCCGATCTCGCCCTGCTCCGGGGCCTAGCCCGGACCTTTCAGTAAGCGGCTTGAGGGGGACGTCGTGTAACCCGGTGATGTCCGCCTGAGCAGGGAGGATTGGAGTTGTCTAGGCCCCACTCCCTGCCCAGGAGGATCACCATGCAGGTGTAGCGTACGGAGTCGATCGAGAGCGTACAAATCGTGGCGGACGCCGACTGTTTGACCTCGCGGGCAGGCACGGCGCTGCTTGTTGGCCTCGCCGACCGCGTCGAGTTGACAGGGGCGCTCTCGCAGGCGATGGGCGGGGTGCGCAGGCGCCGCTCGCGTCACGATCCCGGGCGGACGCTGCGCGACTTGGCGGTGATGCTCGCCGACGGCGGCGACTGTCTGGCCGACCTGAGCGCGTTGCGCGACCAGCCGGCCCTGTTCGGCGATGTCGTCTCGGATGCGACCGCCTGGCGGGTGCTCGCCGCCCTCGACGGTGAGCGGATCGGGGCGGTGCGGCGGGCGCGGGCCTCCGCGCGTGGGCGCGTCTGGGAGCTGGCGGGGGCGCCCGAACGCGTGCTGCTCGACCTCGACGCGACGCTGATCACGGCGCACTCCGACAAAGAGCAGGCCGCCGGCAACTACAAGCACGGCTTTGGCTTCCACCCGCTGCTCTGCTACGAGGCGACGACGCAGGAGGCGCTCGCCGGCATCCTCCGGCCCGGCAACGCAGGCGCCAACACGGCTCCGACCACATCGAGGTGCTCGACCTCGCGCTCGCGCAGCTTCCCGAGCAGGCGGTCAGACCGGGACTGTTGGTGCGCGCCGACTCGGGCGGGGCGACGCACGCCTTCCTCGACCACGTGGTCGCGCGCGGCTGGCGTTTCTCGGTCGGCTTCGACCTGACCGAGCCGGTCAGACAGGCGATCCTCGCCCTGCCGGAGAAAGCCTGGCGGCCGGCGGTCACCCAGGCCGGCGAGCAGCGCGACGGCGCGTGGGTGGCCGAGCTCGCGCTCGACTTGGAGACAAACGACTGGCCGCAAGGGACGCGCGCGATCTGCCGCCGCGAGCGGCCGCACCCCCGGCGCGCAACTCTCCTTCAGCGACGAGAACGGCTACCGCTTCCAGGTCTTCATCACCAACCAGCAGGGCAAACGGATCGCCCGGCTCGAACAGCTCCACCGCCAGCACGCGCTCGTCGAGGACCGGATCCGCTGCGGCAAAGACACCGGCCTCCAGAACCTCCCCTTCCGCGCCTTCCAGCCGAACGCCGCCTGGCTCGAGCTCGTCCTCACCGCCCAGGACCTGCTCGCCTGGACGCAACGGCTGCTGCTCACCGGCGAGCTCGCCCGCTGCGAACCAAAACGGCTGCGCTACCGGCTCCTGCACGTCGCCGGCCGGCTCACCCGCCAGCTGCGCCTCCACCTCCCACGCGGCTGGGCCTGGGGCAACGAGCTCCTCCAGGCGTTCGCACGCCTACGCGCGCTGCCACAGGCGCCGTAGACCGCCGCCAGTCGCGCCCGCACACCGGATCCGCAGCACAACCGGCCTCGGCCTGCCGCAGACGCCGCCGCGACGGGCTCCGCGCACGCTCAACCAACCCGAGAGCCGCCGAACGCTCCGCCCGCGAGAGCCCGCTACACGCTCAACCCGCCGCACGCGCCCGCCAAAGACGCCCTCACCCGGTTGTTGAACGATCCGGGCTAGGATGCTCCTCGTGCGGCCGAACGTAGGCGAGACCCACGGAAGCGCCGGCTGACGTGGGCGACCTGCTCCTCGGCCTCGACATCGGCACGTCGAGCTCGAAGGCGGTCGTCGCCCGGCCCGACGGCTCCGTCGTCGCCACGGTCAGCGCCGCGCACGAGACGTCGCTGCCCCGCCCCGGCTGGGTCGAGCACGACGCCGAGCGGGTCTGGTGGGCGGACGTCCTGACGCTGCTCGCCGAGCTGGGCGGCGAGACGCTCTCCCGGGTGGCCGGCGTCTGCGTCAGCGGGATCGGCCCGTGCCTGCTCCCGGTGGACGCAGCCGGCAACCCGCTCCGGCCGGCGATCCTCTACGGCGTCGACACGCGCGCGACCGCCGAGATCGAGGAGCTGACCGCGCGCTACGGAGCCGCCTCGATCCTGGCGGTGGGCGGGTCGCCGCTGACCTCGCAGGCGGTCGGCCCGAAGCTGCTGTGGCTGCGGAGGAACGAGCCGGAGGTCTGGGCGAGCACCCGGCGCTTCCTGATGGCGAGCTCGTACGCCGTCCTCCGTCTCACCGGCGACTACGTGCTCGACCACCACTCGGCGAGCCAGTGCAACCCGCTCTACGACCTCGCCGGTGCCCGCTGGCGCGACGACTGGGCGGAGGAGATCGCCCCCGGGCTCGAGCTGCCGCGACTGCTGTGGCCCGGCGAGGCCGCGGGCGCGGTCACCGCGGCCGCCGCGGCCGAGACGGGGATCCCGGCCGGCACGCCGGTCGCCGCCGGGACGATCGACGCATGGGCGGAGGCGCTCGGCGCGGGCGTCGTCGCTCCCGGCGACACGATGCTGGCGTACGGCACGACGATGTTCGTCGTCCACGTCGCGCCCGGCGCGTCCCCCGACCCGGCGCTCTGGCTGACGGCCGGCGTGGCGCCCGGGAGCCGCACCGTCGCCGCCGGGATGGCCACGTCCGGCGCGCTCACGAGCTGGCTGCGCGAGCTGGCGGGCGGCGTGCCCTACGAGCAGCTGCTCGCCGAGGCCGAGGCCACGCCGCCGGGAGCCGATGCGCTCGTCGTCCTGCCCTACTTCGCCGGCGAGCGCACGCCGCTCTTCGACCCCGACGCGCGCGGGGCGTTCCTCGGGCTGGCGCTGCGCCACGGCCGCGGGCACCTGTATCGCGCGCTGCTCGAGGCGACCGGCTTCGGCGTCCGCCACAACCTGGAGGCGATCGAGCGCGCCGGCGGCGAGCCGCGCCGGCTCGTCGCGGTCGGCGGCGGCACGCGCGGGGCGCTCTGGACGCAGATCGTCTCCGACATCACCGGCCGGGAGCAGGACGTCCCGGCCTCGACGATCGGCGCGAGCTACGGCGACGCGCAGCTCGCGGGCGCGGCGGCGGGGCTCGTCCCGCTCGCGGCCGGCTGGACGCACGTCGCCGAGACGGTCCGCCCGCGGCCGGAGCCGCGCGCGACGTACGACGCGCTCTACGACGTCTACCGCCGGCTCTACCCGGCGACGCTCGAGCTCGCGCACGTCCTGGCGGAGCTCCAGCGGGCGACGGCTTCGCCGGTCGAGGCCGCGCTCGGGCAGGCAGCGCAGACAGAGAAACCCACGGAACCGAGGAGGAGCGCTCGATGAGGACGACGCCGATCGGGCTCGTGATGCTGAACGACGAGCGCCGGCACGTGCACGAGCTGAACGAGAGCGAGAACATGCAGGTCCTGGGCCGCTGGGCCGACGCGATTCGCAGCCGCGTCGCCAACGTGGACGGCAGCGCGCCCGAGGTCGTGGTCGGCGAGCAGACGATCACGAGCGTTCGCGTCGCGCAGGAGGTGGGGGAGCAGCTGCGCCGCCGCGGCGTCCGCTCGCTCGTCCTCTGCTTCAACGTCTGGAACTTCCCGTACCTCGTCTGGCCGCTGCTGCAGACGGTCGGGCCCGACCTGCCGCTGCTCTCGCTGTCGAACAACAACGGCGCGCTCCCGGGCAACGTCGGTCTGCTCGCGACCGACGGCGCGCTGCGGCAGGCCGGGGTCCGGACGCACCGCGTCGTCGGCGACGTCGACGACCCGGCGACCCAGGAGGCGGTCGCCGACTGGGTGCGCGCCGCACAGGCGTTGACGACGCTGCGGGGCGAGGTCTACGGCCTCTACGGCGGCCATTCGATGGGGATGGAGACCGGCTTCTTCCACCTCGTGCCGACGATCAAGGCCTTCGGGACGACGGCCTACCAGCTCGATCAGCTCTGGGTCGTCGAGCGGATGAAGACGGTCGACGCCGGCGAGGCCCGGCGCGGCCGCGAGTGGCTCGAGCGGCTGCTCGGCGACCGGCTGCTCTACGACGGCGACCGGCTGACGCCGGAGTCGCTCGAGACGCAGCTGCGCCTGTATCTCGCGCTGCGCGAGCTGAACGAGGAGAACGGCTTCGACTACTGCGGCATCAAGGGCCAGCGCGAGCTCTCCGAGTACGTCTGCATCGCCGACGTCGCCGAGATGCTGCTCAACGACCCCTACGACTGGAACGGGCCGAAGGAGTCGACCGTCTGCGCGACGGAGGCCGACGCCTTCGCCGCGCTGACGATGCAGCTGCTCAAGTACGTCTCCGGCGGGCTGCCGAGCCTGTTCATGGACGTGCGCCTCCACCACCCGCAGGAGGACGTCTGGGACTTCGTCAACTCCGGCCAGCACGCGAGCTGGTACGCGACCCGCTCGGACGACCCGGAGGCGAACTTCGCGCGGATCCGGCTCCACCCGGCGCTGCCGCTCTACTTCCGCGCCGGCGGCGCCTCCGTCGAGTTCGACGCCGCCCCCGGGCCGCTGACGTTCGCGCGCCTCGGCCTCCGGGACGACCGGCCGTTCCTCGTCGTCGTCCGGGGCGAGGTGCTCGACCTGCCCGAGCCCGAGCGGAAGCGGCTGAACGAGCAGACCGATCCGACCTGGCCGCACGTGCACGCGCGGCTCGCCTGCTCGTTCGACGACCTGCTCCGCGTCTTCCCGTCGAACCACATCCTCGCGACGCCGGGTGATCGCGTTCGGCCGCTCCTGCGGCTTGCGGAGGCCGCGGGGATCGAGGTCGTCGAGCTCGGCTCCGGCGGACCCGCGTAGGCTGCCGGCATGACGCTCGCGCTGATCTTCGATCTCGACGGGACGTTGATCGACACCGTCTACCCGCACGTCTTCGCATGGCAGCGCGCGCTCGCCGAGGCGGGGATGCCGATCGACGGCTGGCGCATCCATCGCCGCATCGGCATGAGCGGCGGCCTGTTCACGCGCGCGGTCGCCCGGGAGGCCGGGCGCGAGCTGACGATCGACGAGGCCGAGGCGGTCCAGCGCCGCCACGGCGAGATCTTCCGCGAGCTGCTCCCCGAGCGGCGTCCGCTTCCCGGGGCGGTGGAGCTGCTGGCCGGGCTGCGCGACCGGGGGATCGTGCACGGGATCGCCACCTCGGGCCGCCGGCCCGAGATCGACCTCTCGCTCGAGGCGCTCGGGGTCGGAGCGGAGACGGTCGTGATCGAGCGCGGCAGCGTCGCGCGCGCGAAGCCCGAGCCCGATCTGTTCTTCGCCTGCCAGCAGGCGCTCGGCGTCGAGCCGGGCGAGTGCTACGTCGTCGGCGACGCCGTCTGGGACCTGCTGGCGGCTCGTCGCGCGCGCATGCTGAGCATCGGCCTGCTCAGCGGCGGCTACGGCGGCGCCGAGCTGCTGGCGGCCGGCGCCTTCCGCGTCTACCAGGACGCCGCCGAGCTGCACGTCTCGCTCGACGAGCTGGGCTTCGAATAGGTCGCGGCGCCGCCCGCGCTCAGCGGCGGCGCAGCGGCAGCAGGCGCTCGTGGACGGCGTCCACGATGTCGTCCGCCTGCACGAAGTACGCGTGCTCGAGCTCGGCGGGCGGGGCGATCGCGTTGCTGGCACCGAGGACGACCACCGGCGCGTCGAGGTCGTCGAACGCCAGCTCCTGGACCCGGTTGGCGATCTCGTGCAGGTAGCTCCCCTGGACAACGGCGTCCGAGGCGAGCAGCAGTCGGTGCGTCTTCCTGACCGAGTCGACGACGATGCGCTCGTCGAAGGGGACGAGCGAGCGTGCGTCGATCAGCTCGGCGGCGACGCCGAACTCGTCCTGGAGTCGCCGAACCGCGTCGAGCGCGCGGTAGAGCGTCGCTCCCGTCGTCAGGATCGTGACGTCCGACCCCGTCCGCTTGACCTCGGGCTGGCCGATCGGCACGCGGTAGTACCCGGCGGGGACGCCCTCGTCGCGGAAGAGCTCGACCGTGTCGTAGAGCCGCTGGCTCTCGAAGAAGACGACCGGATCGGTCCCGGAGAGCGCCGAGGCGAGCAGCCCCTTCGCGTCGTACGGAGTCGCGGGATAGACGACCTTCAGACCCGGGATGTGGGTCAGGAGGGACGTCCACTCCTGCGAGTGCTGGGCGCCGTACTTGCTCCCGACCGAGACGCGGACGACGACGCGCATCCGCAGCAGCCCGCCGGACATCGCCTGCCACTTCGCGAGCTGGTTGAAGAGCTCGTCCCCCGCCCTGCCGATGAAGTCCGCGTACATCAGCTCGACGAGCGCGCGCCCGCCTTCGATTGCGTAGCCGACGGCGGAGCCGACGATCGTCGCCTCGGAGATCGGCGCGTTGAAGAGGCGGTGATAGGGGAGGAGCTCGGTCAGGTCCCGGTAGACGCCGAACGCGCCGCCCCAGTCGCGGTTCTCCTCGCCGTAGGCGATCAGCTTCGGGTCGTGCGCGAAGTGGTGCACGATCGTCTCGAACAGCGCGTCGCGGACCGTGATCGCGCGGGAGCTCGGCAGCGGCGCCCCGTCGGGGCCGATCCCGACGCGGCTTCTCCCGGCGAGCGCCGCGAGCCGCTTCGAGTCCGCGAGCGGAAGCGAGAGCTCCGCGTCGACGGAGTCGTCGAGTGCCTCGACCTCGTCGGAGAACATGACCGCCTCGAGCTCGCGCCCGCGCCGGCTGACCGTGAGGCGCGGCGAGACCTCGTCGTCGACCGCGAGCCGGGCGAACCTCGCGAGGTCGTCGCGGACCGACGCCTGGAGCTCCTCGACCGCCCCGGCCGGGACGATCGCCGCCGCTTCGAGGCGGGCGGCGTGGAGCGCGATCGGGTCGATCGCGCTCCAGAGCGCGAGCTCCTCGCGGGTGCGGTAGGAGCCGGCGTCGCTCGTCGAATGGCCGGTCTGGCGGTAGCACTCGACGTCGAGCAGCGCCGGCCCGGCGCCCTCGACGAGCAGCGACCGCTTGCGCCGAACGGCGTCGGCGACCGCGAGCGCGTCGTTTCCGTCCACCGTCTCGGCGTGCAGGGCGTCCTCGTTGAAGGCGAGCCCGATCCGGGCGAGCCGGTCGTAGCTCATCGTCTCGCCCTGCGTCTGCCCGCCCATCGCATAGAAGTTGTTGACGAAGAAGAAGAGCGCGGGCAGGCCGCCGCGAGCGTCCTCCTCCCAGAGCGTCCGCAGCTGGCGCATCGCTCCGAAGTTGATCGACTCCCAGACGACGCCGCAGCCGGTCGAGCCGTCGCCGATGTTCGCGAGCGCGATGCTGTCGCCGTGCTCGAAGAGCCGCTTGTAGAGGGCCGCGCCGACCGCGATCGGGGCAGAGCCGCCGACGATCGCGTTGTTGGGGTAGATGCCGAACGGGGGAAAGAAGGCGTGCATGCTCCCGCCGAGGCCGAGGTTGAATCCGGGCCGCTTGCCGAAGACCTCCGCGATCAGCCCGTAGAGGAGGAACTGGACCGCGCGGTCGCGCGTGCCGTCCGCGTCGAGGTGCCGCTCGAGCAGCGCCAGCGGCGCGCCGTCGCGGAACGACTCGAGCTCGGTCGCGAGCGCCTCCGGCTCGAGCTCCTCGATCGCCGCGAGCCCCTTGGCGATGATCTCGCCGTGGCTGCGGTGGTTGCCGAAGATGTGATCCGCGACGGAGAGGCCGGCCGCCTGCCCCACCGCCGCCGCCTCCTGGCCGACCGAGAGATGGGCCGGGCCGGCGTGCGCGTAGCCGATGCCCGCATACGTGCCGGTGCGCTTGAACTCGTCCAGCATCGACTCGAACTCGCGGACGATCACCATGTCGCGCAGCATCCGGCGGAGCGCAGCGTCGCCGAAGGACTCGCGCGCCTCGTCGATCGAGAAGCGGTACTCGTTGACCGCGACGACGCCGACTCGGAGCGCGCTGCGGCGGCGGGTCTGCGCAGGATCGACGACGAGCTTCTTTGGCATCTGCCCCCGGCTTGCTGCACAGATGAGCGACAACGCCGCTCATAGTGCGTAAACCACGGTACGGCCTCGCGGGCGCGCGGTCAAGCGCCGGCGCTCCGCGTCGGTGCGGGTGGCACGGTACCCGGATCCCGCAGTAACGTCAGTGGTACCGGATGTCGGACACCACGACCCCCCCGACGCGCAGGTCGTCCACGCGTGCCTGCGCGCGTCCGATGCAGGCGATGCAGGCCTCGCTCGCCGCGCGGCGCTACTTCCTCGACGGCTGGACGATCAAGAAGATCGCCGACGAGCTCGGAGTCTCGCGCTTCAAGGCTGCGCGGCTGCTCGAGTGGGCGCGGGCCGAGGGCATCGTCCGGATCGAGATCGTGAACACGACGCGGAGCGATCCCGAGCTCAGCGCCGAGCTGAAGGGCGCGTACGGGCTCGCCGACGCGCTCGTCGTCGCTGACCTCGACGGCGCGGCGGGCGTGGTCGTGCGGGACATCGCCGAGCTCGCCGGCCTGGCGGTCGCGGAGCTCGTGTCGCCGACCGACGTCGTCGGCATCTCCTGGGGCCGGACGCTCGACCTGCTCGTCGAGTATCTGCCCGAGTGCCGCGCGCAGCGGGTGGTTCAGCTCGTGGGCGGCCTGGCGACGCTTCAGAGCGCCTCGGACGGGATCGACCTCGTGCGCCGGTTTGCGGCGAAGGCGCATACGGCGGCCTATCCGCTGCTCGCGCCGCTGCTGATCCGCGATCTCGCCGCCGCCGAGTCGCTCCGCCGCGACCCGATCGTCGCCGAGACCCTCAGGCTGATCGACGACGTGCGCGTGATCGTCGCCGGGGTCGGCTCGTGGGACGCTCCGAGCGTGTCGCGAATGCGCGAGTGCTTCACCGCCGACGAGCTCGACGAGCTCCGGCGGCGGGGTGTCCGCGCCGACCTCTGCGGCTTCCTCTTCGGCGCGGACGGCGAGGTCGTGCCGCCGCCGGCGGGTGCCCGGATCGGCATCGGCATCGACCAGCTGCGGGCCGCCGAGACGGTGGTGGCCGTCGCCGGCGGAACCGAGAAGCGCCTGGCGCTCGCGGCCGTGCTCAGATCCGGGATCGTCGACGTAGTAATCACGGACGCCGGATCGGCGCGCTTCCTGATTCAATCCACCGAACGCGGAAGGCCGTCACAGGATGCCGACGGTCAACCTTGACACAAACATGCCGGGGCGTATTTAGTTGGCGTACGAGTGATAAGGCCGCTCAAATGAGCAATTCGGAGAGGATCGACCGCTGACGTCATGTGTCCCTGCCCGTGAATCCGATCGCCCTCGACAACGTCTCGAAGGTGTTCCCCGGCGGCGTCCGCGCCGTCGACCACGTCAGCCTCGAGATCGAGAGCGGCGAGTTCATGGTGCTCGTGGGGCCGTCCGGATGCGGCAAGTCGACGCTCCTGCGCATGATCGCCGGCCTCGAGAAGGTGACCGAGGGCAGGATCCTGATCGGAGACCGCGACGTCACCGAGCAGCTCCCGCGCGACCGCGACATCGCGATGGTCTTCCAGAGCTACGCGCTCTACCCGCACATGACGGTCGAGAAGAACCTCGGCTACGGGCTCAGGGTACGGCGCATGTCGAAGGAGGAGATCAAGCGGCGCGTCCACGAGGTCGCGCACATGCTCGGCCTCGAGACCCTGCTCGAGCGGCGGCCCGCGGCGCTCTCGGGCGGGCAGCGCCAGCGGGTCGCGATGGGTCGTGCGATCGTGCGCGAGCCGGCGGCGTTCCTGATGGACGAGCCGCTCTCGAACCTCGACGCCAAGCTGCGGGTCGGCATGCGCGGCGAGCTCGTGCGCCTGCACGAGCGGCTCGGGGTCACGACGGTCTACGTCACGCACGACCAGGTCGAGGCGATGACGCTGGGCCACCGCGTCGCCGTCATGCGCAACGGCGTGCTCCAGCAGGTCTCCACGCCGCAGGGTCTGTACCACGAGCCGGCGAACCTCTTCGTCGCCTCCTTCATCGGCTCCCCGTCGATGAACCTGGTCGAGGCGACGGTCGGCGAAGGCCACGTCGAGTTCGCCGGCTTCCGCATCCCCCTGGGCGCGGCGACGGCGCCGCGCGGCACGGTGATCCTGGGAATCCGGCCGCAGGACTTCGAGGACGCCGCCTTCGCCGACCCGTCGTTCCCCACGATCGAGATCGAGGCGGGCGTCGTCGAGGACCTGGGCTACGAGCTGCACGTGCTCTTCCGGATCGCCGCGCCGCCGGTCGACGTGGAGGCGGTGCGAGCCGCGGCGAGCGACGAGGAGGAGGACGAGGATGCGGTGCTGATCGCCGACGAGCGCCGGGCCCGCTTCACCGCGGTCGTCAACAGCGCGGCGCGCCTGCGATCCGGTTCGACCGTGAGGCTCGCCGTCGACGCGAGCAAGTTCCACTACTTCGATCCCGGGAGCGGCGACGTGATCGTGCGCGGAGCGCTCGCCGGGACATGATCGGGGTAGGGTCTGTCGAGAAAGGAGGTGCGTGTGGGCGCGGGGCTACGGCGGTTGGTCTGTGCGCCGTGGTGACGACACGACTAGCGGGGGTGCCAACGCGTCAGACGCGGCTCTGGGCGAACGTCAACGTAAGTCTCGGATAACCCGGAAGGAGTTGGAGACGACATGAGTATGAAGAGGCGCGAATTCCTGCAGAGGATGGCGGCGGTCGGCGCCGGCGCGATGGCGTCGGGCACCGGCCTCACGTGGCTCGATCCGGAGGCCGCGTTCGCGGACACGTCCCGGATGCACGCCGGCGAGACGCTGACCGTCATCACGCAGGACGGCCCGCCGATCGCGAGCGCGGTCGCCGACGCGGCGGCGCCGTTCAAGAAGCTGACGGGCGCCAACGTCAAGCTGATCACCGCTCCGTTCGGCGATCTCTACACGAAGACGATGGCCAACTTCGTCACGGGCGGCGGCAGCTACGACGTGATCCTCAACCCGTCGAGCTGGCTCGGCGACTACTCCTCGTACGTCCTCGACCTCACGTCGATGATCCGCAAGGACAGCTCGCTGAAGTGGAACGACGTCATCTACCAGCGCAACGGCCAGTGGGCAGGCCGCCAGATCGCGATGCCGATCGACGGCGACAACCAGCTCATGTACTGGCGGCGCGACATCATCGAAAACAAGAGCCTGGGCAAGGCGTTCAAGAAGGAGTTCGGGAAGCCGCTCGCCCCGCCGACCACGTGGGACGACTTCATGAACATCGCCCGCTTCTTCGGCGACGGCAAGCACGGCGTCCACGGCGTCGGGGAGGCCTACCGGCACGGCGGCCAGGCCTTCTGGTACTTCATGTCCAACTGCGTCGCGTGGTGCAGCCCGCCGGGGCAGAAGGGCGGCATGTTCTTCAATCCGTCCAACCTGAAGCCGCTGATCAACAACCAAGGTCATCTCGAGGGCCTCAAGAACTACGCCGAGGCCGTCAAGTACGGGCCTCCCGGCATGATCAACTGGGACAGCAACGAGGTGCGCCAGCAGTTCAAGAACGGCGCCGTCGTGCTCGGGATCGACTGGGACGACACGCCGATCATCGGCGAGCTCGAGAAGGGCACGAAGGTGCACGGCAAGGTCGGCACCGCCCTCCTGCCGGGCACGCATCGCGTCTTCAACTACAAGACGGGCAAGTGGCAGAACTCCGCCAAGCTGAACCGCCCGGCGTGGCTGGCCTTCGGCGGCTGGTGCGGGACGGTTCCGAAGACGACGCACAACGCCGCGCTCGCGTACAAGTTCCTCTCGTTCGTCGCGAGCCCCGCGTTCAGCCTCAAGATGGTCACGGGCGCGAACACCGGCATGAACCCGTTCCGGCACTCGCAGTTCACGAACGTGGCGGCCTGGAAGAAGGTCGGCTACCCGGAGCCCGACCTCAACATGTACCTGAAGGCGATGAAGACCAGCGACCTCGACCCGAGCGCCGTGCAGGACCTGCGCATGCCGGGTGCGGCGCAGTTCCAGGACGCGACCGAGGTCGGAACGGCGAAGGCGGTTGCCGGACAGAGCACCCCGCAGGCTGCTCTCGACGGGGTCGCCAAGGCGTGGGACCAGGTCAACAAGCAGAAGGGAATGGCGAAGCAGCTGGCCGCGTACCGTGCGTCGCTGAACCTGAAGTAGACGCCGGCCCCGGTCAGGGCAGAGCGCAGCGTTCTTGTCGAGGACTCACTTGCCAGCAGATACACCGCACGTAGACAGCTCGGTTACGAGCCCGGCACTCGGCAAGGGCGCTGCGCCGCGCCCGGCGCGCAGCTCGGCGCTTCGCATGCTGCGCGAGAGCGGTTGGCCGTTCGTGCTTCCGGCCATCCTCCTGCTGCTCGCGCTCAACGTCTTCCCGATCGTCTTCTCGGTCGTGATGAGCTTCAGCAACATCTCGACCGACAACGGCCTCCACCTCACCCAGGCGACGCTCGCCAACTGGAGCCAGCTGCTCCACGACTCGACCTTCTGGGATGCGATGAAGTTCACGCTCTTCCTGGTCGCCGTCGGGGTGACCGTCGAGTTCCTGGTCGGCCTGACGCTCGCACTCCTGCTCTGGCGGAAGATTCCGGGCGGCGCGTTCTTCCGCGTGCTCTTCAGCATCCCGATGATGCTGGCCGACGTGGCGATCGGCTTCATGTTCCGGATGCTCCTGAACGAGCAGTACGGGCCGGTCGACTCGATCCTCCACGCGCTCCACCTGCCGACGGTGCTGTGGCTCTCGAGCACGACGGTGGCTCCGATCAGCATCGTGTTGATGGACGTCTGGCAGTGGACGCCGCTGATGTTCCTCCTGTTGCTCGCGGGCCTTCAGGCGATCCCCGAGGAGGCGCTCGAGGCCGCGCAGATCGACGGCGCATCCGGCTTCCGCGTCATCTGGGACATCATCCTGCCGATGCTCGCGCCCATCTCGGTGATGGCCGTGTTCCTCCGCATGCTCGCCGCGTTCACCATCTTCGGCAACATCTACCTGCTCACCGGCGGCGGCCCCGGCACCTCGACGACCAGCACGACGCTCTTCGCCTACTTCCAGGGCTTCCAGACCTTCAACATCAGCTACGGGGCGACGATCTCGCTGGCGCTCCTGATCATCGTCACGGTCACCGCCCTGCTCTACCTCGCCGTCACGCGCGTCCTGCTGCGGAGGGTGGGCGTATGAACGAGCGCATGACGCTCCGGCGGGCCTGGCGCTACGTGCCGCTGCTGGTCTGGACCGTCTTCGTCGCGCTTCCGATCTATTGGATGGTCGTGACGGCGTTCAAGGACAACACCGCGATCTACAACGGGGCGCGCTGGATCCCGTGGGTCGACTTCACGCCGACGACCGAGGCCTGGCACGAGATCATCGGCGGCACCTCGTCGATCCTCGGGCCGCTCCAGCACAGCCTGATCATCACGTCGGTTGCCACGGTCATCGCCGTCTTCTTCGGCTCGCTCGCCGGCTACGGCCTCGCCCGGTTCCCGCTGAAGCTCGGCTTCATGCGGAACGACGACATCGCCTTCTTCATCATCTCGCAGCGGATCATGCCCCCGGTGGTCGTCGTGCTGGCGTTCTTCATGCTCTACAAGTACCTCCACCTGCTCGACTCGCTCCTGGGGATGATCATCATCTACACGGGGTTCTCGATCCCGCTCGCGACGTGGTTCATGCAGAGCTACTTCAAGCAGGTGCCGGTCGAGCTCGAGGAGGCCGCCTACATCGACGGGGACAACCGCCTCACCGCGTTCCTCCGCGTCGCGCTGCCGCTGACGCTGCCGGGGTTGATCGCGACCACGCTGCTCACGTTCTCGTTCGTGTGGAACGAGTTCCTGTTCGCGGTCATCCTGACGTCGGACAAGGCGACCACCCTGCCGATCACGATCGCCGTCCAGCAGGGCGAGCAGGGCACGAGCTGGTGGAACATCTGCGCGATCTCGATCATCTCGACCGCGCCGATGGTCTTCGTCGCGATCTTCCTCCAGAAGCGCCTCGTCACGGGCCTGCTCGGCGGCGCGCTCAAATAGCCGTGTCGCGGCGGCCCTGATGCCCTACGTCCTCGCCCACGACGTCGGGACCACCGGCGACAAGGCGACGCTCTACGACGAGAGCGGGGCGCTCGTGTGCAGCGCTTTCGTCGGCTACCCGACCTCCTGTCCGTACACCGGCTGGGCGGAGCAGCGGCCGCAGGACTGGTGGCTCGCGCTCGTCGAGTCGACGCGGGCCCTGCTGCGCGAGTCCGGCGTGGCGCCGGCGGAGATCGCCGTCGTCGCGTTCAGCGGGCAGATGATGGCTGCGGTCGCGGTCGACGCGGCCGGAGAGCCCGTGCGCGACGCGATCATCTGGGCCGACCAGCGGGCGGTGCGCGAAGTGGAGCAGGTGGGGGAGCGCGTCGACCCGCATCGCGTCTACGAGGTCACGGGCCATCGGCTCAGCCCGTCGTATTCCGCGGCCAAGATTCGCTGGATCCAGACGAACGAGCCGGATCGCTACGCGGCGACCCATGCGTTCCTCCAGGCGAAGGACTTCCTCGTCGCCAGGCTGACCGGCGAGTTCGTCACCGACCGCTCGGACGCGTCGGGGACGAATCTCTACGACCTGCGCGGCGGCGGGTGGTCGGCCGAGCTCGTCGAGGCGTTCGGAGTCGATCCCGCGAAGCTGCCGCGGATCTGCGACTCGACCGAGGTGGTCGGGGAGATCGGTGCGCGTGCCGCCTCCGAGGTCGGGCTCCGTGCCGGCACCCCGGTCGTGATCGGCGGCGGCGACGGCGCCTGCGCGGGTGTCGGCGCCGGCGTGATCGGCGAGGGCGTCGCGTACAACTACATCGGCTCGTCGTCCTGGATCGCGCTCGCAACGTCCGAGCCGATCCTCGATCCCGAGGAGCGGACCTTCACGTGGGCTCACCTCATCCCGGGCATGTTCAGTCCGTGCGGCACGATGCAGGCGGCCGGCGGCTCGTACCAGTTCGCGCGCGACCTCTTCGCCGGGCACGAGATGGTGGTGGCCGAGCGGCTCGGCAGGTCGACGTACGAGATCATGAACGAGGAGCTGCTCGGGTCGCCTCCCGGGGCACGCGGTCTGCTCTTCCTGCCCTACCTGCTCGGCGAGCGGAGCCCGCGCTGGAACCCACACGCGCGCGGCGCCTTCGTGGGGCTGACCATCCGGCATCGCCAGCCCGACCTGTTCCGCGCCGTGCTCGAAGGGATCACGCTGAACCTGCGGGTGATCCTGGAGGCGTTCGTCCGGCAGGGCGCGGCGATCGAGAGCATCCGCGTGATCGGGGGTGGCGCGCAGGGCGCCGTGTGGAACCAGATCATGGCCGACGTCTTCGGCATCCCGGTCCAGCGGCTGACGCTGCTCGAGGAGGCGACGTCGATGGGCGCCGCCGTCGCAGGCGGGGTGGGCGTCGGCATCTGGAAGGACTTCTCGCAGGTCGACCGGATGGTCCAGATCGCCGGCGAGGTCCGTCCGCGTGCGGAGCTCGCGCCCCTCTACGACGAGCTGTACGCGATCTTCGACGAGACGTACGCGGCGCTGGAGAACGCGTCGATCTTCCGCAGGCTCGAGGCGATCGACGGCGGGCAGCCGTCCGTCACGGGCGCCGGCGACGCGGGCGGCGGCTCAGAGGCCGTGCTTGCGCGCCAGATCCCGTAGGAACGCAGTTCCCTCGCGCACGAGCACATCGCCGCTCGGAGCGAGGTCGCGCCAGACGCACGTGCCTGCGGCCATGTCCTCGGAGACGTCGACGAAGCTCTCGAGGCCCGCGTAGCCGTCGTAGTCGAGCTCGGCGAGGGCCCCGAAGAGGTCGTCCCAGCCGACGAGGCCGGTGCCCGGGATGCCGCGGTCGTTCTCGCACAGGTGGAAGTGGCAGAGGCGGTCGCCTGCGAGCGCGACCGGCTCCCGCCAGCCCGTCTCCTCGATGTTCATGTGGTAGGTGTCGAGATGGATCTTGACGTTCGGGGCGCCGATCATGTCGGCGAGCTGGACCGCCTGAGCGCACGTGTTGAGCAGCGGGCTCTCGTAGCGGTTGACCGGCTCCAGCCCGATCGTGAGCCCCGCGGCGGCCGCATGCTCGGCGACCTGCGCGAGGCACTCGGCCGACCAGTCCCACTCCTCCTGCCCGGGTCGCCGGGGCGGGCGCTTGCCGTGCATCCCGTAGATGACGCCCGAGAACTGCGACGCGCCCATCTCCGCCGTCACGTCCACGCAACGGCGCAGGTAGGCGAGTCCGGCCGCGCGAACCTCGGGGTCGGCGGACGTGATGTCGGTCGACGCGCTGAGGACGGTGCTCGTGACGACGTCGATGCCCGCGGTGTCCAGCCGTGCGCGGATCGGGGCGGGATGCACGTCCTCGACGTCCATCAGCGGGATCTCGATGAAGTCCAGGCCGAGCTCGGCGACGCGGTCGATCAGCGGCAGCGACTCGTCGCTCCAGTGCGGCGTCCAGGCCATCGCGTGGATTCCGAGCTTCACGATCCCGATCCTAGCGAGCGCGGCAGCGGCAGAACACTCACGCGACGAGCCCGGGCGGGAGGTCGGCTGCGGCGGGGAAGCTGGTCTGGGTTCCGCGCGCCTGGACGCTGATCGCGGCGATGCGGTTGGCGCGGTCGGCCGCCTCGGCGAGCGGCTCGCCGCGGGCGAGGAAGGTGGCGAGGCTGCCGACGAACGCGTCGCCTGCGCCGGTCGTGTCGAGCGCCTCGACCGGCTCGGCGGGCACGTGACGCTCCTCCTCGGCGGTCGCGATCGCGCAGCCGCGCTCGCCGAGGGTGAGCACGACCGCGCGCGCGCCGCGGACGCGCAGCTCGCGTGCGGCCTCGAGCTCCCCGCCGGCGCCGATCGGATGGCCGAGCAGCAGCTCGGCCTCGGTCTCGTTGGGGCAGAGCACGTCCGCGCGCTCGTAGGCCTCGCGCGGCAGCTCGCGCACCGCCGGGGCCGGGTTGAGGATCGCGAAGGTCGACTCCTCCTGCGCGACGGCGAGCGCGGCGAGCGTGACCTCGTGCGGGATCTCGAGCTGGCAAACGAGCACGTCGGCCGCGGCGATCGCCGGCCGCGCGTGCTCGACATCGGCGGCGGTCATGCGCTCGTTCGCGCCGGTGACGATGATGATCGAGTTGTCGCCGTTCGGGTCGACCGCGATCGGTGCGACGCCGGAGGAGGCGCTGTCGTCGAACGAGACGAAGGTGGTGTCGATCCCGAGCGAGCGGAAGTTCGCGAGCATGTCGTCGCCGAACGTGTCGCGACCCAGCTTCGTCACCATGCTCACGCTCGCGCCGAGCTTCGCGGCCATCACGGCCTGGTTGGCGCCCTTGCCGCCGAAGCCGGTCCGGAAGTCGGTCCCGTGCAGCGTCTCCCCGAGCGCCGGCAGCCGCGGCACGTAGCTGATCAGGTCGATCAGCGCCGCCCCGACGACGCAGACCACCGCGGTTGCGTTCTCCTTCGAAGCCACTCGCCGTCCTAGCGGAGAACGTGCTCTCGCGTGTAGATGTGCGTCAGCACGCTCGTGAACAGCTTGGCGTCGCCGACGGCTGCTGCGGCCTCCTCGCTCGCGTAGTCCGCCTGCATCTCCTCGAGCGAGTCCCACCAGAGCTCCGCCGTTCCGTCGTAGGGCAGTTCTCCTTCGATCTCCTGATACTCCTCGAGCGCGATGTTGACCCGGTAGCCGCGGAGATTCGGAAAGCGCAACGTGAAGGGCGCGTGCTCGTCGAGCCAGCGTCGCGCGAACTCCTCGCGGGTCAGCTCCGGGCTCCGCTTCAGCAGGGCGATCAACTTGACGGGTTGGGACATTGTTCTCCTCGAGCTTGCTCTTCGCCGCCAGGGCCGACGAAGCGACCGCGTCTCGATCCGCGGTGATGGCGCCAGAGCCGATGATGACGTCTGGACGGCGCGCACGCAACTCGGGTCTGGAGCAGCGGACGTCCTCAGCGTCGCGCTCGTGGGCTCCTCGCCGACGCTTGACGTGCAGATGGCGGCGCGGGAGGATGGCCGCATGGCTCTGCTTGCGCGGCTGCGGCAGTGGATGCGTCGTTCGGCGGTCGAGCGCGTGGAGGCAGAGCGGTACATGTCGGCCGCCGAGCGGCGCGAAGTCGATGACGGTCCGGTGGGCTACGCGGTGGACGTGGAGGCGGAAGGACAGCTGAAGCCGTTCATCGACGATCTCGACGACGAGGGGCGCGCTCCCTGAGCGTGCTCGTGTAGATCTCCTCGCCGTGCTGCCGCAGGCTGCGCGTGTCTGTCCAGATCGGGTGCGCGATGCCGTCGGCGACCCCCGATGTGGTTTTCCCTGATGTAGCCCGGAGTGGAACTGTGCAGCATTTTCCGGACGGGTGAGCCTCGAGCGAGGGAGGGCAGGGGATGGAGTACCGCTTCTTGGGGAAGAGTGGTCTGAAGGTCTCGGAGTTGGCAATGGGAACCCAGACGTTCGGTTGGGGGGCCGATCAGAAAGCCGCTCATGCCATCGCGGACAGATTCGTAGATGCCGGCGGGAACATGTTCGACACCTCGAGCACCTACAACGACGGCGAGTCCGAGTCGATACTCGGCGAGTGGCTGAAGACACGCAAACATCGCGACTCGCTGGTTGTCGCCTCGAAGGTCTATTTCGCGACCGGAGACGGGGCGAATGATATCGGCCTTTCACGAAAGCATATCTTTGAAGTAGTCGAGAGAAGCTTGCGGCGTCTTAGAACGGATTACGTCGATATTTACCAGGCGCATTGCTACGATCTTTCGACTCCGCTCGAAGAGACGCTGTCGGCTTTCGAGGATCTGGTCCGGTCGGGGAAAGTTCGGTATGTCGGCGTCTCCAACTTCACCCCCGGCCAAGTGATGAAGGCTGTGTTCCTCGGCAGGGACAGGGGTCTGTCGATGGTGTCCTTGCAAGCCGAGTACAGCCTGCTCGTCCGGGAGACAGAATGGGAGCTTCTGTCGCTGTGCGAAGAGGAGGGGTTGGGACTGCTGGCCTGGTCGCCGCTTGCGGGTGGCTGGCTGACGGGCAAGTACCGCAAGGGCCAACCTGCTGCCCCGGGCAGCCGCGTAGCCAGAGGCGACCGGTGGGACGACCAGCCGGAACAGCGTGAGAGCGAGCTCGCGTGGCGGGTCATCGCCAAGCTGGCGGACATAGCTGCCGTGCGAGGGAAGACGCCGTCTCAGGTCGCGCTCAACTATCTGCTGCGACGGTCTGAGATCGTGGTGCCGATCTTTGGCGCCCGAACGCCAGAACAGCTCGAAGACAATCTCGGCAGCACCGGCTGGGAGCTCGACCGGGAGGAAATAGACGCGCTCTCGGAGGCAAGCGAGACGCCGCTTCCGTATCCATACCGGTTCATCGAGTCGTACAGTCGCAAAAGGCATGCGCATGCAGATCGGTGAGGCTGTCCGGACGGGACGGGCGGCGCGGTGAGCGCGCTCGCGATCAAGCCGAGGGACGGCTGTCGCTTCGACCTCGTCGCGCTCGGCGAGGTGATGCTCAGGCTCGACCCCGGGGACGGGCGCGTGGCGACCACGCGCGGCTTCCAGGTCTACGAGGGAGGCGGTGAGTACAACGTCGCCCGCGGGCTCCGGCGCTGCTTCGGCCTCGAGACGGCGATCGTGACCGCGCTCGTCGACAACCAGATCGGCCGGTTGCTCCAGGACCTGATCTACCAGGGCGGGGTCGACCAGTCGTTCGTCCGCTGGGTGCCCTTCGACAAGGTCGGCCGCCGGGCCCGGAACGGGCTCAACTTCACCGAGCGGGGCTACGGGCTGCGCGGGTCGGTGGGGTGCTCGGACCGCGGCCACACGGCGGTGTCGCAGCTGCGGCCGGGAGAGATCGACTGGGACGAGATCCTCGGGCGGCACGGCGCGCGCTGGCTGCACTGCGGCGGCATCTTCGCGGCGCTCTCGGAGACCACGGCGTCGGTGGCGCTGGAGGCGTTCGAGGCTGCGCGCAGGCACGGGACGGTCGTCTCGTACGACCTCAACTACCGCGAGTCGCTCTGGCAGGAGATCGGCGGCCCGGCGCGCGCGGCGGAGGTGAACCGCGAGCTGCTCCGCCACGTCGACGTCGTCGTCGGCAACGAGGAGGACTTCCGGGCGGCGCTCGGCTTCCGTGTCGCCGGCGCCGACGAGCAGTTCACACGGCTCGAGCCGGAGCGCTACGGCGAGATGCTCGAGGCGGTCGAGCGGGAGTACCCGAACCTCGCCCTGCTCGCGGCCACGCTCCGCACCGTCAGGTCGGCAACCCGCAACGACTGGAGCGCCGTCTGCCGCTACGAGGGCCGCCTGCATCAGGCGACGCCGCGGACGGACGTCGAGATCTTCGACCGGATCGGCGGCGGCGACTCGTTCGCGTCCGGGCTCTTCTACGGGTTCCTCGCCGGGCTCGGGGCGCAGGAGGCCGTCGAGTACGGGGCCGCCCACGGCGCGCTGGCGATGACGACTCCCGGCGACACGTCGATGGCGACGCTGCAGGACGTCGTCAACCTCGTCCGCGGCGGCAGCGCGCGGGTACTGCGCTAACGGCGCCGCGCAGGCAAATCGTTGCAATAACGGCAACGAACTCTGGAACTAAACGGGGCACTTTGGGCGGGCGGCGACGCTGACGTTGGCCGAGTTCGCGGACGAGTATTTGCAGGCGCATCCGGGGCTGCCGGTGACGGTGTCGAAGTTGCGCTGGCTGCTGGGTAAGGCGACCGCGGCGCTCGGGGAGGTACGGCTGATCGAGCTGACGCCGGAACAGGTCTGCTCTTGGCGGATGACGATTCCGGAGGGTCACCGTTACGAGGCGACGCAGGCGCTGCGGCAGGTGCTCAACCGTGCCGTCGCATGGGAGCTACTCGACTACAACCCGGCCAAACGGGGCGTTCCGAACCCCCTTCGGCGCAGTCTGGAGAAGCGGCCGTTCGAAACGTGGCAAGAGGTCGAGGCGGTTGCCGCTCAGCTGGGGCCGGTGTATGGGCCGATGGTCGTGTTCGCTGCCGCAACTGGGTTGCGGCCGGCGGAGCTGTTTGCGCTCGAGCACCGCGACCTCGACCTCAAGGAGGGCGCTGTCTACGTGCGTCGCGCCTACGCAAACGGACGCGTGCGGCACGTGAAGACTCGGCGGAGCATGCGTGGCGTGCCGCGGCAAGGGATGGCGCTCGAGGCGCTTCGGAGGCTACCGCCCAGCGAGCACCCGTTTGTGTTCCCGAACTCGCGCGGCGGCTACATCGATCTCCACAACTTCCGCCAGCGCCATTGGCGCCCGGCACTCGTGAAGGCTGGCATCGAGCCGCTCCGCCAGCCGTACGACCTACGCCACACCTACGCCACGTTCGCGCTCCGCGCCGGCCTGTCGGCCTTCGCGCTCTCCCGGTACATGGGCACGAGCCTGGCGATGATCGATCTCCACTACGGCCACCTCGCCAGCGGCGGCCGCGAGCACGCGGTCGCGCTGCTCGACGCGCTCGCCCGCGAGAAGCTGGTGGACGCTGGGTGGACACCGCCGCCGCCACCCGCGAACCCGCTCAGCAACAAGCACAGCAAGGCACGCCGCAGCGAGAACTCACACTCGCGTGGACGCTCGGTGGACGTCGCGCGCAGAACGCGACGTGGAAGACGAAACGAAAGGAGGCGCTGAGCAGGGAGAACGTAAAGCCCTCTGACGGACTCGAACCGTCGACCCCCTCCTTACCATCCAAGCTCTGACCGTTGCCATGGGTTGCGACCGGTTGCGGATCGGCTTGTTTGAGCAGTTTTCGGGGTCCTCCCATTTGCCATCGGTTGCCACTGGTTGCGCCCGCTGGGCTCCATAAATGCTCCATCCCTTTGCCTGGATCGCCGATGGCCAAAGGGATTCGGGCGTCCCGCCAAGTGCGCGTCGAATGTTGAGCCCTTCTGTGTAGAAAGGGGGTCACTGGCGCCCCGGTCATCATGCGATGGCTCCTCACGGCGATGCACATCGAGCTCGAACCCCTCACAAGTAGAGAGGGGGTCGGACCCGTTCCTGCGTAGAGAAGGGGTCACTGACGCACCGGCGTATGGTGGGTTCGGATGGCCGTCAAGCTCCATCGCTGCAGATTCGAGTGGCTGAAGACTGGGCCGTGCTGGCGGGTCGAGAAGGCGCTCAAGGAGATGGGCGTCGACTACGAGCTGGCCCCCGGTCCCTCTCGGCCAAGCAAGCGCGACGAGATGATCGAGCACACGGGGCAAAGGCTCTATCCGGCTATCGAGTTCGAGGACGGAACGTGGTACCGCGAAGAGTCGATCGAGATGGAGAGAACGATCCGCGATGGAGAGCTGTTGGAGCGCGAAGGTGGCGTCAGCATGTGCCCATAGCCGGCTCATAACCGGTTCGGCCCTCTAAACACGGCGGCTGATCTGAGGGATCGTATGGGTGTGAGCGAGGTCCGCTGCTTCCAGATGGTTCAGTTCAGTTACAACCGAGCGTGGCGACGGCCGCCGATCCCGCCGGTGAGGAGAGAAATCACCCAGATCAGCGCCAACACTGCGGCGACGATGAACAGCCAGTGGATCGTGAGGCCGACACCGAACGCGACGATCGCGAGGACCGCCAGCACGATAAGAAGAAGCATGTACACCCCCTTTCGACTACAACGCGCGAGGCAGCTCGGAGGGTGCTATCGGCGGCTCCTCTGTCGCTTGCAACCTGATTTGCGCGAAGCGACGGCTACCCGTCGTGCCGTCAGCGTGGTGTGAGCGATCCGTCTTCTGCGACGGTGACAACGCTGACTGGGAGTCGGAACCGCGACTGGGCTGTCTCGCCGCTTCCTTGTTCCAGCCAGGAGGCGTCATCGTCGGGGCGGGTGACGATCAGCACCTCGTCGGCGGGGAATTCTCCCAACGCGTCTTCGATTGCTTTCACCGGGTCGGAGTCGCCGACCCGGGCTTCGACATCCGTGGTCGGTGTCGCTTCTGCGGCCTTGTCCGCGAGGGAGTGTGCTTCTGCGCGCGCGTCGTCCTCGGCGTTTGTCAGCCAATCGAGCCGCGAAATGTCTGACGCGGGCGCCACCACCAGTAGCTCAGCGTCCTCACCCGCGAGGCGCCGGACATGCTCACGCAGCGTCGCGTCCTGGACATCCGTGGTGACTACGACAAGCAGGCGGCGAGGCATGTGCTGGCTCACGGCGCGACGTTAGTCGCTGGTCTGCCGACCCGGCTCATCCTCAGCGGCCGGTGTCGGGTCCCCTGTCAGCCCGGCAGCTCCCGCGATGTGCGGAATCGCAGCGTCGCTAAGAGGTGCTCCCTGGTTCGTGTCGGCTTCCAAAGCCTCACGTTGAAGTTCGCGCTGTGCGAGTTTCGCGTTGCGCCGTTCCCACCAAGCCCGAAGTGCCTTCACCGCTGCACGATTCCCGGAAGCTCGGAAAAGTAGGCCTCATTGCAGCGTCGCGACCCCGGCGTGGGCCAGTGATGCGGGATTTTCCCCTGATCGACGTCGGGGTGCTCGTAGGATGGGCGACGGTGATCCGCGAAGAGCTGAAGCGTCTTGGGACCTGGGAGGAGCGGCACAGGCGGCTCGTCAGCCGGCTCCTGCTCGTGCTGATCCTGACCGGAGTGGTCGATGGAATCGGGACGGCACTCGTCTACTTCTTCGAGCGGAACGTCAAGCAGACCGACATCCATACTCTGTTCGGCGCGTTCTTCTTCACGACGGTGCAGCTCCTGACGGTCTCGTCGCAGATCAAGAATCCGCTCAGCGTTGCGGGGCGAATCGTCGACGTTTTCCTCGAGATCTGGGCCGTGCTCGTCGTCGCCGGTTCCGCAGGCGCGATCGCAAGCTTCTTCCAGACCGGCGACTCGGAGTAAACGACGACGGCGCTTCCCACGACTCCCCGGTCTTGGGCGAAGCCGTCGCTACGTTCGACGTCGTGGCGACAGATCCGGCAGCATCGATCGCCGACGATATGCAGTGGACACTGCTCCGCCGCTCGGCCACGGTCGTCACGTGGTGTAAGCGTGCGCCCAAAGATGGCGACGCTCCACGCACAAGAGGATTCTCAACTCAAGGAGATCGGCCATGGCCAGTGAGCGCATTGCGATTCTGTTCGACATCGACGGCACGCTCTTGGTCACGGGCGGCGCGGGCGCTGCTTCGTGGCGGCTGGCGTTCGACGAGTTGTACGGGATCCCGGCTGACATCGGGAAGTTCACCGACGCGGGTATGACGGATCCCGAGGTGGGGCGTAAGACCTTCGAGGCGGTGCTGAACCGCAAGCCCGAACGTAAAGAGTTCACCCGGCTGCTCGAGCGGAGGCTGCACTACCTGCACACGACGGTCGCGGAGTCCGAGCATTACCGGGTTCTGCCGGGCGTCGAGGAGCTCCTGCCAAAGCTGATCGAGGGCGGCTATCTGTTGGGGCTAGTCACCGGGAATGTGGAGGCCGCCGCCCATATCAAGCTTCACCGCGCGCAACTGAACCGTTTCTTCTCCTTCGGCGGATACGGATCGGACTCGACCGATCGAGGCGAACTGACGAAGATCGCGCTGAAGCGCGCATCCCTGGTCTACGGCGAACCGGTGCCGGCCGCGCAAGCGATCGCGGTCGGCGACACACCCCACGACGTGGAGGGAGCACATGCCGCCGGGATCGCCTGCGTCGGCGTCGGCAGCGACAAGTTCACAGCCGACCAGTTGCGTAAGGCCGGAGCCGACTACGCGATCGCCTCACTCGTCGAGGGACTCCCACCCTGACCGAACGAGCACGCCTGCACGTTAATGGTGCGGTGCCTGGGTGGTCGTGTGCTGTCGCCCGACGCCTGCCAGGCCGCGTGTCGTGTTCTCAGTTCAGGCGAAAACTTTGCCCAACCTTTTGCCCGCGGGGAGCCTGAGGGTGCCGGAAATTCGGTTCGGGCTGCCGGAGCGGGCGTCGGCAGGATCGACGGGTGGCCCTCTCGTCTACTGGCTGTTTCGACATCTTCTCGGGCTGGCGGTGTTGCGTTGCCGGGCAGAGGCCGCGAACGAGGTCGAGATACTCGTTTTGCGTCACGAGCTCGCGGTGCTTCGCCGGCAGGGCTCGGCGTCGGGATCGCGGCCCAGCACCGTGTGGTCAATCTTGCAGCAGGCCGGGATCGAGCCCGCGCCGCGGCGCCTCCACGCAGCGGCCCGATCGAGCGGATCGCTCGCTCGGGGACGGTGCCATTGCTAGCGGTTCACGACCGGGCGACGTGCGCTGCTCTTCGCGGCAGCGGCGGCCGGCTTGGTCGCGTCGACGATCTCCGCGCCGCTGACGGCCCTCGCCAGTGAAGATGCGGCCCGCTTCGTGCTCGCTTTGTCGTCGAACTGTCCGCTCTGCAGCAGCTTCTCGCCGCTCCTGTTCAGGACGACGAAGCGGAACTTCTCGCCGTTTTTGCGAATCTCGATCTTCCCGGCCATCATCGTCCTCCTCGTCGTGATTGGGATTCGAGTCTATGTGGCTCGAAGCCAAGACGTTCCGCTGGCGCCGGCGCGCGCAGCCTGCGGGAGAGAGACGTTTCAGTGCGTGATGGGCTGGGCTGGCTCGCGCCGTCAGCTGCGTTGCTCTCGGGCCATGTGCCGGCTGGGAGCGAGGGCGGCGAGCTCGTCGTAGAGCAGGGTCAGACGGTGGATGGTCGCCGGCCAGCCGTGATGGTGGCTCTCAGCCTCGGCTCGCCTCCCGCGTGCGATCCGCTCCTGGTGGTTGGTAGCGGCCGCGACGAGCGCGTCGGTGAGGCTGTCCTGGTCGTCGGGCGGGATCAGCCAGCCGGTCTTGCCATCCGCGACGATTTTCGCCGGTCCGTGTGTGCGGCAGGCGATCACAGGCAGCCCGCAGGCCATCGCCTCGACCAGCACCAGCCCGAACGCCTCGCCGACCGAGGGCAGCACGAGCAGGTCGGCGGCGTTCAACGCCTGCGGTAGCTCCTCGTGCGCGCGCCAGCCGGCAAGGAAGACCTGCCGGTTCCCGAGCCGGCGGGCGGTGGCGAGCGGATGTTCGCCCTCCCACTCGCCGGGATGGCCGCCGACAAGCACGAGCGGCAAGGGGCTGCCGAGCCGCTCGAGCGCGCGCGCGTGAGCAGCGATCAGAAGCGGCAGTCGCTTGACTGCCGTGTAGCGGCCGACATAGAGGAAGACCGGGCCGCCGGCGCGGAAGGGAGCGATGTCCTCCTCGCTGTAGGCGACGCTGCCGGGGCGGCCGCCTTCGTCCCAACCCTGTGGCTGCTCGACCAGCCAGCGCCGCCAGAACGCGAGCCGCTCCTCGCCGGCGAGCGGGCGCGTCGTGAACCGCTCCAGGTCGACCCCGCTCGGCAGGCTCCGAAGCCTCCCCCGCTCGAGACCAAGCAGCAGCGCCGCCTCGGCCTCCGCTCCCGGCGGCACAACGACCAGCGCGCACTCCTGTGCCCAGCGGCGCAACCGCGCCGCCCACCCAGAGGCGTACCGCCAGCCCGGCGGCGGGCCCGCCTGGATCGCCCGCAGCAACGCCAGCTCAGTGCCGTGCAGCTGACCAAGCACCGGCAGCGAGCCGAACGCGCGCGCCGCCGCCTCGTTGGCCGGCGTCAAGTGATGCAGATGAAGCAGATCGGCCTCCCCGGCGCCGGCGCGTCCGAGCACCTCGATCCAGGCGCCGACGAGCCGCTCGAAGGCAGCATCATCGACGGCAGCAAAGACGCGGTCTGGCGCCCCCGGCCTGTCCTCGTAGGAGGGCGGGAACGGCACGGGCGCGGTCAGCGGATCCGCCAGCTCGAGTGCGGGCGAGTAGTCGAGCGGCTCGACGTCGATCCCCGCGAAGAAGCTGCGCGCGTTCGTCAGCTGCCCCTGGCGCCCCAGCGAGCCGGCGGCGAGGCGCGCCTGCCAGCCAGCCCCCGGCAGCGCTCGCGCGAGTTCCCGCGCGACCTGCGCCGATCCGCCGCGGGGAAAGAAAAACAGCCCCGAAACGACCCGGCCAGCCGCCGGCGGACGACCGGATACGCCGTGACCCCGCCACCGCCACTTGCCTGCTTCCCAGACCACCGCAACCCCCCAACCTCCATCTCTATCGAGCCAGGCTGGGAAACATAACGACGACCTGCTCGATCGGCTCACGCTAGGGCCGCGCGCAGGAGGTCGCCGTCG
>DATCOE010000009.1:0-35123 GCA_036564885.1 Gaiellaceae bacterium | reverse complement strand
TCTGATGGCGAAGCTGCTCGAGCTCACCGGGATCTCGAAGCGATTCGGCGGCCTGGCGGTGATGGAGAACCTCAACCTGTACGTCGACGAGGGCGAGATCGTCAGCGTGATCGGACCGAACGGCGCCGGCAAGACGACGCTCTTCAACCTCGTCACCGGGATCTACCGGCCGGACGCCGGCGACATTCGCTTCGAGGGCGAGTCGCTGCTCGGCCTCGAGCCGCACCAGATCACCGCGCGCGGGATCGCGCGGACGTTTCAGACGCTGCGCCTCTTCCTGAACCTGACGGTCAAGGAGAACGTCATGGCGGCCGCGTACTCGCACACCCGCGCCGGGATCGCCCGCTCGATCCTGCGCACGCCCGGCATGCGCCGCGAGGAGAAGGAGATCGCGCAGCTCGCGGAGGAACGGCTCTCGTTCTTCGGGGAGCGCCTCGTCGGCTACCGCTGGAACCAGCCGGCCTACAGCCTCTCGTATGCGAACCGGCGCCGGCTCGAGATCGCGCGCGCCACGGCGACGAAGCCGCGCCTGCTTCTCCTCGACGAGCCCGCCGCCGGCATGAACCCGGTCGAGACGCACGAGATGACCGAGCTGATCGCCCGCCTGCGCGAGGAGGTCGGCTACACGATCCTCGTGATCGAGCACGACATGCACGTCGTCGAGGGCATCTCCGACCGTGTGATCGCCCTCGATCACGGCGTGAAGATCTCCGAGGGGACGTTCGTGCAGGTCGCCACCGACCCACGGGTCGTCGAGGCGTACCTCGGCACGAAAGCGGCGTCGACGAAATGAGCGAGAACCCCCAAATCAGGGAGAACGCAGCTCCCCTGCTGCGCCTCGAAGCGATCGACACGTACTACGGCCCGATCCACATCCTCCAGGCCCTCAACCTCCAGGTGGGCACAGGCGAGCTCGTGTGCCTGCTCGGCGGCAACGCATCGGGCAAATCGACGACGCTGAAGACGATCCTCGGGATCGTCGCGCCGCGCAACGGCTCGGTGCAGTTCGG
The DNA here is from genome assembly GCA_036564885.1 of Gaiellaceae bacterium. Classification (GTDB taxonomy): domain Bacteria; phylum Actinomycetota; class Thermoleophilia; order Gaiellales; family Gaiellaceae; genus Palsa-739. Next base: position 34,113 of record DATCOE010000009.1, on the reverse strand, counting down.
CGGCGAGGACGTCACCGGGCGGTCGACGAGCTATCGCATTCGCAAGGGGATGGCGATCGTGCCCGAGAACCGGCGCCTCTTCGCGCCGATGAGCGTCCTCGAGAACCTCCAGATGGGCGCGTACCTGCACGGCGGCGGCACGAAGGAAGACTTCGACCGCGTCTACGACCTCTTCCCACTCCTCTACGAGCGCCGTGCGCAGCTCGCGGGCACGCTCTCCGGCGGCGAGCAGCAGATGGTCGCGATGGGCCGCGCGCTGATGGCGAAGCCGAAGCTGCTCCTGATGGACGAGCCGTCGATGGGGCTCGCCCCGATTCTCGTCGAGCGGAGCTTCGAGATCATCCAGCAGGTGCACCAGGCCGGCGTGGCGATGCTGATCGTCGAGCAGAACGCCAACGTCTCCCTCTCGATCGCCGACCGCGGCTACGTCCTCTCGACCGGCCGCCTCGTGCTCGAGGGCAAGGCCGACGACCTCCGCGAGGACGAGGATCTGCGCAAGGCGTATCTCGGCCGGTGATGTGTCTGATTGGGGCCACGCCCTCAACCGTGCCTGGACGACACCCAATCGAGGGCGACCGCCGCGCCTGTACCGGCCGTGGCCCCGGGGCTACAGTTGCTTTGTGAAGGAGCTGCTGCCGGAGATCGACCGCTGGCGGGCGAAGGGCGACCGGGTCGCGATCGCGACCGTCGTGGCGACACGCCGCACCTCACCGCGCCCCGTCGGATCGAAGCTCGCGGTCTCGGAAAGCGGCGAGCTCGTGGGTTCCGTCTCGGCCGGCTGCGTCGAGGGCGACGTCTTTCTCGCAGCGCAGGACGTGCTCGCGGGAGGCGCGCCGCGCCTGATCACGTACGGCATCAGCGACGAGACGGCGCTCGGTGTCGGGCTGTCCTGCGGCGGCGAGATCGACGTCTTCGTCGAGCTGCTCGAATGAGCGTCTACGACGAGCTGCATCGCGTCCTCGACGAGGGGGGCCGCGCAGTCGTGCTCACGATCGTCTCGGGCGAGAATGCCGGCGCGAAAGTGCTCGTACGCGACGACGGCTCGACGATGGGGAGCGGGCCCCCCGATCTCGCCGCGCTCGCCCCCGCCGCCCTGCGCCGCGGCCGCAGCCACGTGCTCGAACACGACGGGGTTACGATCTTCGCCGACGTCTTCGCTCCGCCCCTGCGCCTGTTCGTCTACGGCGCGGTCGACGTCGCCGAGGCGCTTTGCCGTGCAGCGAAGCTCGTCGGCTGGACCTCGGTCGTCGCTGACGCGCGCGCCCGCTTCGCGACCCGCGAGCGGCTGCCGAGCGCGGACGAGATCCTCGTCGCCTGGCCTGAGGAGGCGTTTGCCCAGGTCCAGCCCGACATCGGCACCGCTGTCGTCGTCCTCACGCACGACGACAAGTTCGACGTGCCGGCGCTGGCGGCGGCGCTCGAGAGCGAGGCGTTCTACATCGGCGCCCTCGGCTCGCGGCGCAACCAGGAGCGCCGGCGCGAGCGGCTCCTCGAGGCGGGCGTGCCCGAGGCGGCTCTCGCTCGGATCGCGGGCCCGTGCGGCCTCGACATCGGCGCCACCTCCTCCGCGGAGACGGCGCTGTCGATGCTCGCCGAGATGCTCGCGACGCGCTCCGGCCGCTCCGGCGGGCCTCTCCGGGACGCTGCGTCGCGCATCCACGCCGAACCGGTCGCGGGTAAAAAATAAAATCCAACTTGCAACGGCTTTACGGCCTGCGTAGGATCGCTTCGTGCTGCTGAGAGAGGTCGAGTACGCAAAGCCGTCGTCGGTCGCCCAGGCGCTGGCGATCCTGTCGGAGAACGACGGCGCCCGCGCCCTCGCCGGCGGCCAGACGCTGATCAACGTCATGAAGGCGCGCGCCGCCTCGCCGGATGCGCTCGTCGACCTCGCGGGGCTTTCGGAGCTGAAGGGAATCGACCTGGCCGGAGACGGCACGCTGACGATCGGCCCGATGGCGACGTATTCGGAGATCGCAGCGTCGGCGGAGGCGAAGGCGCGCCCGATTCTCGGCGAGGTCTGCGTGCAGATCGCCGACGTGCAGGTGCGCAACCGCGGCACGATCGGCGGCAACCTCTGTTCGAACGACCCGACGAACCACCTGCCGCCGCTCATGGTCTCGATCGGCGCCCAGATGACGATCGCCGGCCAGGGCGGCGAGCGTGTCGTGCCGGCAGAGGACTTCTTTCTCGGCGTCTATCTCACCGCGGTCGGCTCGGGCGAGCTGCTGACGAAGATCACGATCCCGGCGGGCAAGCGCGACGCCTTCGCGGCCATCACGCTCGGCGTGGACGGCACGTGCATCGCGAGCGCCGCCGCGAGCGTCAACGGCTCGCTACGCATCGCGCTCGGCTGTGTCGACGCGACGCCGGTGCTGTTGCAGCCCGCCTCGGCAGACGAGGCCGCGGTCCGTGAGGCCGTGCGCGGCGCCGGGCTCTTCCCGCCGTCCGACGTGCACGCCTCGAGCGAATACCGGATGCATCTTGCGGAAGTCCTGGCCGTGCGCGCTGCGCGCCAGGCGTCAGAGAGGAGCTGACTCTAGGTGGCCCAGAACGCGGCAACGGTGTCGTCCTCGCGGCAGATCGCCGTCACCATCAACGGCACGGTCTACGAGCGGGAGGTCGAGGCGCGGAAGCTCCTCATCCACTTCATCCGCGACGACGTCGACCTGACCGGCAGCCACATCGGCTGCGACACCGGCAACTGCGGTGCCTGCTCGGTGATCATCGACGGCACGCTCGTCAAGAGTTGCATGATGCTCGCGGTTCAGGCCGACGGCGCGGAGATCGAGACCGTCGAGGGCCTCGCCGACGGCGACGAGCTGGCCGTGCTCCAGCAGGCGTTCAGCGACCACCACGCGCTCCAGTGCGGCTATTGCACGCCGGGGATGCTGATGAGCGCGACCGCGCTGCTGCGGGCGAACCCGAATCCCTCGGAGGCCGAGATCAAGAAGGGCATCCAGGGGAACATCTGCCGCTGTACCGGCTACTGGAACATCTTCGAGGCCGTCAAGACGGCGGCCGAGCGGGCCGCGAAGTGAGCACGACCACGTCGGAGAGCTCCACGACGATAGCGCCCGAGCGCGTCGAGATCCAGGCGCCGAAGGAGACGTGGAAGGGCCAGAACGTCCCGCGCAAGGAGGACAGGAGGCTCGTCCAGGGTCAGGGCACCTTCGTCGACGACATCAAGCGGCACGGGATGGGCTACATCCACTTCGTCCGCTCGCCGTACGCGCACGCGCACATCTCCTCGATCGACGTCTCGAAGGCCGAGTCGATGAAGGGCGTCTACGGGACGCTCACCGGCGAGGAGGTCGCGTCGCTCACCGATCCGTTCTTCCAGCTCTCGACGCCGCCGGGTGCACACCTCAAGGACTATGCGCTCGCGCTCGGGAAGGTCCGGTACGTCGGGGAAGCGATCGTCGCGGTCGTCGCCGAGACCCGCGAGCTGGCACGCGACGCGTCCGAGCTCGTCGAGGTCGAGTACGAGCCGCTGCCCGCGATCACCGACGCGCGCCACGCGCGCGACGAGTCGGCGCCGGTGCTGCACGAGGACAGCGGCTCGAACCTCATGTGGGAGGGCGTGTACGAGTGGGGCGACCTCGACGCCGCCTTCGCGGAGGCGGACAAGATCGTGAAGATCGACGAGCTCCACTTCCACCGCTTCAACTCGACGCCGCTCGAGACCGACGGCGCGCTCGTCGAGTTCAACCGCGGCATCGGGCAGTGGACGATCCACACGAACAACCAGTTCCCCGGCTTCGCGGCGATCATGATGGGGCCGGCGCTGCGCTGCGGCCTCGACAAGCTGCGCTTCGTCACGCAGGACATCGGCGGCGGCTTCGGCAACAAGATCACGTCGCACCCGCAGCTCGTCGCGTGCTGCCTGCTCGCCCGGAAGCTCGGGCGGCCGGTGCAGTGGACGGAGTGGCGCACGGATTTCCACATGTCGATGTCGCACGGCAATGAGCGCTGGTTCCACGACACCGAAGTGGCTGTCAAGAACGACGGGACGATGCTCGGCTTCCGCACGAAGGCGCTCGACGACGCAGGTGCGTGGCTGCGCTACGAGCCGCTCGGCGGAGTCATCTGGGCCCAGGTCACGCCCGGGATGTACCGCTGGCGCAACATCCGCCTCGACTTCACCCAGGTCGCGACGAACAAGGCTCCCTGCTCGCCGAACCGGGGCTATTCGCGCATGCAGCACCTCTGGTTCACGGAGCGCATCATCGACATCGTCGCCCACGAGCTCGGGCTCGATCCGGTCGAGGTCCGCAAGCGCAACTACATCCGCGCCGAGGAGATGCCGTACGAGACCCCGAACGGCTGCATCTACGACTCGGGCGACTACGCGAAGATGCTCGACGTCGCACTCGAGCTGATCGGCTGGGACGGCATCGACGCCAAGAAGCAGGAGGCAGCTTCGCGCGGCAGGCTGATCGGCGTCGGCATCGGCTCGACGCTCGACTCCGGCACGAACAACTTCGCCCAGTCGCAGTTGATCAACTCGGAGCTGCAGTTCTCGGGCAACAACGAGGTCGCGACCGTGAAGCTCGACCTCTTCGGCGAGATCGTCGTCACGCTCGGCACCACGCCGCAAGGCCAGGGGCACGAGACGACGGCCGCGCAGGTGGTCGCGGACATCCTCGGCTGCTCCGTCGACGACGTGCACGTGCGCTCGGGGCACGACACCTACTGGAACTCGCACGCCGGTTTCTCCGGCACGTACGCGAGCCAGTTCGCGGTCACCGGCCTGAGCGCGGTGAAGGGCGCCGCCGAGATGCTCGCAGAGCAGATCAAGCGACTCGGCTCTGTGATTCTCGGCGGAGTGCCGGTGGAGGCGCTCGAGCTCGCGGCGGGCACCGTGCGCATCAAGGACAACGCGGAGGCGGCGCTGCCGTTCATGGCCTGCGGCGCGATCGTCAACGTGAACAACGCCGGCCTGCCCGAGGATCTCGATGTGACGCTCAACTGCCGCTACGTGTACCGGCCCCCCTTCAAGGTGCTGGACGTCGAGCGCAAGTTCGGGAACCTGACGCTCACCTACGCGGCGCAGATCCACGCAGCCGTCGTCGAGATCGACCCGGAGACCGGCTACTACGAGATCGTCGACTATGCGGCCGTGGACGACTGCGGTATCAGGATCAACCCGCAGATCGTCGAGGGCCAGGTGATGGGCGCCACGGCGCAGGCGCTCGGCGCAGTCATGCACGAGGTCTTCGAGTACGACGAGGACGGCAATCTCCTCACGCCGAACTTCTACGACTACCACGTGCCGCACGCGCTCGACATGCCGCCGCTCCAGACCGGCTACGTCGAGAGCCCGTCGCCCTTCACACCGCTCGGCACGAAGGGCATGGGCGAGGGCGGCGGCGCCGGCATCCACGCGGTGTGCGCCGCTGTCCAGGACGCGTTCCGTGGCCACGGCGACGCTGTCGTATGGGACAGCCACAACCCCTACCGGCGGGTGTGGGAGATGCTCGAGCATCCGGACACTGCCGGCGCGCGCGTGCAGGTGGTGGACGCGTGATCGTCCAGGGCGAGCGCACGTTCGCAGCGCCACGGGCCACCGTGTGGCAGGTGCTGAACGACCCGGCGGCGATGGCGGCGACTATGCCGGGCGTTCAGAGCTTCGACGTCCAAGACGAGAAGCGGTGGACGGCGAACGTGAAGATCCCGCTCGGTCTCGGCGGCCTGAAGATGAAGATCGACATGAACAGGACGGAGGAGCGCGAGCTCGAGTACGCGGCCATGCAGATCAAGGGCCAGGGCGTCGGCGCGATGATGAACATGGTCACGACGTTCGAGCTGAGCGACGCGGCCGACGGCACGACGAAGATGAAGTGGTCGGCTGACGTGAAGATCGCGGGCCCTGTCGGCTCGATGGGTCAGCGCGTCCTCCAGCCGATCGTCAACCAGCAGGTGCAGCACGTGCTCGGCGCCCTGGACAAGCAGGTGCAGGATGCGCGGGATGGCTCGCAGGGCGCCGGCACCGAGCAGGACTGAGGGCCCGTATGGCCGTGCCGTTCCGGATCGGGGTGATGCAGCTCACCATGGAGCCGCTCGAGGAGATGCTCGCCTCGGCGCGTGCGATGGACGAAGCGGGCATGGACACGATCTGGCTTGCCGAGGCGTATCCGTGGTGGCGCAAGCACGGCATGGAGGCGCGCTCGTCCACGGTGGTCTCCGCGCTGATCGCGCGCGAGACCAAGCGGCTCGCCGTCGGGTGGGGGATCATCTCGCCGTTCACGCGGCACCCGGTACAGGTCGCGATGGACGCGCGCGTCGTACAGGAAGCGGCCGGACCGGGCCGGTTCATCCTCGGCTTCGGCACGTCGAAGATCTTCCTCAACAACGCCGGCATGCAGACGAACAAGACGCTCGGGCCGATGCGCGACGCCGTCGAGATCGTCCGGGGCGTGCTGGGCGGAGAGCCGTTCGAGTACACCGGCTCGACGTGGAATGCGTCCGTGCCCGGACTGCAGGCTGAGGCGCACACGCCGCGTGGCGTGCCGCCGGTCTACGTCGCGGCGACGGCGCCGAAGATGCAGGCGCTCGCGGGCGAGATCGCGGACGGCTGTCTCACGCCGTCGATCACGACGCCTGCCTTCGTGCGCTACACGTGCGAGCAGGTGAAGGCCGACATCGACATCGGCTGCACCATCGTGTCGTCGATCCACGCGACCGACCGCGAGAAGGGGCGCGACGGCGCGCGCGAGATCGCCGGCATGTACCTCGCCAACAAGGTGCAGAACATCCAGGGCTCTGCCGACACGCTGCTCGATCTCGCCGGGATCGAGCAGGACGAGATCCGGCCTGTCGCCGAGGCGATGGAGCAGGGCGGGCGGCTCGCGGCGAAGGCGATGGTCACCGACGCGTTGCTCGACAAGTGCAAGCCGATCGCTGGAACGCCGGAGGACTGCATCGCCGCGATCGAGGAGTACCGCGATGCCGGGTGCACGCATGTGATGCTCGAGCTCTGGGGCGAAGACCGCCACGAGCAGATCCGGCTCTTCGGCGAGAAAGTCCTGCCGCACTTCCGGCAGTGAGTGTCCCGGCCGTGACCGTGCAGATCGACCGCGACCGGCTCGTCGACACGGCGAGCGCGATGATCGGCGTCCACAGCTTCACGGGCGACGAGCAGCGGATGGCGGAGTTGATGGCTGTGTTGTTCGAAGACCTTGGGCTCGCCGTGCAGTGGCAGCAGGTTGAGGACAACCGCGCGAACGCGCTCGGCACGTGGCGGGGCGCGGGCGGCGGGCCGACGCTGATGTTCAACGGCCACATGGATACGTCGTACTCGGGGCGAGAGCCCTGGCTGCGGAACGTGCCGGGCTTCCAGCCCGAGGCATTCGAGCGTGACGGCCGCCTGTACGGCCTCGGCATCTCGAACATGAAGGGCGCGCTCGCGTGCTACGTCGAGGCGGTGCGCGCGCTGCAGGACGCGGGCGTGCGCCTGCGCGGCGACGTCCTGATCGCTGCGGTCTGCGGCGAGATCGAGAAGACCCAGTACGGCGAGGCGACGGGCGCGCAGTATCGCGGTTACGCGGCCGGTTCGCGCTATCTCGTCACGCACGGCGGGGTCGCCGACATGTGCCTCCTCGGCGAGCCGACCGAGGGCAAAGTGGTCCTCGGGCACTACGGTGCGCTCTGGTTGCGCATCCGCGTGCACGGCAACTTCATTCACACCGCATTCAGCGAGGGCAAGCGCGACCAGAACTCGATCCTGCGCATGCACGAGGTGCTCGCCGCCGTGCTGGACTGGATCCCGACGTGGGAGAACGACCCGTCGAACGCGTATCGCGGCGCGAAGGCGATCGTCAACGTCGGCGCGATCGAGGGCGGCTTCGGCTGGCGCGTGTCGCGGACGCCGCACCACAGTGACCTCTTCCTCGACATCCGGGTCCCGCCGACGAAGCCGATGGGCGTTGCGCGGCGCGAGGTGCTCGACGTCGTGCGCTCGCTGGCGGAGCGCTTCCCCGGCTACGGCGTCGAGGGCGAGGTCTACGTCACCGCGCCGGGCGCCGAGATCGACGAGAGCCACGAGCTCGTGCAGGCGGTCGACGAGGCGCACGAGCAGGTCTTCGGGTCGCGGCCGGAACGCGACGTCACGCGCTGGTTCAGCGACGCGTCGGCGCTGTCGCGCTACGGCATCCCCACGCTCAACTACGGAACGTCGACGGGCCTGATGGACGTCGAGCTCGGCGAGAACCTCGAGATCGACGGGCTCGTCCGGACGGCGCAGACGTACGCGCTCGTCGTCCAGCGCATCTGCGGCGTCGCGTGAGCCACGACGTCTACACGCTGCCGGAGGGGCTGCCCGTGCCGAAGGATGACGGCGCCGCGGCGCACCTCCTCGGGCTCGAGCTGCCCGACCTCGAGCTCGAGTCCTCGACCGGTGCTGTGCAGATTCGTGAGCTCGACGTGATCTATGTCTATCCGCGTTCCGGCAAGCCGAACCAGCCGCTGCTTCCCGGCTGGGACGAGACACCTGGCGCACGCGGATGCACGCCGGAGTCGTGCGCATTCCGCGACCTCCACGGCGAGCTCACAAAGCTTGGTGTCCGTGTGGCGGGCCTCTCCGTGCAGGCGCTCGTCGATCAACAGGAGTTCGCCGAGCGGAATCACATGCCGTTTCCAGTCGTCTCCGATCCGGATTTGCGACTCGGCGCCGCGCTCAATCTTCCGACTTTCCACATTTCCGGCCTTACTCTTTACAAACGCTGCACGCTCGTGGCCGAAGATGCACGGATCGTGAAGGTCTTCTATCCCGTCTTCCCGCCGGATGCGAACGCCGGCGAGGTCCTGAGGTGGCTCCAGAACCGATGAAGCTGGTGACGTACGACAACGAGAAGGTCGGCCGGATCGACGGCGACGAGATCGTGCGGTTCGACGTTCCGACGATGCGCGAGTACTTCGCGCGCGGCGGGGCCGACGACGCGGGCGAGCGCACCGCGCTGGCCGACGCGAAGCTGCACGCTCCGATCGTGCCGAAGAAGTTCTTCCACACGGCGGGCAACTTCCGCGAGCACGAGGAAGAGTCCAAGAACGTCAACTGGTCGCACGAGATCGCTCGGTGGATCGTGTTCTTCCAGAACGTCGATGCGATCGTGGGCCCCGACGAGCCGGTGGTCTATCCCGAGCACCTCACCGAGGAGCTCGATTACGAGCTCGAGCTCGCGGTGATCATCGGCAAGGACGGCAAGTGGTTCGGCCCGGAAGAGGCAATGGACTACGTCGCGGGTTACGTGATCTTCAACGACATCACCGCGCGCGACATCCAGCGTCGTGAGATGCGCAGTGGGGTCTTCTCGTTCTGCAAGGCGATCGACACGTTCTGCCCGCTCGGGCCGTGGATCGTCACGCCCGACGAGATCCCCGACCCACACGACCTCGCGATGACGCTGCGGGTGAACGGCGAGACGCGGCAGACGTCCCACTCGGGGAAGATGTCGACCACGATTCCGGAGATCATCAGTCACTACTCCGCACTCGGATACTCGGCCGGCGATGTGCTGTCGACCGGCACGGTCAGCGGCGTCGCCGGGTTCAGCGCGGACCCCGCGTCCCTCTACTTGAAGCCGGGCGACGTGATCGAGGCCGAGATCGAGCGGATCGGCGTCCTGCGCAATCCCGTGATCTCCTGGCAGGACGCACACGGTCAACCCGCGCCGCCGCGCGTCCGCTGGTAGAACGCGCTCGTGTCCAAGCGTAAGGCGTTCATCACCGGGATCACGGGCCAGGACGGCTCGTACCTCGCGGAGATCCTGCTCGAGAAGGACTACGACGTGTACGGGATGGTCCGGCGCTCGAGCTCGTTCAATACCGCACGCATCGATCACATCTTCGGCGACATCGAGCTCGTCTTCGGCGATCTCGCGGACGGCTCGGTCCTGAATCAGCTGATGCGGACGATCCGGCCCGACGAGGTGTACAACCTCGGCGCGCAGAGCCACGTCCGCGTGAGCTTCGACGTCCCCGAGTACACGGCGGACGTCGATGCGCTCGGCACCCTGCGCCTGCTCGACGCGATCCGCGAGGAGGGCGTCGGCTGCCGCTTCTATCAGGCGTCGTCGAGTGAGATGTTCGGCCAGGCCGCGGAGGCCCCGCAGCGCGAGGAGACGCCGTTCCACCCGCGCAGCCCGTATGGCGTTGCGAAGGTCTTCGGCTACTGGATCGCGCGCAACTACCGCGAGGCCTACGGCATGTACGCCGTCAATGGCATTCTCTTCAACCACGAGTCGCCGCGCCGCGGCCCCACCTTCGTCACGCGCAAGATCACCCGCGCAGTCGGTGCGATCCTGCGCGGCGAGCAGGACGATCTGAAGCTCGGCAACCTCGACGCCAAGCGCGACTGGGGCTTCGCGCGCGACTTCATGGACGGCGCGTGGCGGATGCTCCAGGCCGACGAGCCGGAGGACTACGTGCTGGCCACGGGGGAGACGCACACGGTCGAGGAGTTCCTCGAGGAGGCGTTCACGTACGCCGGGCTGAACTGGCGCGACTACGTCACGATCGATCCGCGCTACTTCCGGCCGGCTGAGGTCGACCTGCTGATCGGCGACTACTCCAAGGCGAGGGAGCAACTCGGCTGGGAGCCCACGGTGCGCTTCCAGGAGCTCGTGCGGATGATGGTCGACAGCGACCGCGAGCGCGAGACGCTCGAGGAGCACTACCTCTGAGCCTCACCCGATGAGCTGGGCACGCGATGACGCGAAGCTCGAGCGGGCTCGCGCCCTCATGGCGGACGAGGGTCTCGACGCGCTCGTCGTCCGCGCGCCCGACAACGTCCTCTATCTCACGAACTTCTGGGGCATGAAGGGCTACGACGCCTGCGTGTTCCCGCGCGAAGGCGAGCCGGTGCTCATCTGCCTCGAGGCGTCGGCCGAGGACGCAGAGCGCACCGCGTGGACGAAGGACGTCCGCTTCATTCGCGGCTATCACGAGTCCGATCCGCGGCCTCCGCTCGCACGCACGCTCGACGCGGCCGTCGAGATGGCGCGCGGCTACGGGCGGGTGGGCCTCGAGCTGTCCCTCGGGACCCAGGCCGCCGACCGGATGGTGGGGGAGCCGACGACGTTCACGAAGGCCTGGTTCGACGCGTTCGAGGGGGCGGTCGACGGGACGCCGCTCCTCAATCGCGCGCGCATGCTGAAGACGGAGCAGGAGATCGCGCGGATGCGGATCGCGAACGAGATCGCGACGCAGGCGATGCACCACGTCCGCAGGCAGCTGCAGCCCGGCATGAAGGAGTCCGAGGTGGCGGCGCTCTGGCAGGGCTACGTGCACGGGCAGGGCACGGCCCGGGACGACGTGGAGCTCGCGCTGCCGTTCACGCTGATCTGGGCCGGCAAGGGGATCAAGACCTTCACGGCCACGTCGGACCTGCCGGTGGTCGAGGGCGAGCCGGTGCTCTTCGAGATCTGGGTCTGCGCCGACGGCTACTGGGCCGACCACACGAAGAACCTCGTCGTCGGCGACCTGAAGCCCGAATACGCCGAGCTCGAGGAGCAGCTGATGGGTGTGTACACACGTGCATTGCGCCTGTGCACACCTGCACACCCCATGGCCGATTTCGACCGGAGTGTCCGGGAAGACCTCGCCCGGATGGGGTATCCGGGCCAGCCGACGCACCCGGTGTGCCACGGCGTCGGCGCCCGCGCGCACGAGCCGCCCTATCCGCACCAGGCCGGCGGCGGCACGTTCGAGGAGGACATGGTGCTGGCGGTCGAGCCCGGTGTGTACTGGGAAGGCGGCGGAGGCCTGCGCGTCGAGGACAATTTTCTCGTCATGCGTGACGGGCTCGAAAAGCTCTCCGCGTTTCCGGACGGGGTGGTGCGGTGTTGACGTGGAGGCACCGATGAGCGAGATCTGGACCGGCGCGTTGAACGATGACTTTCGCCTCGGCGGACACGTCGGGCTCTACGACACGACGCTGCGCGACGGCGAGCAGACGGTCGGCGTGGTGCTCGACCCCGAGCAGAAGCTCGAGATCGCGAAGCTGCTCGACGAGCTCGGGATCGACCGGATCGAGGCCGGCTTCCCACGCGTCTCGCAGGACGACTGGGACGCGGTGAAGCTCATCGCCGGGGCGGGGCTCCGCGCCCAGGTCTGGGGGTTCTCGCGTGCTGTGCCGGCCGATCTCGAGGCGCTCGTCGAGCTGGGCGTGCCCGCGTCGGTGATCGAGTCGCCGATCTCCGATTTGAAGCTCAACGCCATCGGCGTCGACCGCGACAAGATGCTCGGCCGGATCACCGGCGCGATGCGGTTCGCCGCGGAGCACGACATCCACGCCGCGTTCTTCGGGGTCGACTCGACGCGCGCCGAGCCGGACTTCTACGAGCGCGTCTACGTCTCCGCCGTCGAGGCCGGCGCGAAGGAGGTCGTCGTCGTCGACACACTCGGCATCGCGTCGCCCGAGGCGGTCGCCGAGCTCGTGGGGAAGACGGTCGAGTGGGTCGGTCCCGGCGTGCCGGTGCACTTCCACGGGCACAACGACTTCGGGCTTGCCACCGCCGCCGCCGTCGCCGCGGTGCGCGCGGGCGCGACGTGGATCCAGGGCACGATCAACGGCATGGGCGAGCGCGCCGGGAACGCGAACCTCGGCGAGCTCGCGCTGACGTTGCGCGCGCTCTACGGCGTCGAGTCGAACCTCCGCCTCGACCGCGTGCGCGCCGTGTCAGCCCGTGTACAGGAGCTGTCGGGCTATGCGCTCGAGCCGTGGAAGCCCGTCACCGGCGAGACGCTCTTCCGCCGCGAGTCCGGCGCCGTCGCGAGCCAGTTCCACGATCCGCCGTCGATCGAGCCGTATTCGTCCCGGCTCGTCGCGACCGAGCGCGGGATCGTGCTCGGCAAGAAGAGCGGTCTCGACTCGATCCGGATCAAGGCCGAGGAGCTCGGCGTCGACGTGCCCGAGGAGCAGCGCGCAAACGTGCTCGTGCGCGTGAAGGAGCTTGGGGCTCGGAAGCGCGGCCTCGTCACCGACGACGAGTTCAGGGAGCTCGCCGGTGGCTGAGTACGACGCGGTGATCATCGGCAGCGGTGTGAACTCGCTCGCCTGCGGCGCGCTGCTTGCACGAGAAGGCTGGCGCGTCTGCGTGCTCGAGCGCAACGACTGGCTCGGCGGCGCGATCCACACGGCGGAGCTCACGGAGCCGGGGTATCTGCACGACGTCTTCAGCGCGTGGCATCCGCTCTGGGTCGGTGGCGCCGCGCACGCGCTGCTCGGCGACGACCTCGCCGCACGCGGGCTCGAGTACCTCAACACCGATCTGCCCACCGGGACGGCCTATCCCGACGGCGAGGCGGCCTTCCTGCTGCGTGACGCGGAGGGCAACGCGCGCGAGCTCGGGCCCGAGTGGCCGGGCGTGCTCGAGCGGTTCTTCCCGAACGCGGACCTCTCGTTCGGCGTGCTCGGCACGGAGCTCTGGTCCGGCGCAGGGCTCGCGTTCGGCTCGAAGGCGTTCCGGCGCCTCGGACGCGGGGGCCTCGCGGCGTTCACGGGCGAGCTCCTGCAGACGAGCCGTGACTGGCTGGAGTCGACGTTCGCGTCGGAGCGCGCGCACGGGGTACTCGCACCGTGGGTGCTGCACACCGGCCTCGGGCCGGATGCGGCGACGTCGGGGTTCATGACGCAGGTGATCGCGGTCGCGGTGCAGGAGGGCGGGATGCCGATCCCGCGCGGCGGCGGCGCGAAGCTCGCCGAGGCGCTCGTGCAGCTGATCCGCGACCACGGCGGCATCTGCGAGACCGGGCAGGACGCAACGCGGGTGCTCGTCCGGCAAGGGCGTGCGGTCGGCGTCACGCTCGCAGGCGGCGAGACGGTCACGGCGGAGCGCGCCGTGATCGCGAATGTCACGCCGACGCAGCTCTACGAGCGCCTGCTCGACGAGCGCGAGGTGCCGGCGACCGTGACCGAGGGAGCCCGCGGCTTCCGCTACGGGCGCGCCGAGATGCAGATCCATTTCGCGCTCTCCGAGCCCGCGCGCTGGGAGGGAGACGAGCGACTCGGCCGGACGGCGATCGTCCATGTCACACCCGGGCTCGACGGCGTCTCGCGGGCCGTGAACGAGGCGGAGCGCGGCCTGCTCCCGGCCGAGGCGACGGTCGTCGTCGGGCAGCCGCTGACAATGGATCCATCGCGTGCGCCCGACGGGAAGGGAATTCTCTGGATCCAGCTCCAGGAGCTGCCGCGCGTGCTGAAAGGCGACGCCGCCGGCGCTATCGACGTCGGCGACGGGACCTGGAACGACGAGATCCGCGAGCGCTACGCCGACCGCATCCAGGAACGGCTCGCGCGGCACATTCCGAACCTCGAGTCGTCGATCCTTCGTCGTGTGGTGCTCGGGCCGCACGACCTCGAGCGGCTGAACATCAACCTGCGCCAGGGTGACCCGTACGGCGGCGCACTTTCGCTCGACCAGAACTTCCTCTGGCGGCCCTTCCCGCAGGCGCCGGGGCACGCGACGGCGGTCGAGCGTCTCTTCCACATCGGCGCGAGCACGTGGCCCGGCCCCGGGCTCGGCGCAGGCTCCGGCACGCTCGTCGCGCAGCAGCTGCTGAAGCCACCCGTCGCCCAGCGGGCCGCTGCGAAACTCCGGGCGCTCGCCCGCCGGTGAAGAGGCTCGCACGCATCCTCGGGTTCTTCCTCGCTATCTGCGTGGTCGTGGGCGCGGTCTTCGCGCTCGTGGGTGCGCTCGTCTCGTACTTCCACGGCGACATGTCGTATACGCACGCGATCACGTGGGCGCTCTGGCTCGGCGGCTGCCTCCTCATTCTTCTCGTCGGGCAGTCGGGGAGTACGACCCGCATGGCCGGGGAGTCGCGAATCGTCGTCGGTGGGCGCTTCGTCCACGGCAGCGACATCCCGCGTCCTCGCGCGAGGCGCAAACGACACAGGCGCAGAGCGTCCGCACGAGGCGACCTGCGCTTGACTCCGACGCGGAGCCCGATGTTCAATCAAATCTCTCTTCAGAGGAGGTTCGATGGCGATCGATAGCGACAGGGCCACGCGCGAGGCCGTTCCGTTCCGCGTCCGTACCGCCGACGGCGAGACCGTCGAGCTCGAGTACTCCTCGCCGCGTCCCGCGGACACACACGACGAGCGCGCTGTGCTCGAGACGCTCCCGTGGTTCGAGAGCGGCAAGCCCCTCAAGAACTGGCTGCTCCACGAGACCGACTTCTACAACGAGGTCGAGCAGATCTGGGGGCGTCGCTGGGGCGCCGAGGGGATCGGCACGCTGCGCGAGGTGCTCGTCTCGCGTCCGACCGAGAACGAGATCCGGGACGAGTACGCGCAGGAGTGGCAGTACTACTACTCGTCGCGCGCAGGCAACGCCGACCTCGGGCGGCTGCAGTCGCAGTTCGACGAGTACTACCAGGTGCTCGCCGACAACGGCGTCCGCGTCAACTACATCGAGGCGCCCGTGCCGGCGATCGGGGCCTACGGCTATCTGAAGAACCTCGTCACGCTGGCGGGCGCCGGGCTCGTCGTCCGCGGCGGCGCCATCGTCCACCGGATGGGGCTCGGCTCCTGGCAGCGCGGCCGCGAGGTGATCTGGTCCAAGGTGCTGACCGCGCTGCAGGTGCCGATCTACCTGACGATTCACGGCACCGGCGTCGGCGAGCCGGGCGCGGGCCGCTGGCTCGACTCGAAGACGTTCGTCTTCAACGAGTCCGTCGTGGCGAACGAGGAGGGCATGCGCCAGATCGAGTTCGTCCTCAACGGCCTCGGCATCGAGCTCGTCCGCACGCACAGTCCCGGCTGGGTCGACTCGATCGGCGACGGCAACATCGGCACGTCGCACACGGACATGTTCCTGATGGTTCCCGACCACCGCGTCGCCGTGCTCGCGCCGCACCTCGTCGATTACGGCTTCGTCCGCTACCTGATGCGCAACGACTGGAAGGTCGTCGAGGTGCCGGTCGAGGAGTACTGGGGTCTCGCGGTCAACGCCGTCACGCTCGCGCCCGGCAAGGTCGTGATGAACGCCGGCTCGCCGACGGTCGTGAAGGCGCTCGAGCGGCTCGACGTCGAGGTGATCCAGGTCGACTTCTCCGAGAGCCACAACTTCGCGATCGCCGGCCTCCACTGCGCCACGCTCGAGTTGCAACGGGACCAGATCGACGACTCCTGAGAGAAGCCGTCAGCGGCTGGGTCATTCGGTCAGAGACTCTAGAACGCGAAGATGCTGCGGCCCTTGAGCTCCACCGTGTAGATGTCGTTCGCGAGCTCGAGGTGCTCCCTGAGCGCGGTGGCCGCGCGGTCGGGCTCGTGCGCTGCGCACGCGTCCAGCAGCTCGACGTCGAGCTCTTCGTGGCGGTCCTGCACGGCGCCTTCGGCGAGCAGGACCGGCCGGTAGCGCTCGCAGCTGTCCCACGCGGGGCGGATCAAACGCAGAAGCCAGCCGGAGCGCGCCACGTCGTAGAGCGCGAAGTGGTACGCGGTGTGCGCGCGGACCGCCGCCCGCGTGTCGCCGCGACGCCGCGCCTCGTCGTAGGCGGTGAGATGCGCCCGCGCGGCCTCCTCGTCGGCCGCGTCGAAGAGCTCGGCCGCACGGCGCAGGGCCATGCCCTCGAGCGCGAGCCGGATCGAGAACAGCTCGCGGAGCTCCTCGACGTCGAGGCCCGTCACCTTGGCCCCGTGATGGGGCACGTGATCTGCGAGCCCGAGCGCCTCGAGCTGGCGCACCGCTTCCCGGATCGGGGAGATGCTCATCCCGAGCGACCGTGCGAGATCCTCCAGCCGGAGAGGGGTTCCGGGCGTGAGCTCACCCATGATGATCGCCTCACGCAGGCGTTCCAGGGCGGCCTCCGCCATCGTCCGGTGTCGGACGGCGGCGCCTTCGGCGATTGGGAGGGGGGTCTCCACCGAGGCGGAGCGTGAACCACACTTGATCAGATGTCAAACCCATGACACGATCCACCCCGGCGGGTCGAGAGGCATCGCCGTGTTTCAGAGAACGGAGGGTCGTGGCGTCCGCCGCGGCCGGAGAGGAGAGGGAATGACACAAATCACACGAGCGCAGATCGCGCTCGGTCTTGCCGCCGCAGCAACGCTCGTCCTCGCTGCGACCGCAGCGGCACGGACAGACTCGAGCACGCGGGCGGCGGCGAAGCAGCCGATCGTCATCGGCGCGGTCGTCGACCTGACGAAGAGCATGGCACCGTTCGACGCTCCGGCGTTCCTCGCCGCACAGCTCGAGATCAAGACGATCAACGCACACGGCGGCGTCGACGGTCGTCCGCTGCAGATCAGGGTGATCAACGACCAGCTCGACGCGGCGAAGACGAAGCAGGGTGCGGTCCAGATGCTCGCCAAGAAGGTCGACGTCGGCTGGGTCACCTGCGACGTGAACTACGCGGCACCGGCGGCACAGGAGTTCCTCAACGCCGGGAAGCTCACCATCGCTCCGTGCCTCGGCACCGACGAGCTGAGCCCGATCCGGTTCGGCACGAAGGGCCAGCTCGGCTTCTCGTACGGCAACGCGGCGCAGGACGAAGGAGCCGCAGCGGCGGAATACGCGTTCAAGGTGAAGAAGTGGAAGACCGCGGTCGTCGTCACCGACAACCTGCTCCGCTACTTCCAGGACGATTGCAAGGCGTTCACGGTTCGCTTCACGCAGCTCGGCGGCAAGATCGTCTCGCAGGAGTCGTTCACGCAGGGGGACAAGACGATCAACAACGTCGTCAGCCGCGTGAACAACGAGAAGTCCGACGTGATTGCGTTCTGCACGTCGTTCGGAGGCGACCAGCCGGCGTTCGTGGCCGGCCTGCGCAGCCTCAACAACGAGACCCCGATGATCAACGGCTGGGCGAGTGACGGAAGCTACTGGTGGACGAAGTCGCCGCCCGTCACGAACTTCTACTACCTCACCTACGCGTCGGTGTACGGGGACGACCCGTCGCCGGCCGTGCGTGCCTTCGAGGCGCAGATGAAGAAGGCCGGCCACCCGGCGCAGACGGGAGGCTTCCTCGGCGGCGCTGCGGCGGTCCAGGGGATCGCGGATGCGATCCATGCGGCCAAGGGCAGCACGAACGGCGCCAAGCTCGCGAGCATCATGGTGAAGTTCCGCCATCACCCGACCATCTCGGGGTTCGTGAGCTTCTCGCCCGCGCTGCACACGGTCTACGGACGTGCGTATCGCGTGATCAAGGTCGATAACAACGTGGGGAAGACCGTCGGAACCATTACCGCGTCGTCGCCGGCCAACATCGGTCGCTGACGAGACGCGTGACGGAGCAGAAGTGGCAGGAACGCCGATCGCCTGGGTTGCTCCGGGCGATCGGCGTCTCCCGCTCCTTCGACGGCGTCGAGGCGCTCCGCGGCGTCGACCTCGAGCTCGGCCGCCACGAGGTGGTCGGCCTGATCGGGCCGAACGGCGCCGGCAAGACGACGCTCGTGAACCTGATCACCGGCTTCGACTACCCGAGCGCAGGACGCGTGGAGCTGGAGGGGAAGGACATCACGCGCTGGCCGCCGCACCGCCGCGGCCGCGCGGGGCTCGCGCGCACGTTCCAGCACGGGCACGCGTTCCGCGGCCTGACCGTGCGCGAGAACGTCGAGGTGGCGGCGCTCGGCGTTGGCGCCTCGGGACGGGACGCGCGCCGGCGCGCGGAGCGGCTGCTGGAAGCTCTCGGGCTCTCGGGCCGCGCCGACGAGACGGCGGCGGCGCTGCCGCACGGCGACGAGCGGAAGCTCGGCGTCGCGCGGGCGCTCGCGACCGAGCCGCGCTTCGTGCTGATGGACGAGCCCGCTGCCGGCCTCACCGAGGCCGAGGTGCCTGAGCTCGCGGCGGTCGTGCGCTCGGTGCGCGACGAGCACGACGCGGGCGTCCTGCTCATCGACCACAACGTGCCGCTGATCATGGAGGTCTGCGACCGCGTGCACGTGCTCGACCAGGGCCGCACGCTCGCGCAGGGCACGCCCGCCGAGATCCGCGACAACATCGACGTCGCGAACGCCTACCTCGGCGGCAGCGGCCGCCCCGAGGAAGCCCAGGGTGTCTGAGCCGGCGCTCGCGGTCGACGGCCTCGAGGTGCGCTACGGCGGCGTGCCCGCGGTGCGCGGCATCGACCTCGAGGTTGGCCGCGGGGAGATCGTCGGGCTCGTCGGGCCGAACGGCGCCGGCAAGTCGTCGACCCTGCACGCGATCATGGGCGTCGTCGGATTAGCGTCCGGGGACGTCAGGCTCGGCGGCCGCTCGCTGCGCGGGCTCAGCCCGGAGAACGTCGCGCGGCTCGGCGTCGCGCTCGTGCCGGAGGGCCGCCACGTCTACGCCTCGCTTACCGTGGAGGAGAACCTGCGCCTCGGGCTCGCCGCGCGGCGCAGCCGAGAGGGGCTCGCGGAGGACCTCGCCTGGGTGCGCCGGCTCTTTCCGGTCGTCGAGGAGTTCGCGGGACGGAATGCGGGAGCGCTCTCGGGCGGCCAGCAGCAGCAACTCGCGATCGCGCGCGCGCTCGTCGCGCGCCCCGACGTGCTGCTCCTCGACGAGCCGTCGCTCGGGCTCGCGCCGACGATCGTCGAGCGCGTGTTCGCGACGCTCGGCGAGATCCGGGAGCGCGGCGTCTCGATTCTGCTCGTCGAGCAGCGGGCGCAGCTCACGATCGCCTTCGCCGACCGCACGCACGTGATCGCGAACGGGCGGCTGCGCCTCACGCTCGGCCCGGGCGACGCCCACGACACCGACCGGCTCATCGCCGCCTATCTCTCGTGAACTGGGGCCAGGGAATCGCGGACGCGGTCGCGCTCGGCGCGATCTACGGGCTCGTCGCCGTCGGCATCGGCCTCGTCTTCGGCGTCATGCGCCTCATCAACTTCGCCTACGGCGAGCTGATCACCGCCGGCGGCTACGTGCTCGCGTACATGGGCGGACACTCGCCCGTGCTCGCGATCCTCGCGTGCATCGCGGCGGTGATCGCGCTCGCGCTCGTCCAGGAGCGCGTCGCTTTCCGGCCGCTGCGGCGCAGGGGCGCGTCTCCCGTGACGATGCTCGTCGCCACGTTCGCCGTGAGCTTCCTGCTGCAGGCGACCTACCTGCTCGCGTTCGGCTCGCGGGGCCAGATCGTCAGCACGCTCGGCGGCCTCAACACTGCCTTCACCGTCGACGGCGTCGACATCCGCTGGATTGCCCCCGTCACGGTTGGAACCGGTCTCGTGCTCCTCGGGCTGACGGCGGCCCTGCTGGGCCGCACGACCATCGGCCTCCACATCCGCGCCGCCGCCGTCGACTTCCGCACCGCGCGGGTCCTCGGCGTGCGTGCGAACCGCGTGATCGGCTTCTCCTTCGTCGTCTCGGGCTTCCTGGCCGCGTCGGTCAGCGTCCTCTACACCGTGTCGAGCCCGCTCGTCCAGCCCGACACCGGCGTGCCGATCACGATCTTCGCGCTCGTCGGCGTCGTCGTCGGCGGCCTCGACCGGCTGTGGAGCGCAGCGCTCGGGGGCTTCGTCGTCGGCTTCGTCTACGGGCTGTTCGGCGACCTGCTCTCCTCGCAGAGCAGCGTCTACCTGCCGTCGGTCGTGTACGGCGCGGTGATCCTCGTGCTGCTGCTCCGTCCGGCGGGCCTCTTCGCCCCGCTGCGCGCACGGGCGGTGGAGCGGGTATGAAGCGCGCGCTCGAGCCCGTGCTCCAGCTCGGAGCGCCCGTGCTCCTGCTCGTCGGGACGACGGCTATCGGCGGCGCGTTGTCGAGCACGCAGCAGCTCGAGTTCGAGAACGCGATCGTGATGGCGACGATCGTCGTCGCCCTCTACGTCTTCGTCGGCAACTCGGGGGTGATCTCCTTCGGGCATGCGAGCTTTGCCGCGGTGGGCGGCTATCTCGCCGGCCTCATCACCATCGACCCGCAGACGAAGTCCTTCACCATGCCGGGCCTGTTCCCGATTCTCGGGCACGCGCACATCGGGATCGTCCCCTCGCTCGCGCTTGCGGCCGTTGCGGGGGGCGTCTACGCGCTCGTCGTGGGTCTCCCGCTGATGCGCCTCTCGGGCCTGCCGGCCGGCATCGCGACGCTGGCCGTGCTCGGGATCACCTACAACGTCCTCTACTACTGGGGACGCGTCGGCCCCGGCGCGCAGACGCTCTCCGACATCCCCGAGGCCGGCCGCTGGACGCTCGCAGGCGGCGCGATCGTCGCGGTCGTCGTCGCGTTCGCGTACCAGCGCAGCCGCTTCGGGCGCCAGTTGCGCGCGACGCGCGAGGATCCCGCAGCCGCGCGCGCCACGGGGATCGACGTGTACCGGCAGCGCCTGCTCGCGTTCGCGATCAGCGGCGCGCTCGCCGGCCTCGCGGGCGGGCTCTACGTGCACCAGCTCGGACTGATCACGCCGGGACAGTTCTATCTCGACCTCACGTTCATCACGCTCGCGATGCTCGTCTTCGGCGGCGTCGGGAGCCTGTGGGGCGCCGTAATCGGCGCCCTCGCGATCAGCGCGCTCAACTCGTTCCTCTCCGACGCGGAGAACACCGTCCACATCGGCTTCCGGCTGACCCTGCCGAACGGCACGCGCCTCGTGACGGTCGGCGCCCTGATGGCGCTCGTCCTGATCTTGCGCCCCTCGGGGCTCACCGGCGGGCGCGAGTTCGGAGCCCGATGGCGACGAAGCTAAACCGGATCTGCGTCGCCGGCGCGGGCACGATCGGCAGCCTGTTCGCCTCCCATCTCGCCCAGGTGACGGAGGTGTCCGTGCTGACCCGGCGCGAGGAGCACGCACGCGCGCTGAACGAGCAGGGTTTGACCGTCACCGGGCGCGCGGAGCTCACTGCCGCAGTCACCGCGGCCACCGATCCGGCGCAGCTGCCCGAGCCGGACCTCGTGATCGTCGCCTGCAAGGGCAGCGACGTGGAGCGGCTGGCGGAGCGCCTCGCCGGCCATTTCCCGGCGGCGATGCTCATGACGGTGCAGAACGGGCTCGGCGCGGAGGAGATCGCCGGAGCGCACGGGAGCTGGCCCCTGCTCTCGGCCGTCACGTTCATGAGCGGCACGCGCCTCGGCGACACAGCGGTCGAGTACGTGCTCGACACCGAGACCTGGATCGGCCCGTACCGCGACACGACTCCCGACGACGCACGGGCCGTCGCCGCATTGATCGCGTCGTCCGGCCTGAAGGCCAAGGGGTTCGATGACCTGCGGCCGGCGCAATGGTCGAAGCTCATCTTCAACGCGACCGTCAACGCCGTCGCCGCGCTCACCGGCCTCTCCCACGATCCGCATTTCGCGGAGACGGAGCAGCTGAGCGATCTCGGTCATCTCGTGCGCGACCTCGTCGACGAGGGACAGGCCGTCGCTGCCGCGGCGGGCGTCGAGCTCTGGGAAGACCCGTGGGAGATGAACGTGCTTGCGACGCAGCGGGGTCACAGGCACTCTCCCTCGATGCTCGAGGACGTCAAGGCGCACCGGCCGACAGAAGTCGACCTGATCACGGGGTCGCTCGTCCGCGAGGCGCACAAGGTCGGCGTCCCCGTACCGTTGCACACCGCGCTCTACCGGCTCGTGAAAGCGAAGGAGGCAAGCTACTCGTGAGGATCTGCATCGTCGGCTGCGGCGCTGTCGGCTCGTTGTTCGCCGCGAATCTCGCGCAACTCGAAGACGTCGAGGTGTGGGCGTTCGACGCGTCGCGCGAGCATGTCGAAGCGATCAACGCGAACGGGCTCCGACTTTCAGGAGCAGGAGATGTACTAGCCCGGCTGCGTGCGACGACCGACCCCGGGGAGCTCCCCGCGTGCGACTTCGGCATCGTGGCGACGAAGGCGATGCACACCGAGCCCGCGATCCGGGCGACCGCGCACGCGTTCTCGGGCGGCTCGGTTGCGACCGTGCAGAACGGCCTCGGCAACGAGCAGGTGCTCGCGGCGCATGTCGAGCGCGTGATCCGGGGCACGACGTTTCCCGCGGGGAAGATCCTCGAGCCCGGTCACGTGCAATGGGACGTGAAGGGCGACACGACGCTTGGGCCGTTTGAAGAGCAGCCCGCGCCGTTCGCCGACGTCGAGCGGCTCGCGGAGGCGTGCACGCGCGCCGGCATGCCGACGCACGCGGTCGAGGACGCACGCGGCCCACAATGGCGCAAGGTCATCTTCAACGCGTCGACGAATCCCATCGGCGCCCTCACCGGGCTGACGCACGGTCGCGTGTGCGAGCGGCCGGATCTGCGCGCGCTCATCTCCGGCCTCGTGAACGAGGGCAAGGCGGTCGCCGCGGCGCAGGGCATCGAGCTCGACTCCGACCCGGAGGCGCTGATCGACCATGCGGCGAAGCCGGAGGTCGCCTACGGACACAAGGCATCGATGCTGCAGGACGTCGAGTCGCGGCGTACGACGGAGATCGACTATCTGAACGGCGGTATCGTCCGCTTCGGGCGCGAGCACGGGGTACCGACGCCGTTGCACGAAGCGATCTGGGCGCTTGTGAAAGGGGTTGAGCAGTCGTGGCAGTGAGCGAACCGACGTCGGAGCCCGGCTATTGGGGGCTCCCTCAGGACGAGATCGAGCGGCGGTACCGGCTCGTGCGTGAAGCAGCGGCCCGTGACGGCTTCGACGCGGTGCTCGTGTGTGGCAACGAGTACACCGGCTTCGAAGGCGCGGTGACGTATCTGAGCGGCTTCGTGATCGTGCACCGCTACGCGTACGTGCTGCTGCCCGTCGACGGCGAGCCCGCGATCGTCTTCCCGAGCGAGGCGCGCTACGTCGGAGAGCACGGCACCTCGTGGATCGACGAGCAGGTCTTCGTCGACCGCCCCGGCGAGTGGATCGCAGATCGCCTGCGCGGCAAGCGCGTCGCGGTCTACGGCCTCGACTATGTGATGTCGGTGCGCGACTACGCGGCGATCGGCGACACGTGCGAGCTCCACGCCTGGGATGTCGCGTTCGATCATGCGCGCATGGTCAAGTCGGACCTCGAGCTCGAGTCGGTGCGCGACAGCGTGCGCATCAACACCGAGGGCTTCTGGGTCTTCCTCGAGAGCTTCGCGCCCGGCAAGACCGAACGGGAGGTGCTCGCACCGTGTGAGGAGTACTTCGTCGCAGAGGGCTGCGGCCGCTGGACGATGGACATGGTGCTCGACGGCCCGAACGGCTCCGCGCTGCCCGAGTTCAAGATCGCCGGGCTACACGTGTTCGAACCGACCGAGTGCATCCTGCCGTCGCTCGAGGTCGCGGGGCCGGGCGGCCACTGGGTCGAGGTCTCGCGCGCGATCTGCCCGGGCGAGCCGAGCGACGATACGAAGCGCATGCTCGACGCGTACGAGGAGTACTACGCGGCGGCACCCGACGCGCTCCGGCCGGGCCGCACCGCGCACGACGCGCACCGCGCCGTCTCGAAGGGGTTCCTCGATCGCGGTTTCCACCTCGGCCACGTCACCGGCCATTCGATCGGGATGACGATGATCGAGTTCCCGAAGATCGGCGAGGGCGTCGAGATCGAGCTGCAGGCAGGAATGGTGCTCTCGATGCACCCGCACGCGATCTCGGCCGACGGCCAGGCGTGCCTGTACATGCAGGACACGTGGCTCGTCACCGCAGACGGGGGCGTGCCGCTGGCGGGGCTGCCGATGCGGATCTTCGACGGCACCGAGCCGAGACCGGCCAACTCGTAGCGAAGTGGTCCTGAGGCGGCGGGTCGTCTACGACCCGGTCTTCGCCGCCGTAACTACCTGCATACGGGCGTCCAGCGTCGCGTGTGACGTTGGCTGAACTGGCAAAGTGGTCTTTGCCGGTTGCTGAGGAGGTATTGATAACTGCGAGCGAAAGATGGTTAATCATGCGGATGGCGTGCTTTCCGCGCCGTAGTGGTCAATACCAATCGTCTCGCCACGTCTCGTTCGCGGCGAGGGAGGGGGTTCCGCAGATGAGGACCAAGCTCGCGTTCGCCGTCGTACTGCTGGCGGCGACGCTCGTGCTCGCCGCAGGCGCTGCCGCGCGTCCTGCCCCGCCGTCAGACGTACGCGGCGCGTTCTTCGCCAACTGGGACCGGTACGCGCGCAACTACCTGGTCAACCAGATTCCCGCAGACAAGCTCAA
The DNA here is from genome assembly GCA_036564885.1 of Gaiellaceae bacterium. Taxonomy (GTDB): domain Bacteria; phylum Actinomycetota; class Thermoleophilia; order Gaiellales; family Gaiellaceae; genus Palsa-739. The sequence continues at coordinate 9,101 of DATCOE010000009.1, read as the reverse complement.
CGTCATCGACTACGCATTCGCGTTCGCGACTCCGAGCGGGTGCACCCTGAGTGACGCGTGGTCCGACTACCAGGCACCCGCCTGGGGACCGGAGAGCAGCGTCGACGGCATCGCCGACGATCCGTCGAATCCGGACCAGCATCTGTTCGGCAATTTCAACCAGCTGCGCAAGCTCAAAGCGGCGCATCCGAACCTTCGGGTCGAGATGTCGATCGGCGGCTGGACCGGCTCGACGTACTTCTCGGATGTCGCCGCGACACCGGCATCCCGCGCGGCGTTCGTCAGCTCCTGCATCGACCTGATCATCAAGGGCAACCTGCCGACCGGTGGGTGGCCGACGCAGGCCGGCGGCTCCGGTGCCGCGGCCGGTCTGTTCGACGGCATCAACATCGACTGGGAGTACCCGGGCGCCGACCCCGGCAACGGCGCGCACCACTCGCCGGCGGACGTCCACAACGCGACGTTGCTGCTGCAGGAGTTCCGGCACCAGCTCGACGAGCAGGAGGCCGTCTCCGGAAAGAGCTACACGCTCACGGTTGCCATTCCCGGCGGCAACATCCATTCGACGGGTAGCTGGGAGCTGCCGCAGGTCGCGAAGACGGTGGACTGGATCGACCTGATGAGCTTCGACTACCACGGCAACTGGGACGCGGTTACCGCGTTCAACTCGCCGTTCGCGTTCGACCCTGCCGAGCCCCCGGTGGGCGGAGGCGCAATCCAGTGGACGTGGAGTACCGCGGGATCCGTCGCGTACTTCCTCGCAAACCGCGTGCCGGCGAACAAGATCGTCGTCGGCATCCCGTTCTACGGCAAGGAGTACACCGGCGTGGGTCCGCGAAACCATGGGCTCTATCGGCCGCACGGTCCCGCCCCCGCGAATGACAGCCCGACGTACCACGACCTCGTCGACACCGGGCTCGCCGACGCGAACCTGACGCCGATCGGTCCGACCGCTGCGACCGGTAACGGGGCCGGCATCAACGGCTATGCGCGGTACGTCGATCTGCTCGCAGGCGCGCCGTGGCTCTACAACCCGACGGCGAACGGCGGGACATTCATCAGCTACGTCGATCCACCCGCGGTCAGGTTGCGTGTCGCGCTCGTCAGGGCTCTCGGGCTCCGCGGAGCGTGGGCGTGGGAGATCAGCAACGACGACAATGCGAACGATCTCGTCAACGCGATGACCGGTCACTAGGCCGGTGCGTCCGGCGGTCCGGCCCAGCGCTCCCGGGCCGGACCGTCCGGCGCCACCGCACCGCCTTACCGCGCTGCGAGCTAGGCTCCCGCCGTGGCCAAGACCGAGCCCGACGAGTACGCGCCGATCCTGCCCGGCCCTGGCGAGAGCGACTACGAGCGGTACATCCGCACGGACGAGCTGCTCGCGCTGCAGAAGACGCCGGATGAATGGGTGCATCGCGATGAGTTGCTCTTCCAGACCGTCCATCAGTCGTCCGAGCTCTGGCTCAAGCACGCCTGGGTCGAGGTCGAGGAGGCGACGCGCCTCATCGAGGCGCGCAGCCTCGCTCCCGCGCTACGCCTGCTCCGCCGCGCGAACCTCGCGCTGCGCTACGTCGAGGGCTTCCTCGAGCACCTGGAGTTGATGTCGCCGTGGGAGTACCAGGAGGTACGCCGCGTGCTCGGCCATGGCTCCGGCTTCGACTCGCCGGGCTTCCGCGAGATCCGCCGCGTGTCGACCCCGCTCTACGGCGCGTTCGACGCGTTGCGCCGGGAACGTGGCCTGTCGCTGCTCGAGGTGTACACGCAGGGCCGCGAGCACGAGGACATCTACCAGCTCGCGGAACTTCTGACCGAGTGGGACGAGCGCGTCGCCGTGTGGCGCTTCCGGCATTTCAAGGTCGTCGCGCGGATCATCGGCGAGGACGTCGTCGGGACGCAGGGAACGCCGGTCGAGCTCCTCGCGGGCCTGATCAAGAACAAGATGTTCCCCGAGCTCTGGAACGTCCGCACCGATCTCACCGAGCTCGCGAAGTCGCTCGATTGATCCCGCTCGACGAGATCCGTCGTGCGCGTGAGCGGGTCGCGGATGCGGTCACGCGGACGCCGCTCGTGCGGCTCGAGGTCGACGCGCCGTGCGAGATCTGGCTGAAGCTCGAGTCGTTGCAGCCCATCGGCTCGTTCAAGCTGCGCGGCGCGCTGTCGGCCGTTCGCGCCGCTGCGCCCGCCGAGCTCGCCGGCGGAGTCGTCACGGCGAGCGCCGGGAACATGGCTCAGGGCGTTGCGTGGGCGGCACGCGAGGCCGGCGTCCGCGCGCGGATCGTCGCTCCGGAGTCGGCGCCGCGCGCGAAGCTCGACGCGGTCGAGCGTCTCGGTGGCGAGGTCATCTCGGTGTCGCACGAGATCTGGTGGCAGACGATGGTCGAGCGCCGCTATGAAGGCGTCGACGGTCTGTTCGTGCACCCGGTCGATGACGACGCGGTGATGGCGGGCAACGGCACCATCGGCCTCGAGCTCGTCGAGGACCTGCCGGAGCTCGACGCGGTCGTCGTGCCGTGGGGCGGGGGAGGGCTGACGACCGGGATCGCGAGCGCGGTCAAGGCGCTGCGGCCGAACACACGTGTGGTCACGGCCGAGCCCGCGACCGCTGCGCCGCTCGCCGCGTCGCTCGCGGCCGGGGCGCCGACGGAGATCGACTACCGCCCATCGTTCGTCGACGGGGCGGGGGGCCGTGCGCTGCTGCCCACGATGTGGGACCGGGCGCGGGAGCTCGTCGACGACGCCGTAGCCGTATCGCTCGACGAGGTCGCCCACGCGATGCGCATCCTCGCCGCGCGAGCCAGGATCGTCGCAGAGGGTGCGGGCGCGCTCGCCCTTGCCGCGGCATTGCGCGGGGACGCAGGCGAGGGCCGGGTCGTTTGCATCGTCAGCGGCGGCAACATCGACGCCGCCGTGCTGGCCCGCATTCTCGCGGGCGAGACTCCGTAGCTCTCCGTCGCGGAGCGGAACTTGTTCCGCGCAGCAGTGACCACGTCTCACCGGCAGCGAGCCAGAAGGGGGCCAACGGGGGAAACTGGTTTCCCCCGTTAAGCGAGCGAAGCGATGCGTTCGAGCTCGCTTACGAAGCCGTCGACTTCTTCGACCGTGTTGTAGTGGATGAAGCCGACCCGTACCGCGTCCTGCGGATACGGGAGCTTCTCGCGCAGGCCGAGCGAGTACCAGTTGTCGTGCGCCCACACGCCGTAACCGCGCTCGGCCATGGTCGTCGCGACGGTAGCGGCCGCCACGCCGTCCACGTTCAGCAGGAACGTCGGGACGCGACCCTCCATCGTCTGCAGGCCGTACACGGTCACGTTCTCCGGGAGCGTCTCGAGGAAGCGCCGGCCGAGATCCCGCTCGTACGGCTTCAGCACGTCCAGGCCGCCGAGCGACTCGAGATACGCGATCGTTGCCGAGAAGCCCGCGAGCAGCTCGTACGGCGCCGTACCCGTCTCGAACCTTCGGCCGACCGGCGTCGTGCCGGCCGGGCGCGCCTTGTAGGGGCGCCACGACTCGAGCAGCTCGTGCCGCCCGTACGCGAGCCCGAGGTGCGGGCCGCAGAACTTGTACGGCGAGCAGAGGAACACGTCGCAGCCGATCGCCTGCACGTCCACCGGCTCGTGCGCCGCGTAGTGGACGGCGTCGATCCACGAGAGGGCGCCGGCGTCGCGCGCGAGCTCCGCGACGCGCTGTGCGTCAGTGATCGACCCGACTGCGTTCGACGCGTAGACGCAGGCGACGACGCGTGTGCGCTCGTCGAGCTTCCGCTCGAGATCGTCGAAGTCGAGACGGAGGTCATCGGTGACGTCGATCCAGTCGACCTCGAAGCCGCGGTCGGCGGCGACCTCGACCCATGGCGCAACACCGCCGTCGTGGTCGAGGCGGCTGACGAGGATGCGGTCGCCTTCCTTCCAGTCGCGTGACGCGGTGCGGCTGAGCATGAAGTCGAGCGTCGTCATGTTCGTCCCGAAGATCACGTCGTCGGACGAGCAGCCCAGGAAGCGGCCGGCGTCGCTGCGCGCGCCGTTCAGGATCGCCTCGACGCGCTTGCCCGTCTCGTAGGGGGCGCCGAGATTGGCGCTCGCCTCGCGCAGCGCGCGGGCGATCGCTTCTCCGACCTCGTCCGGCACCTGCGATCCGCCGGGAGCATCGAGGAAGGCAAAGCCGCCCTGCAGGGACGAGAACCGGCTGCGGACCGCCTGGACGTCGAGTACCGTCGCGCTCATGGAGCGAGCCTACCTGGGGAGCACCGGCATCCGCGTCTCGAAGATCGTGCTCGGCTGCGGGAGCTTCGGCGGCGTCGGGTCGTCGCCCGCTTTCTTCGGCCGCGGCGAGAGCCGCGAGGACGCGTTCGCGATCATGGACGCCGCCTGGGAGGCGGGCGTCACGACCTTCGACACCGCCGACGCGTACGGCGGCGGCCGCAGCGAGTCGTGGATCGGCGACTGGCTCCGGACGAAAGGGTCCGGCGTCCGCGACGAGATCGTCCTCTCGACGAAGACGTTCAACCCGATGGACGAGGGCGAGGATCACGGGCTCGCGCCGCAGCGGGTGAAGCGCCAGCTCGAGAGCAGCCTGCGGCGCCTCGGCGTCGAGCACGTGCAGATGTACCTGACCCACGCGCCCGACCCCGACGTGCCGGTCGCCGAGACGCTCGGCGCGCTCGACGAGCTCGTGCACGAGGGCAAGGTCGGTGCGATCGGGGCGAGCAACGTCGACGGCGCCGACCTCCGCGACGCCCTCGCTGCATCGCCCGGTACGCGCTACGGGTGGGTGCAGAACTCGTACTCCCTGCTCGACCGCGAGGCGGAGCTGGAGGTGCTGCCGCTGTGTGTGGAGGCCGGCCTCGGCTTCACGCCGTTCAGCCCGCTGGCCGGTGGGTGGCTCACCGGCAAGTACGCGCGGGGCGCGGCGGCGCCCGCGGGCTCGCGGATGACCCAGCGGCCCGAGCCGTACGCCCACTTCCTCGAGGACGATGCCGTGTGGCGTGGGCTCGACGGGCTCGCCGCCCTGGCCGCCGAGCGCGGCACGAGCCAGGCTGCGCTCGCGATCGCCTGGCTCCTCGCCGACGCGCGGGTGACGGCGGTGGTCGTCGGCCCGCGGCGGCCCGAGCAGTTGGAGCCGGCGCTCACGGCGCTCGAGCACCCGGCCACCGTGGCGGAGCGCGACGAGCTCGCGCGCTTCTTCGCCCGCTGATCTCGGCCTAGAGGCTTGATGTGGATTAGACGTGCGTGCGGGGATGGGCCAGACCAAGCGGTTCGGTCGGATTCGGCGTAGCGCATAGCGGTCCTACGTGCAAGCCGGATCCGGGCGAAACGCGCCGCGTCTGGCACACCAGCCGTGCGTGCGGCCAATTCACATCAAACCTCTAGGAGCCGGGCATGACGGAGCCCGACTAGGGCTTCCGGCGCGGCCGTCGAAGTCCGTGCTTCGTGGCCGTTACGCAGGACGAGCTGTACGCGACGCTGGACCTCGAGCTCTCGTGGTCGGAGCGCGCCTTGCCGGAGAACGTGCGCACGAAGCACGTCCACCGCCTGCACCCCTACCACGGCAAGTTCATCCCGCAGCTCGTCGAGGTGCTCCTCGACCGCTACCTCCCCGAGGGCGGGCACGTGCTCGATCCGTTCGCCGGCTCGGGGACGACGCTCGTGCAGGCGCTCGAGTCGGGGCGCGACGCGACGGGAGTCGAGCTCGCGGCGTTCAACTGCCTGCTGATCGGCGTCAAGACGGCGCGCTACGACCTCGATGCGCTCGCGGTCGACCTGCGCGACGCCTGCGGGCGGCTCGACGGTCTCGACGTCGGACGTGCGCGCGTTCCGAAGGAGCCGTACCTCCGGCGCTGGTACGCACCGCGCGCCGCGGCCGAGCTCTTCGCGTTCCGCGATCTCACCGCCGAGTACGAGCACGCCGACGTGTTGCGCGTCGTCCTCTCGCGCGCCGCGCGCTCCGCCCGGCGGGCGGCGCATTTCGATCTCGAGGCGCCCCGCGAGCCGCAGACCGGCGAGTACTGGTGCCACAAGCACAAGCGCATGTGCAGGCCGGTCGAGACCGCGGTTGGATTCCTGCGCCGCTACACGCTCGACACGCTCGCGCGCATCGAGGCGTTCGCGCAGGTGCGCGACGACGAGCGCAACGCGACCGTGCTGCGCGGCGATTCGTGCGACGTCGAGTACGCGACGAGCTTCGACGGCGTGCTGACCTCGCCGCCGTATCCCGGCCTGATCGACTACCACGAGCAGCATCAGTACGCGTACGAGCTGCTCTCGCTCGACGACCGGCGCGAGCTGGAGCTCGGTGCGGCAGAAGCCGGCACGTCGCGTGCGTCCATCGCCGCGTACAGCGAGGGCGTCGCGCGTGCGCTCGCGAATGCGGCGGCGGCGCTCGTGCCGGGCGCTCCGGTGCTCGTCGTCGTCAACGACCGCCGCAATCTCTACCCGGAGATCCTCGACGCCGCCGGGCTACGGCTCGGTGCACGCCTGCGCCGCCACGTGAACCGGCGCACCGGTCGCCGGGCCGGCGAGTACTTCGAAGACGTGCTCGTCGCGTACGCCTGCTAGAGGCCTGATGTGAATTGGCCGCACGCACGGCTGGTGTGCCAGACGCGGCGCGTTTCAGCCGCCTCCGGCTTGGACGTAGGAACCGCTATGCCCCGCGCCGGATCCGGCCGAACCGCTTGGTCTGGCCCATCCCCGCACGCACCTCCAATCCACATCAGGCCTCTAGTTCGTCGTCGCGCGGAAGCCTCCACGGAGTCGTGACGGTTCCCCGCGTAGCGTCGAGGCGTGCTCGCCCGCGCAATCACCCATGCGCTCGTCGGACTCGAGCCGCGCCGCGTCGAGGTCGAGGCAGACGTCTACGAGAACACCCTGCCGTCATTCGTGATCGTCGGCCTGCCCGACCGAGCGTGCGCCGAGGCGCGCCAGCGCGTGCGGAGCGGCATTGACGCCGCCGAGCTGCGGTTCCCGCGCGGCCGCGTCATCGTCAACCTTGCGCCCGCCGGGTTGCGCAAGGAGGGGTCGGGCTACGACCTGCCGATCGCGCTTGCCGTGCTTGCCGCGTCGAGGCAGCTGCCGCACGCGGAGCTCGACCGGCACGCGGCGGTGGGGGAGCTCGCGCTCGACGGCCGGCTGCGTCGTGTCGGGGGCGTGCTCGCCGTCGCGGAAGGCGCCCGGCGCATGGGGATCGAGCGCCTGCTCTGTCCGACGGACTCCGCAGCAGAGGCCTCGCTCGCGGGCATCGTGGCGCTTCCGTTCAGGCACCTCGCCGACGCGGTCGCGTACCTGCGCGGCGAGCAGGAGCCCGACGAGATCGAGCCGGTTCGCATCGCGCAGCCGGCGTCGCTCCCGGATCTCGCCGACGTGCGCGGTCACGAGCGTGCGCGCCGCGTGCTCGAGATCGCCGCCGCAGGCGGGCACAACCTGCTGCTGGGCGGCCCGCCGGGAACGGGAAAGACGATGCTCGCCCGGCGGCTCCCGGGCATCCTGCCGCCGCTCGACGCCGAGGCCTCGCTCGAGGTCACGCGCATTCACTCCGTGGCGGGGCTGCTGTCGCACGAGCAGCCGCTGCTCGATACGCCGCCGTTCCGTGCGCCGCACCACAGCGCTTCGACCGCTGCGGTCGTCGGGGGCGGCCCCGGCATCCGCCCGGGCGAAGCGAGCCTGGCGCACCGGGGTGTGCTGCTCCTCGACGAGCTCGCCGAGTTCCCGCGGCCGACGCTCGAAGCGCTGCGCCAGCCGCTCGAAGACGGCTTCGTCTGCATCGCGCGCGCCGCGGGTCGTGCGATCTTCCCCGCGCGGTTCCAGCTGGTCGCGACGATGAACCTCTGTCCCTGCGGTGCGCGGGGCGACCCGGGCGCGGAGTGCTCGTGCTCGGCGCAGCGCCTCGCCGCGTACCGCGACAAGCTCTCGCGCGCGCTGCTCGACCGCTTCGATCTCGTCATCGCGGTCCCGCGTCCGCGGTCGGTCGAGCTCGCCGCGGGGCCGGGGGAGGCGTCGGAGCCTGTCGCGGAGCGGGTCGCGTCGGCCCGCGAGCTGCTTGCGGTCGCTCCGCTTCGGCGCACCGCGGAGACCGACGAGCTGCTGACGCGCGCCGTCGACACGCTGCCGCTCTCGGGACGCGGTCGGGCGCGCGTCGCGCGGGTCGCACGCACGATCGCAGCGTTGGCGGGGGCGGAGGAGGTGCGGCCCGACCATCTCGGGGAGGCGCTTGCCTACCGCGCGCCGCGGGAGCTCGCGGCGTGAGCGAGCTGGCGCTCGCGGTGTTCGCGTCGGAGACCGGCACGCATCTGATCCGGCCGCCCATCGGCTCGCGCTGGGCGGCGCATCTGCGCGCGTTCGACGCGTGGGCGTACGAGCAGCGGCTCGCTGCGGACGGCTTTCGTTTCCTCGCGCGGTCGGCGCCCACGTTTCCGCCCCTGCTGCGCGTCATCCACGACCCGCCGCCGGGGCTGTTCCTGCGCGGGCACGCGGACCTGGAGCTGCTCTCGCGTCCCGCCGTGGCGATCGTCGGCGCGCGCGCGTGCTCCGGCTACGGCGCTTCCGCGGCGAGGACGCTCGCGCGGGACGTCGCGCGCGCCGGGCTCGTGGTCGTCAGCGGGCTCGCGCGCGGGATCGACGCCGAGGCCCACCGTGGCGCGCTCGAGGCGGGCGGACACACGATCGCGGTGCTCGGCTGCGGCATCGACCGCGACTACCCGGCGGCGCACGCTGAGCTCGCGCGCCGCATCGCCGCGGCCGGGCTGATCGTCGCGGAATACGCGCCCGGCGTGGAGCCGGCGCCGTGGCGCTTTCCGGCGCGCAACCGCATCGTCGCGGGCCTCGCCGCGGCGACCGCCGTGGTCGAGGCGCGCGAGCGCAGCGGCGCGTTGATCACCGCCGACCTGGCGCTCGAGGAAGGCCGCGAGGTGTTCGCGGTGCCGGGAGAGATCACGTCGGCGCTCTCGGCGGGCACGAACGCGCTGCTCAAGCTCGGCGCGTCGCCCCTGACGTGCGCCGCCGACCTGCTGTCCTGCTTCGGGCTCGAGGTGGCCGAGCCGCCCGGCGTCGAGCCGTCGGGCGATGCCGCGAGAGTGCTGGCGCTGCTTTCTGAGTCGGCTATCGGGGCGGACG
>DATCOE010000008.1:0-2943 GCA_036564885.1 Gaiellaceae bacterium | reverse complement strand
TCACCGCCTGCGCCATGCGTTCGCCACCCATCTCCTCGAGGGCGGGGCCGACCTGAGGACGATCCAGGAGCTGCTCGGCCACAGCTCGCTCTCGACGACGCAGATCTACAGCCATGTCGACGCACGCCACCTGCGCAAGGTGTACGACAGCGCCCATCCCCGCTCCTAGCCCTCCCCGCACCTGGCCCTCGTAACAGACTGTTACTTGGCACGGTCTGGTGACGGTTCGTCGGCGACAGTCGATGTGTGGCCGAGCTACGAGCGGATCCGTGAGCTCGTCCACCTGCTGCGTGAGATCGACCGGCGGCGACAATCACGCGGGCCGTCGATCGCCCAGATGTTCTGGGAAGCCGGAGCCGGCCTCCGGTCCGGGCCGAGCTTGCACGACAACATCTACCGCCCCCGCGAGGAGCGGCAACGAGCCTGAACATGCTTGTAACAGTCTGTTACAAGGCGGGGCCGGGAGGCGTGCGACCGCCGAGGCCGAATGCAGAGGGTCGATGGGCACCTCCGTCGAGTCCTTCCTCGCACTCTCGACCGCGCGGCTCGCACCGCGGACGGTCGATGCGTACAAGCGCGACCTCGCCGACTTCTGCGCCTGGCTGGGAGGCCCCCCGGACGAAGCCACGCCGGATCAGCTCGCCGCCTACATCGCGTCGATGCGCGCCGCCGGACTCGCGGGGACCACGATCGCCCGCCGCGTGGCGGCGCTGCGCTCGTTCTACCGCCACCAGGTGCTGCTCGGCGTGCGCGGCGACAACCCCGCCGCCGAGCTCGAGCTGCCGCGCCGCCGGCGCACCCTGCCGCGCACGCTCTCGCCCGGGGAGGCCGAGCGCCTGATCGAGGCGGCGGCAGGGACGACCCCCCGCTCGCTCCGCGACCGCGCGCTCGTCGAGCTCCTCTACGGCGCCGGACTGCGCGTCAGCGAGGCCGTCGGGCTCGAGCGCAACGGGGTCGACCTCGAGCAGCGGATCGTTCGCTGTATCGGCAAGGGCTCGAAGGAGCGCGTCGTGCCGGTCGGCCGTGAGGCCGTCGAGGCGTTGCGCCGCTACCTCTCACGCGGCCGGCCGTACCTCGACGCGCGGCACCGGCCGGAGCTCTTCCTGAACGCACGCGGCGGCGGGCTGACCCGCGCCGGCGCGTTCCTCATTCTGCGCCGCCTCGCCGAGACCGCGGGCCTCGAGCCCGGCCGCGTCCACCCCCACCTCCTGCGCCACTCGTTCGCCACGCACCTGCTGGAAGGCGGCGCCGACTTGCGCTCCGTCCAGGAGATGCTGGGGCACGCGGATCTGGCGACGACCGAGCTCTACACCCACGTGTCCGATCGACGCCGTCGGGAGTTGTACTTCCAAGCGCACCCCCACGCTCGGAAGAAATCCTGATCCGGCGCGAGGCCCCTACTTCTTCGACTGGGGCTTCGGCTTGCGCTTGAGCGTCTGCGAGACCTTCGCGGCCGCCTGGCGCAGCTCCGGCTCAGCTTCGTCGTCCTCGGCGAGACCGTCGAGCAGCACGATCGTCTCCCGCTGAGGCGAGCCGTTGCGCAGGCAGACGATCGCGAGGCGGCGCACGGCGGCATTCCCGTCGACGGTCGCGAGGTTGTGCAGGAGCGACCGCACGCTGTTGATCGTGCTCGGGTGGTCGCGCGAGAGCAGCTCGAGCGAGAGCAGCGCCGAGCCGCGGGCCGCCGGGCTCTCGTCGTCGAGGCCGCGGCGCAGCAGCTCCTCCTTCTGACGCCAGCGGAACTGCCCGATCGCCCGGAAGGCGACCGCCCGCTCGCGGAAATCGGCGCTGCGCGCCGCCGCCTCGAGATCGTCGCCCCATTGCGCGCGCAGGTCGGCCAGCTCGCGCGCGGAGCCCTCCTGCGCGAGCGCATCGGCCTTGACTGCGGCTTCCTGCAACGTCACCGGCCGGACTTTACGTACACTCGCCGACCGTGGCGCATCGAGTCGTCGGGACGAGCGAGGGCGCCGACGCAATCATCGAGGAGCTGGAGGTGGGAGTACCGGCATGAGCCAGAGGCGGAAGATCACAGTGGTCGGGGCGGGCAACGTCGGTGCGACGTGCGCGCAGGTGCTCGCGACCCGCGACTACGCGGATGTCGTACTCGTCGACATCAAGGAAGGTCTGCCGCAGGGCAAGGCGCTCGACATCAACCAGATGGGCGCCGTGCTCGGCTTTGAGCCGAACGTCTCCGGGCACAACGACTACGTGGAGACCGCGGGCTCGTCGGTCGTCGTGATCACAGCGGGGCTGCCGCGCTCGCCCGGGATGTCGCGCGACGACCTCGTCGCGACGAACGAGAAGATCGTGAAGGACGTCACCGAGAAGGTGACGGCACAGAGCCCCGACGCGATCCTGATCGTCGTGTCGAACCCGCTCGACGCGATGTGCCATGTCGCGAAGAACGTCTCACAGTGGCCGAAGCAGCGTGTGCTCGGCATGGCGGGGATCCTCGACACCGCGCGCTTCTCGACCTTCATCTCCTGGGCCACCGGCTCATCGGTGAAGGACGTCCAGGCGACGGTGCTCGGCGGCCACGGCGACCAGATGGTGCCGATCGTTTCCGCGACGACCGTCGGCGGCGTCCCGCTGCGCAAGCTCGTCTCCGAGGATGAGATCCAGAAGATGGTGGAGCGCACCGCCAAGGGCGGCGGCGAGCTCGTGAACCTGATGGGCACCTCGGCCTGGTACGCACCCGGCGCGGCCGCCGCGCAGATGGTCGACTCGATCATGCTCGACGAGAAGCGCGTGCTTCCGTGCACCGCGTACCTCGAGGGCGAGTACGGCATCGACAGCCTCTACATGGGCGTGCCCGTGAAGCTCGGCCCCGGCGGGATCGAAGAGATCATCCAGCTCGACCTCTCGGACGAGGAGCAGCAGGCGCTGCAAGCGTCGTCGGAGGCCGTGCGCGAGGTCGTCTCCGTCCTCACGACGTAGCGAAGC
>DATCOE010000007.1:0-6895 GCA_036564885.1 Gaiellaceae bacterium | reverse complement strand
ATCGCGGGCGCGCCGCGGACGGCGAGCGTCCGGATCGCCTCGGCCACCTCTGCGGCGGTCGTGCAGACGAGGTCGACCTCCTCGTCGGGGAGCCGGCGCTGGTCGAGCAGCACGACGCGCGGCCCGTCCTCCTCGAGGCGGGCGATCCGATCGGGGTCGAGCTCCTGCTCAGGGCCTGATTGCATGGCGCCTAAAATGCCACGTCCCGCGACTGAGTCGCGGGACGTGGCAGACGCAGAGGCGCCGGATCGGCTCAGGTTCCCTCGTCCCACGAGGCCAGGTACTTCTGCTGCGCCTCGGTAAGGACGTCGATGTCGATCCCCATGGTCGCGAGCTTCAGGCGCGCGATCTCGTGGTCGATCACCGCCGGCACGGGATACACCTTCCGCTCGAGCTCGCCGGCGTGCTGCACGGCGTACTCGAGGCCGAGGGCCTGGTTCGCGAAGGACATGTCCATCACGAGGGCGGGATGCCCTTCGGCGGCCGAGAGGTTGACGAGGCGGCCGTCGGCGATGAGGTAGATGCGGCGGCCGTCGTCCATCGTGAACTCCTCGACGAACTCGCGCGCCATTCGGGTCTCGCTCGCGAGCGCCCGCAGCGCGGGGATCTCGATCTCGACGTTGAAGTGGCCGGTGTTCGCGAGGATCGTCCCGTCCTTCATCAGCGGGTAGTGCTGCGCGGCGATGACGTTCTTGTCGCCCGTCGCGGTGCAGAACATGTCGCCGATCTTCGCGGCGGCCTCCATCGTCAGCACCTCGAGACCGTCCATGACCGCCTCGAGCGCCTTCATCGGGTCGACCTCGGTGACGATCACGTGCGCGCCCAGGCCGCGGGCCCGCGACGCGACGCCGCGCCCGACCCAGCCGTAGCCGGCGATGACGAACTTCTTGCCTGCGAGCAGCACGTTCGTCGCGCGGATGATCCCGTCGATCGTCGACTGGCCCGTGCCGTAGCGGTTGTCGAACATGTGCTTCGTCATCGCCTCGTTGACCGCGATGATCGGGAAGCCGAGCTTGCCCTCGGCCTCGAGGGCCTTCAGGCGGATGACGCCGGTCGTCGTCTCCTCGGTGCCGGCGATCACGTCGCCGAGCTGCTCACGCCGTGCCGAGTGGAGGACACTGATCACGTCGGCGCCGTCGTCCATCGTGAAGTGCGGCTTGTGGTCGACCGCGGCCTCGATGTGCGAGTAGTACGTGTCGTGGTCCTCGCCCTTGATGGCGAAGCACGAGATGTCGTACTCCTCCACGAGCGCCGCCGCGACGTCGTCCTGTGTCGAGAGCGGGTTCGACGCGCACAGCACCACGTCGGCGCCGCCGGCCTTCAGTGTCCGCATGAGGTTCGCGGTCTCCGTCGTGACGTGCAGGCAGGCCGCGATGCGATAGCCCGCCAGGGGCTGCTCGCGCTCGAAGCGCTCGCGGATCGCAGCGAGCACCGGCATCTGCCGGTCGGCCCACTCGATCCTCCGCTTGCCTTCCGCCGTGAGGGCGAGATCCTTGACGTCGTAGCGTTTTGTCGTTGCCATCAGTTCCTTTCCTAGAAGCCTCTACGCGGCGAGTAGCCGCTCGTGCTTGCGCTGCTCCCATTCGACCCACGCGAGGTCGTCGGCGCCGGCGAACCAGCCGTCGACGGCCTTTCGAAGCTCCGGCTCACGCCGGAGCCGCGCCGCGAAGAGGAGATCCGAGATCTCGAGACCGAACCGCCCGCGCAACTCGGCGAGCGACCGGAGCTGGTTCAGCTCGCGTAGCCCGTAGAGACGGTAGCGGGTGGAGGTGCGGTTCGGGACGACGAGGCCGAGGTGCTCGAGATACCGGAGCATCCGAGGCGACCACGCCGTGCGCGCCGCCGCCTCCCCGACCTTCAGTCCGTCCATGCGCGCACCTTAACACGCATATGTCAAGGTTCGCGCCGGACCCTCGGCCTGCGGCTCTCCGGCGGCGGCGTTTCCCGCATACTCGAGTGGTGGAGACGACGGAGTTCCTCACCCGAGAGCGCCAGGCGATCGTCGACGCGGCAGACGTAGCGCTCGCGCGAACGCACACCCGCCACTACGAAGCCGCCGGCGCAGACGAGGTCCACCGGCGCCTGGAAGCGCTGTTCGACCAGCTGTTGGAGGCTCTCAGCAGTCGCGACATGGCGTCCGTACTCGCCTACGCCCAGCAGATCGCACAAGAACGCTTCAACGCGGGCTATGACCTGTCGGAGGTACAGACCGCCTTCAACGCGCTCGAAGAGGCGACGTGGAGCCGCGTCTTCGCCGAGCTCGAGCCGGCGCAGTTCGCAGAAACGCTCGGCCTCGTCAGCACGATCCTCGGAGCCGCCAAGGACGCGCTCGCTCGCAAGTACGTCTCCCTCGCCACAGACACGCACGCTCCCTCACTCGACCTGCACGCCCTCTTCACCGGCACAGAGAGAAACTGACGCGCGACGCGTGCACGAGCGTGGCAGCGACCAAGCTCAGGGGTCGCTCGTCCCCGCCCGCCCGTAGGCGTCCTCGAGCCGCACGATGTCGTCCAGGTGCGGACTCGAGACCTCGAGGATCGTCGTGTCCTGCAGCGCGGTCACGCGGTGGACCGTCCCGGGGCGGTAGCGGAAGCAGGCTCCCTCGGCGATCACCTCGGTGTTGAGGCTCCCCTGCCCCGCGTCGCCCAGCTCGAGCGTCGCCTTGCCGCTCTGGACATACCAGCTCTCGTCCTTCTCGTTGTGGAACTGGAGGCTGAGCGAGAAGCCTGCGCGGACCCAGAGGATCTTGCCGACGTACAGCTCTGTCTCGGCCCAGATCAACTCCCAGCCCCACGGCTTCTCGACCCGGCGCGGATCGAATGCCCAGCGGTCGAGACCTTCGAGATTCGGCGAGTCGAGCCCGGTCACTCGGTCCTCCTGCGCGGGCGCCACTCGGGATGCTCGGACATGTAGTCCTCCGCGCGGCGCAGATCCTTCGGCGTATTGACGGTGAGCCAGACGCCGCCGTGCCGGAAGCCGTGCAGCTTGCCCTCGCGGGCGAGCTCGGGGAACGTGCTCTGCTCGTGGTCGCCCTTCTCCGGCAGCCGGGCGATCGCCTCGTCGCCGAGCGTGTAGACGCCGGAGTTGACCCAGTCGTCGAGCAGCGGGCCCTCGCGGAAGCCGGTCACCCGCCCGTCCGCCTCGAGGTCGACGACGCCGAACGGCGAGCGCACCTGCGCGACGACGATCGTCGCCGCGGCGCCGGAGCGGCCGTGCTCGTCGAACAGCGCCCTGAAGTCGACGTCGAGCAGCTCGTCGCCGTTGAGTGCCAGCACCGGTCCCTCTTCACGGCGTTGCGACGCGGCGAGCCTCAGCCCGCCGCCGCGTCCGAGCGGCTCCGGCTCGCCGACCGGAGAGATCTCCGCGCCGATGCCGCCGAGCGCCTTCACGAACGCCTCCTCCTGGCCGGCCCTGCACGCGACGATTACACGCGTCACGCCGGCGCCGACGAGGCGGGCGACGGTGTACTCCGCGAGCGGGAAGCCGCCGACGGGCACGAGCGGCTTCGGCAGCCCCTGCGCCGCTTCGCCGAGTCGCTCGGCCTTGCCACCTGCGAGGAGCAGCGCCTCCATCAGCGCTAGAGCTGCGGCCCGGGCTCAGCGGGGGACGCGTGCCGCGGGCGGCCGATGCCCTCGTAGACGAAGCCTGCCTCGCGGGCCGCGACAGGATCGAGCAGGTTCCGACCGTCGATGATCACGGGGCGCGCCATCGAATCGCGAATCTCGGGCGAGATAATCGAGCGCAGCTCGGGCCACTCGGTGACGATCACCGCCGCGTCCGCGTCGCGGACCGTCTCGGCCACCGTGTCGCAGAGGTCGATGCCCCGCAGGTCGTCCGGGTGCGCAACCGGATCCCAGGCGCGGACCTCCGCGCCCTCGGAGAGCAGCCGGTAGGCGATCACGCGGCTCGGCGCCTCGCGCATGTCGTCCGTGTTCGGCTTGAACGCGAGACCGAGCAACGCGACCTTCTTGCCGCGAAGCGGGCCGAGATGCTTCTGCAGCTTCTGGACGACGCGCCGCTTCTGCAGCTCGTTGACCTCCCACACCGCCTGGAGCAGCAGAAACGGGTAGCCGGAGTTGCCGGCGAGCTGCTTCAGCGCGGTCACGTCCTTCGGGAAGCACGAGCCGCCGAAGCCGACGCCGGCACGCAAGAAGTGCGAGCCGAGGCGATGGTCGAGGCCGACCCCAAGCGCGACGTCGACGACGTCGGCGCCGACGAGCTCGCAGACGTTCGCGATCTCGTTGATGAAGCTGATCCGCGTGGACAGGAACGCGTTGGCCGCGAGCTTCACGAGCTCCGCGGACGGGACGTCGGTGCGCACGAACTCGGTCTTGACGTCGCCGTGCAACTCGACGACGCGGTCGCCGTCCGCGTCGTCGAAGGCGCCGATCACGACGCGGTCCGGGTTCATGAAGTCCGCCACCGCACTGCCCTCGGCGAGGAACTCCGGATTCGAGACGTAGCCGACGCCCTGGAGGCCGCGGGAGTCGAGACGCGAGCGCACGTGCACGCCGGTGCCGACAGGCACGGTGCTCTTCATCACGACGACGGGGCGACTCGGCAGCTCGGCCGGAAGCTCGTCGATCACCGACCAGACGGCCGCGAGATCGGCGTCGCCGGACTCGGTCGGCGGCGTCCCGACCGCCACGTAGAGGAAGTCCGCGCCGTCCACGGCCTCGGCGATGTCGAGCGTGAAGTGGATCCGGTCCTTGTTGCGCTCGAACACGAGCTCGAGGCCGGGCTCGTAGATCGGCACCTCGCCCGCGCGCAGGCGCTCGATCCGCTCCGGGATGACGTCGCGGATCACCACCTCGTGACCGAGGTCGGCGAAGCACGCCCCCGTGACGAGGCCGACGTAGCCGGCGCCGAACATCCCGATCTTTGCCACGGGCGAAGCCTACTTTCCGAGCGGCTGGAGGCCCTTGGCTATCGCGAGCATCGTCTCGTTCGAGAGCTCGTCGCGCAGCGTGTTCACGACCCAGTAACTCGCATCACCCTGGCGGAGCACGACCATGTGGATGTTGCCGCCCACCGTGTAGAGGTCGAAGCTGCGGCCGCCGAGCTTCACGTGCTCGGTCGGGTGCCGGATGACGGGAGCGTCCGTCCAGTCGGTCTCCATGATCTGCCAGTAGACGTTTTCTGCGGCGGTCTGGAACGTCAGGCAGACGGCGCCGTGGCCCGGGGCGGGCTTGTAGGCGCGGACCGGATCGAGCTGCGCGAAATACGAGCCGCTCTCGATCGTGTGCGGCACGAGCAGCGGGAACCCGACCTTCGCGCGGACGCCCTGGATCGAGGCGAGCGCGTACCCCGGGTCGTTGCGCACCGAAGGAGCCTGATGCGTCGGCGTCGCAACGATCGTCGCCTGAGGGTCGATGAGCTGCCCGTCGAACGTCGAGCCGACGATGACCACGGTGAGCGGATTGCCCGCTTCCTGTGCGAACGGCGCGATCTCCGGCGGAAGCGGCGCGCTCACCGCGTGCGGCCCGAACGCCACAGCCACCTGACGTGCGGCCTGCTTCGCGTTCGGCTGCACCGCGTCGTAGTAGACGTACGTCGTGTCGTAGGTCTTCGTCGGCGCGTCCGCCGAGGTCGGAGGCGGCAGCTGCACCGTGTGGAAGCCCTGCAGTGCGAGCTTGTAGGACGTGTCGCGCGCAAGCCCAGGGACGGTGGTCCCGTTGAGGACGAGCGTCGTGATCGCCGCGCGCTTCAGCTTGGGCTGCTTCGGCTGCTTCGGCTTGAGGCCGGCGGCCACCGCGTTCGCGCGGTTCGGCAGCGTCACGTCGGGATGGGAGAACGACGCCACCGCCGTCTGGATGTCGGAAGGCTGGGCGCAGACCTGCGCGTTGAGGTAGCCGCAGTCGACGAGGTTCGGAATCGTGACACGGAACAGGCGCCCACCTCCGAGGTGGTAGGCAAGGCCGGCGTACGCGAGGATCTCCTCGAGGCTGGGCGCTCCACCCGAGCCGCCTCGCGCGATCTGGACGTTGCTCTTGAGCGCACCGATGACGCCTGGGAGGCTCGTGAGCGACAGGCTCGTCGCCAGCCGGTCCTTGAGCGCCTCGAGGAAGAGCTGCTGGCGGGCGAGCCGGTAGACGTCGGAGTCGGTGTGGCGGAAGCGGACGAAGTCGAGTGCCTGCTCCCCATCGAGCTTCTGATAGCCCGGCTCGAGGTTGATCTTCGCGTAGCCGCTCGGGCCACCGACGGTGTTGATGTAGCGGTGGTCGACCTGTATGTAGACGCCGTGCAGCCTGTTGACGAGCAGCTTGAAGCCGTGGAAGTTGATCGTGATCAGGTAGTTCACCGACAGGCCCGTCAGCTTCTGGACGGTGTCGAGCGTCCCGCGCGGGGGGCTCGTCCGACAGGTCGACCAGGCGGAGTTGATCCGGTCGGTCCTGAGCGCCGTGATCGGGTCGCAGTAGATCGGCACCTGCAGGTCGCGCGGGAACGAGAGCAGCGAGAGCGTGTTCGTCGTCGGGTCGGCCCGGACGAGCATGATCGTGTCGGAACGCGAGTCGGCGAGGCCGAAGCCCTCACTACCGGCGCGCGCGTCGTAGCCGACGATCAGCGCCGTTGCCGGCTCCGATGCCGTGGGGAGCGCGAGGTCGGGCTCCGTCGCCTTGACGGCCGCCGAGTGCGGCGCGATCGCGTTCAGCGTCTCGTGGCCGTAGAGGTAGAGCCCGCCCGCGAGGCCGCTGACGATCACCACGAGCGCGAGCAGGATCCAGCCGAAGACCTTCGCGGCGGTGCTGCGCGCCGAACGGGGCGGCGGCTCGGGCGCCTTGTAGCGCCGTATCGGCTCGATTACCGGGGGAGGCAGGACCGCGCGACCGTTGCCGTTCACGGTCGCGGCACGACCCATTCCTCTCTTGAGCGTCGTCCGCATGCGAAATCGGCG
>DATCOE010000006.1:0-9833 GCA_036564885.1 Gaiellaceae bacterium | reverse complement strand
GCGAGCGCGAACGCGTCGGCCCGCTCCTTCGTGATCGCGGGGAAGCGGTCGTGCAGGTTCTCCGCCGTCTGGCCCATCGACGCGGCCGACTCGTCGATCAGCCGCTCGGAGACGAAGCGCGGGTTGAAGTCGACGTTCTCGTCCATCGGGTGATGCCCCATGTGCTCGACGCCGCCCGCGAGCGCGACGTCGACCGCGCCGAACGCGATCTCGCCGGCGGCCGCCGTGACCGCCGTGAGCGCTCCCGCACACATGCGGTCGACTGCGAAGCCGGGCACCGTCTCCGGGATGCCGGCGAGCAGCGCGACGTCGCGGCCGAGCGTGAGGCCCTGGTCGCCGACCTGCGCCGTGGCGGCGAGGACGACGTCGCCGATGCGCTCGGGCGGGATCTCGGGGTTCCGTCGCAGGAGCTCGCGGACGGCCTTGACCGCCATGTCGTCGGCGCGGGTGCGCCAGTACTGGCCCTTCGGGCCGGCTTTGCCGAACGGCGTGCGCACGCCGTCGACGAAGAGGACCTCTCGCAGCTCCCGCATCGGGCGCCACCATAGCGACCTGTTGACTGGTCAGTCAATCAGGGAGCTCGTTCCGCGGCTCGACCTCGGCAAGCCGTGAATACTGCACGGCATGGACTGGGCAGAACGTGCCGACGCGGCGGTGGCGCGCTACGAGGACGGCGAGAGCCGCCTCGACGATGCGATCGACGACGACCCGCGCCAGCGCCAGTTGACGCGCCTCGGGAACACGGCGTGGGCGGCGGGCCTGAGCCTGCTGATGGACGGACGTCGCGACGAGGCGCACATCTGGCTGCGACGCGCGGCGGAGCGCTACCGCGAGAGCTGGCAGGAGGCGCCGCCCGACTCGTGGGGGCGGCCCATCGGCGCGATGAAGGCGCTGCTGCTCGCGGGGGATGACGCAGCCGAGGCCGCGCGGTGGGCGCTCGACGCCGGCGCCGCCGAGGCGTCGTCTCCGATCGGGCGCTACGCGGGCACGCTCGCCCTCCTCGTGCTCGGTCGCGACGCCGACGCGTGCGCGCTCGCGTCCACGCTGCGCGACCGGGACGACTTCCCGCGCGACGTCGCCGATGCCCTCACGACGGTCGCCGCGGCAGATCGCGCCGGCTACCTGGTCGCGATCGAGAACGTGCTCGAGTCGTTCGAGACGCGGACGGAGTTCCTCGAGGACGTCCCCGTCGCCGACACGGTGCTCGTGCTGCAACGACTCGCCGCACAGCGCGACGTCGCCGTCGACCTGCCCGCTTCGCCGATCCTTCCGTAGAAGCCGGCCTCTAGAGCTTCGACGCGGCCGCTGCGTCGAGCACGGCGACGGTCTTCCCGCCGGCGGCGCGCACGAGGCTGCCGGGCGTCGCGCGTGACGGCTCGCCTGCGAACGCGCGCTGCGCGGCCTCCGCCTTGTCGGCGCCGGCGACGAGGAACAGCACCTCGTCCGCGGCGCGCAGCATCGGCAGCGTCAACGTGATCCGGTCGACGAAGGGCTGAAGCTTCGCCTCCGCGCCGATCGCCCGCCGGTCGGTCACGTCGAGCGTCGGCTGCTCGGGATAGAGCGACGCGACGTGCCCGTCGGGGCCGAGCCCGAGCAGCATCAGGTCGAAACGCTGCAGCGAGCCGAGCTCCTGCTCGTACAGGAGAGCTCCCTCGTCGCGGCCGAGCTCGCCGCGCATCCGGTGGATCTTCGCCGGCGCGCCCGATACCCGGTCGATCAGCGCGATCCTCGCCATGTGGTAGTTCGAGCGCTCGTCGTCGGTCGGGGCGCAACGCTCGTCGCCCCACCAGAGCTCGACGCCCGACCAGTCCGGCGCCAGCTCCGGTGTCAGCTCGTACGCGCGCTTCGGCGTCGAGCCGCCGGTGAGCACGACATGGCCGCCCGCGCGTGCAGCCTCGGCGAGCCGCTCCGCGACGATGCGTGCCGCGCCCTCTGCGTCCGCCGCGACGACGATCTCGATGCCGCGTCCTTGGGCCAGCGCTCAGGCTTCCTGCGAGAGCTCTTGCGCGCGGTGCATCGCCGCCTGGATCGCGTTCAGGAACGCGGCGCGGACTCCGGCCTGCTCGAGCTCGCGGATGGCGGCGATCGTCGTTCCGCCTGGCGAGGTCACCGATTCGCGTAGCTCCACCGGATGCATGCCCTCGTCGCGCAGCTGCTTCGCGGTGCCGAACATCGTCTGCACCACGAGTGTCGTCGACACCTCCCGCGAGACGCCGAGCAGAATGCCGGCCTCGATCATCGCCTCGGCCAGCAGCGCGAAGTACGCAGGGCCCGAGCCCGAGAGCGCGGTCACCGCGTCCATCGACGACTCGGGCACGCGCACGACGCGGCCGAGATGCAGCAGCGCCTCTTCGGCGAGCGCGAGCTGCTCGTCGCCGGCGTGCGCGCCTGCGCAGATCCCCGCCATTCCCTCGTGCACCGTCGACGGCGAGTTCGGCATCGCGCGCACGACGGGGATGTCGTCCCCGATCCTCGCCTCGATGTACGCCGTCCGGATCGCAGCGGCCACGGAGAGCAGCGTCTGGTCGCGCGTGAGCAGCGGCCCGATCTCGGCGAGCAGGGCGTCGATGTCCTGCGGCTTCACGGCGACGACGACGAGCTGCGCGCCCTGTAGCGCGTCGGCGTTCGACGTGGTCGCCTCGACGCCGTGCCGCTCTTTGAGCTCGGCTGCCCGGCCTGCGCTGCGCGTCGTGACGACGATCTTGTCGCGCGTACGCCAGCCGGAGCTGAGCAGTCCGGACAGCAGCGCCTCGCCGATGCGGCCCGCGCCGAGGATCGCGATCTTCTTCTCCGCCATTGCGCGGAGTATCGCTACGCGGCGTGCGCTTCGCTGACGGGCAGCAAGCCGCGGCCGAAGCCGGCGAGCAGGTACATGCTCGCGAGGCCGGCCCACTCGCCGTACGGCTCGAGCAGCTCGGCGGTCTCCCAGCCCTCGACCGGGCGGCCGCGCAGCGCGCGCAGCAGCTTGACGAGGCCGAGATCGCCGACGAGCCCGTGGTCCACACGGCCCAGCCCTTGGAGGCACACGACGCCGATCGACCACGGCCCGAGCCCGCGCTCGCGCTCGAGGCGCCGCACGATCGCCCCCGTCGGCTGCGCGTGGAGCCGCTCGAGGTCGATCGATCGGCAGAGGCGCACGAGCGCGGCGGCCCGCCGCGTGTGTAGGCCGAGCGCTCGCAGCTGCATCGGGGCGACCGTTGCGAGGTCGCTCGTCGCCGGTGAGACGTGCAGGCGGTCGGGGCCCCCGGGGCAGATCTTTACAGGGCAGATCGTCCGGATGATCCTTTGCTCGAGCCGCCGCGCGACCTTCGCCTCGATCAGTTGGCCGCAGAACGCACGCAGGAGCGCCTGGGCGACGGTGGGCACCCGTACGGGCCGAAGGCCGCGCAGCGCGTGCGACGCACGGCCGAGCATCGGGTCGTCGCGGACGAGCCGCAGGAAGTCCGAATGGTCGTCGTCGAGCGCGAGGATCCAGCGCAGGCGGTCCGCGCCCGCCGCCGACTCCGCCACGATGGCCACCGTTCCCTGCGGCGTCTGCCAGGCGCGGGCGACCTCGACCCGGCCGTCGACGTCGAGCACCTGCGTGAACAGGCCGTCGCGGAACGTACGAGTGGCGTCGCTCGCAAGCCGGGCCGAGAGCGAGAGGGAGTACGGGCCTCGCGGAGCGACGCCGAGCTCGACGGTCAACGCTCGGTGTGCGCCGAAGCCGGGGTAGTGCGCATGCCGAGCACTGCTGCGCGCTCGAGTGTGTCCATCGCGCGCTGCTCGCTGCCGCTCTTGCGAAGCATGCGTCCCCAAGCAGTGCATGCCACCGCCGCGTGGTGCCAGCGTCCCTGCACCTCGAGTAGCTCGACAGCCTCGCTGAACGCGTTGTTTGCCGCGTCGTAGTCGCCCGTGAGCGTGAGTCCTTCGCCGAGGGCGGAGAGCGCCAGGCCGCGGTCGACAGGCGCGTCGGCACCGGCGAGCTCGACGGCACGGAGCGCGAGGCCAACCGCCAGGTCGGCTTGCTTCCGCAATACGGCCACACGCGCGCGCTGGGTGACGATCTCGAAGAGATCCTGGGACGAGGGCGCTCCTCCGAGCAGTTGCTCGGCGTGATCGAGGTGCTGTTCAGCAGCGTCGGCGTCGTCGCGGGCGAGTGTGATGTACGCGGCAAGGATGTGGGCTCGTGCGAGGTGGAACGTGTCCTCGGTCGCCTGGAGCAACGCGATCGCCTTCCGCACGTTCGTCAGAGCGACACTCTCGCGACCTTCGGTGTGGGCGAGTCGCGCGATCGACCAGTACAACCGCACCCGCATGTACGGATCCTCGGTGTCCTTGACGCTGTCCAGCGCGTGTCGGACAACGGCTTCCGCCCGACCGAGCTCGCCGATGTCGCTCAGCGCGTAGCTCAACTGGGTGGCGTAGCGAGCAGCGAGGGATACGTCACCGTTCTCCTCCACCGCTGCCATGCAGCGCTCGAAGAGGTCGACTGCTTCCTGCGGGCGACCCGCCTCCGTGTACATGCGTCCGAGGTTGTGGTAGATGTCGTACCGCTCCGCGGGTGCGAAGGGCTCGTCTTCGATCGCCGCCTCCAATAGCTCCGCGGCCCTCGAGTGCTCCCGCCGCTCCGACGCGAGGATGGCAAGGCCGACGCGCGCGCGGAGGGCGGATGCCCGGTCGCCGTCGCTGACGGCTTCCGCAACCGCGGCCTTCAGCTGCTCCTCGGCGCCGTCCCATTCACCGAGCCGCACGGCGAGCTCGAGATCCGACAACCGGATCTCGCGCTCGGCTGCGGGGTCGATCTGCGAGCCGGTCTCGAGATAGTCAGCCGAGACAGCGAGCTTCGAGGCCAGGCGCCGGAGCGCCTTCACCGAGGGCTGGCGGGTGCCCGCCTCGATGCGGGAGATGTAGGCGTAGGAGACTCCAGGGGCAGCCAGCTCGCGCTGCGACAGACCTCGGTCCAGTCGCAGGCGCTTGAGCCGCTGCCCGATCGTCTCGCCCGCCGCTGGCGAAAGGTCGTGTGGCATTCGATCATGATCATGCAGGGTTGTCACCTGATCGTCAATCACCAATTTCGCTTGACATCCGGCAAAGTCCCTGTTTCGTTCGGTCGGCAACCCCAAGTCCCTCGTCCGAGGGACTGCGAGCTCCAAAGGAGGAGCCCATGTTCCGCACTGCCGTGTACGTGAGGTTGGTGCTGTTGATGTTGGTGCTGTCTGCGGCGGCTGTGTTCCTTGGCAGCGAGCCGTGGGGCCCGGGCTGAGCCCTGACCCCGGCGTCCATCCGAGTCGCTCGCCTGGGCGGCTCTCGAGCCTTGAAGGAGGAGTCCATGTTCCGTAACGCCGTGTACGTGAGGTTGGTGCTGTTGATGTTGGTGCTGTCTGCGGCGGCTGTGTTTCTTGGCAGCGAGCCGTGGGGCCCCGGCTGAGCCTGTCCTGAACAGCAGGCGGGGGCGCCAGGCGCCCCCGCCCGCTGTACCCTCGCCGTCGTGACGGTCGTCGAGCTCGGCCTCTACGCGCTGCTCCTCGCCGTCGCGGCGGTCGCGGTCTGGCGCAGGCCGGTCGCGGCGCTCTACCTCTTCCTCGTCGGCCTGGCGCTGCACAACGCGGTCATGGCTGCGCTCTACGCCGCCGGGGTGCGCGGCTCGACGCTCACCGCGCTCGCGGCGTGGAAGGAGATCCTGCTCGCCGTCGCGCTCCTCCACGTCCTCCGGGACGCGCTGCGTGAGCGGCGACTGCCCTTCCGGCCGTGGATCGGCGACTGGCTCGCGCTCGCGTTCGCCGCGCTCGCCGTCGGGTACGCGGCGGTCCCGCAGTCCGCGCTCGGCGGCCACGCGACCGGGCACACCGTCGCGCTGGCGCTGCGCCACGACGTCATTCCGGTCGGCGCCTACTTCCTCGGTCGCTCGCTGTCGCTCCGCCGCGACGACCTGCGGCGGCTCGCGTGGACCCTTCTCGGCGTCGCCGGCTTCGTCGCCGCTCTCGGTCTCGCCGACGTATACGTGGTGTCGATCGGCTGGTGGCGGACGAACGGTGTGGTCGACTACTTCCACCGCCACCTCGGCTACGACTACCACGGCACCGGCGTCCATCCGTACGTTGCGGGCCTGCCGGAGAACTTCATCTACAACGTGGGCGGCGACAAGCCGTTCCTGCGCCGGCTCGTCTCGACATTCCTCAGTCCGCTCGCGAGCAGCTATCTGTTCGTCGTGGCGCTGCTCGTGGCCGCGGCGGCGCTGCGCCGGCATATCGCGGTCGTCGCGCTCGTCGTGGTGAGCGCCGCCGGGCTGCTCTGGACGTTCTCTCGCGCGTCGCTGCTTGCTTTGGCCGCCGGGCTCGTGGTGCTGGCGGCTGTGCGGCGGCGCCCGCTCGAGCTCGGCGCCGCGGTGCTGATCGTCGCGACGGCATTCGGGTGGGCGCACGTGTTCCCGAAGATCGGCCCGACGGGCAACTGGACGAAGGCCGACCGCTGCTACCAGCACGATCGCAAGCCGTGCCCCGTCGCTGCTGCTGGACGAACGTCGGGAGTGCAGACGCGGAGCAATCCTGCCGGCTTCACGGCAACGAGCGCGAACGAGCCGTCGCTGCGCTCGCACTGGGTCAGCCTGCGCGAAGGTGCGCGCACGATGATTCACCACCCGCAGGGCTTCGGGCTCGGCAACGTCGGTCAGACGGCATCGCGCACCGGCGGAGCGACTCCGATCAAGGCGGGCGAGTCGAACTACACGGAGATCGGCGTCGAGCTCGGTGTGCTCGGCTCGCTGTTGTGGACGGTGTGGGGCCTCGCGCTGCTCGCAGGGCTCGTGCGCGCGGGGCGTGACGACGGCTGGGCGGCCGCGCTCGCCGCCGCCTTCGCTGCCGTCCTTGTGCTCGCCATCCAGACCGACGTGATCGGTGATCCGTGGGTGGCGTACTGCGTCTGGGGCCTCGCCGGCGCGCTCGTCTTGCGGACGCGGCCGCAAGAGCGTCTTGCGGCCGCGGGCGGCCGCTCGCTACCGTTGTCCTAGATGACAACACGACAGCTGTTCCTGCTCGGGGCCGTGGCTCTGCTGCTCGTCGCGCTCGTGCTCAGCCTCGAGCGTCACGGCGCGCCCGCCGGCTCGGTCGTCGCGGATCCCGTGCGCACACCCGGCGTCCTCAATCCCGACGTGACGCAGGCGACCATCGGCTCGACGATCTGCGTGCCCGGCTGGACGCGCACCGTCCGCCCGCCGGTCGAGTACACGAACGCGCTGAAGGCGAGGCAGATGCGCGCGTACGGCGAGACGGGGTCGCTCTCCGCCTACCAGGAGGACCACCTGATCAGCCTCGAGCTCGGCGGGCATCCGACCGACCCGCGCAACCTCTGGCCCGAGCCGTATCCGCGAGCCTCAGCGGTCGACCAGACCGAGAACGACCTCAACGCGAAGGTGTGCGGCGGCTCTCTGTCGCTGCGCGGCGCGCAGGAGCAGGAGTCCGCGTTGAAGCACAGCGTGGGTTGACCCGGCTATCGTCGAGCGGGTGGGAATCGCGCCCGAGATCGCGCCCGACACAGGAATGGGCGCCGTCGAGCTGACCGTGGCCGATCTCGACCGCACGCTCGACTACTGGCAGCGCGAGATCGGGCTGCGCGTGCTCCTGCCACCGGCAGGGCTGCGGACTTCTACTGTCCTCCACTCACGCACGTTGCACGACCCACGACTGACCTGAGGAACGCGAGGCCTGCCTCCGCGAGAGCGTCCGGCGACTCGGCGAGCGGCCGCCACAGCGAGACCGCCCGCGCGATCTCCCGAATCTCCGGTGTGAACGACTCGATCACGACCTGCCCCCGATAGCCGATGTCGCCGAGCGCGGCGAACACGCCGTCCCAGTCGACGTGGCCGCTGCCCGGCGCGCCGCGATCGTTCTCGCATGCGTGGAAGTGGAAGACCCGGTCGCCGACGCTACGGATCGCATCCGGTAGGGATCGCTCCTCGATGTTCATGTGGAACGTGTCGAGTAGCAGGCCGACGTTCGACCGCCCGATCCGCTCGCAAAGCTCCAGTCCCTGCTCAACCGTGTTCACGAGATCGGTCTCGAACCGGTTCAGCGGCTCGATCGCCAGGCGCACGGCACGGGCTGCCGCGTAGTCCGCCGCCTCGGCGAGACTCTCGACCGCCCAGCTCCGCTGGCGCTCGCGCTCGCCCTGCGACAGGAGGCGCGTCTTCCCGGTCGCCGAG
Organism: Gaiellaceae bacterium; assembly: GCA_036564885.1. GTDB lineage: Bacteria > Actinomycetota > Thermoleophilia > Gaiellales > Gaiellaceae > Palsa-739. The sequence continues at coordinate 1,654 of DATCOE010000006.1, read as the reverse complement.
TACATCGGTCCCGCCACGTGCGGCGAGCCGACCGCCGCTGCGAGATCGATGCAGCCGCGCAGGTAGTCGACGCCCGCTCGCCGCACCATCTCCTCCTCGTGGGAGACGTCCCGTTCCGGGCCGAACGCCCCGCACACAGACACCGAGACGGCCGCGTCCTCAGCAGCCGACCGAACGGCCTGAGCCGTGATCAGCGCGGGATCCTCGACGCAGATCTCGAGCACGTCGCAGCCGAGATCGCGGGCATGGCGGAAGAGGTCGAGGTGCTCGTCGCCGAACGGCGACGCCCACAGGTATGTGCTCACGCCGAGCCCCGACATCAGACAGGTTGGACAGACCATATGAGGACTCTTGCCAAATCCAGGGCGCTCTTCCTACGCCTCGAGCCGGTCGATCTGCAGCCCGAAGACCTGGCCGAGCAGCGTGAGGCCCGGGAGGTCGTGCCCGACGGTCAGCAGCGAGTGGTGTGAGGGCAGGCGCTCCATCAGCGCGTGGCCGTCCGGGACCCGGATGAGCGCGCCGTTGAGACAGTCCGAGCCCGGGTAGCCCGCATAGCCGGTCAGTTCGCCCTCGGCGACGACGAGCGTCCGGAGCGTCGAGTCGAGCTTCGCGAGCGTCAGGTCGCCGACGGGCAGGCGCGCATCGATCGCCGAGGCGTTCTGGTCGACGATCGCCAGCACCTTGCCGCGCAGCTTCCACTCCGTCGCGAAGGGCTGGGGTACGACGCCGAGGTAGCCGCAGTGCGCTGCCAGCACGTAGTTCTCGGGCTCGTCGACCTCGGGGAACGCCGGAATGCGCTCGTGCTTGAGCGCGGTCTGCCCCATCAGGAACGGGTAGAGGTTGCTCATCATGATCGGAGCACGCAGCGACCGGTGCACGATGAACTTCGTGAGCATGGAGACCGTGTCGCCCTCGCAGCCCCAGATCAGGTCGCGCTCCTGGTAGAGGAGGTTCCAGGCCAGGCAGGGCGTCGTGTCCGAGAACGCCGACTCGTTGAGGCAGTTGATCCCCGCTGCGAGCACGCCGTCCTCGGCCTCGACCTCGTCGCACACGGCACGGTAGAGCTTGAGGGCGCTGAGCGTCGCGCGCTCGCTGACGTCTCCGAGCGGCACGCGCTCGCGCCAGCGCTCCCATTCCGCGCGCGCGACGTCGTCGGGGATGTGCTGGGCGCGCTCGCCGAGCTCCCGGAAGCTCCGCTTGACGATCGTGAGGCCGAAGACGTCGCGCATCCGCTCGCTGCACTCGTCCTCCCACCAGTAGAAGCGCTTGAAGATGCTCGGCTGGAAGCCTCCCTCGCCCGGCCGGTCCTGGTAGACGAGGAACTTCCCCTGCCGCAGCTGGCGCCTGGCGACGAGCGCCCGGCACACGATCGTCGCGCCCGCGAGCGAGCAGGGCGCGATCGTCTCGATCCCCTCGCCCCTGAGGTAGCTGACGATCTCCCAGTCCCACATGGCCATCGTCCCGAACTCCGACGTGAGCACGAGGATCGGCAGCGTCAGGGCGCGGATCTCCGGCACGCGGCGGTACGCGTCGCCGACGAGCTGCGGGAAGACGACCGCGTCGGCCTCCGGCAGCGCGGCCCCGAGCGGGAGCGGCTCGAGCAGCTCGGCGTGGTCGCCGAGCAGCTCGAGCAGCTGCTGCGTCTGGGCGGCGA
>DATCOE010000005.1:0-4411 GCA_036564885.1 Gaiellaceae bacterium | reverse complement strand
GACATCCCCATGCGCAAGAACATCACCGCGGCGGTGAGTGCCGTCGCAATCGCACTTCCCGTCGGCAACGCCGTTGCCGCGGCGACCCGCTCGACGGCGACGAACGTGAAACCGAAGAAGAAGGTCGTCACGCTGAAGAAGACCGTCTCCGGCCAGCCGGCCGAAGCAGATCGGTGGGGCCCTCTCCAGGTGACGCTCGTCGTGAAGAAGACGACCACCATCGTCGGCAAGAAGAAGACTGTCGTGCGGAAGATCACCTCGGTCACGGTTCCCGTCTATCCGGACCACACAGACCGGTCGGTGTTCATCAACCAGCAGGCGATTCCGATGCTCGAGCAGGAGGCTCTGGCGGCGCAGTTCACCGGCGGCATCAACATGATCTCCGGGGCCTCCAACTCGAGTTACGCGTTCGTCCAGTCGCTCCAGGCGGCGCTGCTTGGTGCGCAGAAGTTCTAGAGGCCTGATGCTTGCCGCTCTACCCGGGACGCGCCGCGTCGAGCACGTCATGGGCATGCCGATCGTCCTCGACGTGCGGGACGAGCACGTCGACGAGGGCGTGCTCGACGGCATGTTCGACTGGCTCCGCTGGGTGGACGCGACGTTCAGCACGTACAAGGACGACAGCGAGATCAGCCGCCTGAATCGCGGCGAGCTCGCGCTCGAGGACGCGCACCCTACCGTCGTCGACGTGCTCGATCGCTGCGAGCGGTTGCGCGCGGAGACGGACGGGTACTTCGACGTGCGCGCCGCCTCTCCGGAGCTCGTCGATCCTTCGGGCCTCGTCAAGGGTTGGGCCGTCGACCGCGCCGCGGCGCTGCTCGACGACGCGGGGTTGCGCAACTATGCGGTGAACGCGGCCGGCGACATGCGTCTGCGGGGTCGCGCAGTGCCGGAGCTCTACTGGCGCGTCGGAATCCAGCATCCCCTCGAGCCCGACCAGGTTGCGCGGGTGATCGACACGACGGATCTCGCAGTCGCCACCTCGGGCGAGTACGCGCGCGGAGCGCATGTCTTCGATCCGCACACCCACCGGCCGCCCATGGGGATCCTCTCGGTCACGATCACGGGGCCCGATCTCGCGACCGCCGACGCGTACGCCACCGCAGCATTCGCGATGGGGGCCGACCGGGCGACGCACTGGACGGCCCGGTTGCAAGGCTACGACGCGATGATCATCCTGGCCGACGGCCGCGTGCTCTCCACACCGGGTTTCGGCGCCTAGGGATCGGTGTCGTGGCGACGCGTGCGGGCACTATGGGTCGGTGCCTTTCGTCCTGAGCGTTCTCGACCAGTCTCCGATCTCGGAGGGGTCGACGGGCGCCGACGCGCTGCGCAACTCGATCGACCTTGCCCGCCACACCGAGACGCTCGGCTACGAGCGCTACTGGGTCGCGGAGCACCACGGGACGCCGATGCTCGCGAGCGCGGCGCCGGAGATCCTCATCGCCGAGATCGCGGCCGCGACGTCGCGCATCCGGGTCGGCAGCGGCGGGGTGATGCTGCCGCACTACAGCCCGCTCAAGGTGGCCGAGGTCTTCAGCATGCTGGCGGCGCTGCATCCCGGCCGCGTCGACCTCGGGATCGGTCGCGCGCCCGGGACCGATCCGCACACGATGTTCGCGTTGCAGCGCGATCGCCGTCAGGCAGCCCCGGACGACTTTCCCGAGCAGCTCGCCGAGTTGCTCGCGCTCCTCGAGGGCGACCTGCCGCCGGACCACCCGTTCTCGCGTCTCACGGCGCTGCCCGGCGGGCCTGAGCGGCCCGAGGTCTGGCTGCTCGGCTCGTCGTCGCAGAGCGCGATCTGGGCGGCCGAGCTCGGCCTTCCCTATTCCGTCGCGGATTTCATCAATCCGAAGGGCGCCGAACTCGCGCACCTCTACCGCGAGCGCTTCCAGCCGTCGGCGCGCCGCGATGCGCCTCGGGTGGCCGCAGCCGTCTCGACGATCTGCGCCGAGACCGACGAGGAGGCGCAGCGGCTGGCTGCGAGCGCACGCATGGCCGTCGCGTTCCTGCACTCGGGCCGGCTGATTCCGGTGCCGCCGGTGGAGAAGGCGCTTGCCTTCTTCGCCGAGCACGACGTGCCGCCCACGGGCCGGCGCGCCGTCGTCGGCGCTCCGGACACCGTCCGGGCAGGGCTGGAGGAGGTCGCCCGGGAGTACGGCGCCGACGAGCTGATGCTCGTTACGATCACGCACGACCACACGGCCCGCCGGCGCTCATACGAGCTCGTCGCCGGCGCGTTCTGAGCCGCCCACTTGGGCGCCGGGACAGCGATCCCTCGGCTGAGGTACGACCGTCTCCCGGGATTCCGACTACGGTGCGATCTCGTTCTCGTCTCACGATCCGGCTCAGACCATGGCACCCCCAGCACCCCCAAGACTCTTCCTACGGTTCGCGCTCCTTTCCGGCCTCGCGCTCATCGCTGCCGTGGGGCTCGCGCTGCTGCTCGCCCGCTGGGACGCCAACGACCGGGCGCGCAGTCGGGCGGTCGGCGACGCGACCGCCGTGGCCAGGCAGTTCGCGAGCGACGACCTGTCGCGGAGCGCGTTCCGCTGGCCGCGGCCGGCGGGCGCCGCAGGCCGCGACCTGCCGCCGTTCCTCGACCTCTTCTTTACGCCCACCGTCGCCGCGCACGATCCCGCGAAGGTCGTCCTCTATTCGCGGCAGGGGATCGTCACGTATGCCAGCGACCACCAACTGATCGGCACGCGCGCGGCCGACGCGCGTCGCGTCCGGGCTGCCTTGGAGCATCCGCAGTACGACGTGGCGCACGGGCTGCAGTACGCCTACGTCCCGGGCATGTCGGACTACGGGCCGCAGAAAGCGCGTGGGGTGATGCGGCTCGAGCGGGACTATGCGCCGATCGCCGCCGAGATCCACGATGAGTTCCTCACGCAGGCGATCACGCTCGGGCTCGTGCTCGTCGCCCTCTACCTCGCGATGCTGCCGATCATGCGGCGCGTGACGAGCAGCCTCCGGCGCAGCTACGTCGAGCGCGCCGAGCTCGCGGCGATCGTCGATTACTCGAACGACGCGATCATCGCTCTTTCGTCTGACGGGACGATCACGTCGTGGAACGCCGGCGCGCAGAACGTCTACGGCTGGCGCTCGGACGAGGTCGTCGGCGAGCCCATCGGCTTCCTGTTTCCCGAGCTCGACGAGCCCGACGGCATGTCGGAGCTCGACTTCTCGCGCACGACAAACGTGAGGAAGGACGGAACGAGCGTCGCCGTGTCGGTGACGATGTCGCCGATTCGCGACGCGAGCGGAGAGCTCGTCGGCTCCTCGATCACCGCGCGTGACGTGACGGAGCTCGAGCGGCTCGACCGCGAGCTGCGCGAGGCGCACCGGCAGGAAGCCGTCGGCCGTCTCGCCGGCGGGATCGCACGCGATTTCGGCGAGGTGCTGGGGGAGATCGACAAGGCCGCAGCAAACCTGCTTCTCGATGCGTCGTCGAAGAGCGACCTCGACAAGATCCGCGCAGCGACCGCGCGCGGCTCCTCGCTTGCGGAGCAGCTGCTTGCCGTCGGCGGTGCACAGGATGCGCGGCCCGAGGTGATCGACCTCAACGAGGCGATCGCGCAGGCGGAGCCGAAGCTCCGCGAGCTTGCGGGGGCGCACATCGCTGTCAACACGTGGCTCGAGGACGGCCTCGACCCCGTGTTCGCCGACCGTGAGCAGGTTGAGCAGTTGATCCTCAACCTCGGCGCGAACGCGCGCGCCGCGATGCCGACGGGCGGACAGATCACGATCCAGACCGCGAACGTCGACTTCACGCGCCGCGCGCGAGCCGCCGACACCGACCCGGGTCACTACGTGATGTTCGCGGTGTCCGACACCGGCGTGTCGGTCGCACCCGAGGTGCAGGAGCGCCCGTTCGAGCCGTTCTTCCAGCGCAGCGACGGCGGTGAGCGAATGGCGCTCGGCCTCGCGGCAGTGTGCGGCATCGTCAAGCAGAGCGGCGGCACCATGGGCGTCGAGAGCCGGCCCGAAGGTGGCACCGTGATCAGGATCTACCTCCCGCGCGTCGGTGTGGAACAACCCGCGCCGCAGCAGGATCCGCTGCACGCGTAGAGGTTCATCAGGCGGTGGCGCTCACGACTCCGGTCGGAGAATGCCGAGCGGGATCTCCCGAGAGGTTCGCCGTTGGTACTCGAGGTAGCCGGGCGCGATCGCGGTGAGGGCCGCCCAAAGTCGCTCACGCTCTTCGGGAGCTGCGCGGCGCGCGACGACCGCTCGGCGGGAACGGCCGATCTCGACTGTCGCGCGAGGCTCGCTCATCAGGTTGAGCCACCAGTCGGGGAACCAGTCCATGCCGCCGTTCGACGCGACGACGACGAGGTCGTCGCCGTCGGTGAAGTAGCACAGCGGCGTCGTTCGCGGCGTGCCCGTCTTCCGGCCCGTCGTCGTC
>DATCOE010000004.1:0-13949 GCA_036564885.1 Gaiellaceae bacterium | reverse complement strand
CTGATCGAGGTCTCCGTCGAGCTCGTGGAGTCGGGGCTCGTCGAGTCGCTGCAGGACTGCGGCGCCGCCGGGCTCGCGTCGTCGCTCTCCGAGATGGCGGGCGACGGGGTCGGCATCGACGTGCACCTCGACCGCGTGCCGTTGCGCGAGGAGGGCATGGAGCCCTGGGAGATCATGATCTCGGAGTCGCAGGAGCGGATGGTCGCGGTCGTCCGCCCGCAGATGCTCGACGCGGTCGCACGGGTGTGCGCGCGCTGGGAGCTCGCGTGCACGCCGATCGGCGAGGTGACCGAGACCGGCGAGCTGCGCGCGCTGCACGGCGGCGAGACCGTCGGCTCGATCCCGGCCCGGCTGCTCACCGACGAGTGTCCCCGCTACGAGATCGAGCAGCGCAAGCCCGACACCTGGGCGACCACGACGCCCGCCGCGCTCAGCGAGGAGAACCGCGCCGACAAGACGTGGGTGTTCGAGCAGTACGACCAGCTCGTCGGGTCGCGCACCGTTCGGCGTCCCGGCTTCGACGCCGCCGTGCTCCGCCTCCGGCCTTCCTTGCATGGCCTCGCCGTCGCACTGCAGGGCCCGCGGCCGGGCGAGCTCGACCCGTTCGCAGCAGGCGTGCAGGCGGTGCTCGGCGCGGCGCGCAACGTCGCGTGCGCCGGGGGCGAGCCGATCGGGCTCACCGACTGCCTCAACTTCGGCAACCCCGAGAAGCCGGAGATCGCCTACGAGCTCGCCCAGGCGATCGAGGGGATCGCGCAGGCGGCCGAGGCGCTCGGCATCCCCGTGGTCTCGGGCAATGTGTCGCTCTACAACGAGACCGACGGCCGGCCGATCCCGCCGACCCCGGTCGTGGGCTGCGTCGGCGTCGTTCCGGACGTGCGCCTCGTGCCGGGCCGCTGGCAGCCGGGTGACGTGGTGCTCCTCGCGAGCGCGCCGGAGGCGAGCCTCGCCGCCGAGACCGCGCTGATCCGCTTCCTCTGGAAGGCCGCGCCGCTCCTGAGCCTCTGCCATGACGTCGGCTACGGCGGGCTCGAACACTCACTCGCAGAGGCGGCGCGCTGGAGCGGACGCGAAGCCGACGTCGAGCTGCCGGCCGAGCCGCGCCACGGCGCCGCGGTGCTGGCGATCCCGCCGGCGGAGCTCGAGTTGCTCGGCACACGCGGCTTCATCGAGATCGGGCAGGTGTCGTAAGACCATGTGCGGGGTCTTCGGCGTCTACGCAGGCGAGCGCGACGTCGCGCGACTGACGTACTTCGGCCTATTCGCACTCCAGCACCGAGGCCAGGAGTCGGCGGGCATCGCCGTCTCCGAGCAGGGCCGGCTCACGGCGCTCCGCGACCTCGGCCTCGTCACGCAGGTGTTCGACGAGCAGAAGCTGCACGGATTGCAGGGGCAGGTCGCGATCGGGCACACGCGCTACTCGACCACGGGGTCATCCCAGTGGTCGAACGCGCAGCCGCTCGTGCAGCACGGCGGCGTGCGCACGGTCGCGCTCGGGCACAACGGCAACCTCGTCAACGCGACCGCTCTGCGCGACGAGCTCACCGAGTCCGGCGTCACACTGCGAGCAACCTCCGACAGCGAAGTAATCGCTGCGCTGATCGCAAACGACGAGGCACCGCTCCTCGACGCAGTCGCGAACACGATGCAGCGGCTCGACGGGGCGTACTCGATCGTCGCGCTCTCCGAAGGCAAGCTCGTCGCGTTCCGCGACCCGCACGGCTTCCGTCCGCTCGTGCTCGGCCGCATCCACGACGACTGGGTCGTCGCATCCGAGACGTGCGCGCTCGACCTCGTCGGCGCCGACTTCGTGCGTGAGGTGGAGCGCGGCGAGGCAGTCGTCGTCGACGAGACCGGGCTGCGCTCGATGCAGGCGGTCGAGCCCTCCTCGCCCGGCGCGCTCTGCGTCTTCGAGTTCTTCTATCTCGCGCGGCCCGACACGATCCTGTCCGGCATCGAGGTGCACGGCGCGCGCGTGCGCATGGGCGAGCGCCTCGCACGCGAGGCCCCCGTCGACGCGGACCTCGTGCTGCCGATCCCCGACTCGGGCACGCCCGCCGCGATCGGCTTCTCGCGCGCAACCGGGATCCCGTTCAGCGAAGGGCTGATCAAGAACCGGTACGTCGGCCGTACGTTCATCGAGCCCGACCAGGAGCTGCGCCGCCAGGGCATCAAGCTGAAGTTCAACCCGCTCGCCGAGGTGGCGGGCAAGCGCGTCGTCGTCGTCGACGACTCGATCGTGCGCGGGAACACGACACAGCAGATCGTGCAGATGCTGAAGAACGCGGGTGCGACCGAAGTGCACGTGCGCATCTCCTCGCCGCCGGTGATCGGCCAGTGCTTCTACGGCATCGACCTCGCCGATCCCGACGAGCTGATCGCGAACAACAAGACGGTCGACGAAGTGCGCGACTACATCGGCGCGACATCGCTCGCCTTCATCTCGCACGACGGGCTCGTCGAGGCGACCCACCGGCCGGAGTCGGAGCTCTGCCGCGCCTGTCTCACGCGGGACTACCCGACATCGGTGCCGCTGGAGCAGGCGAAGCTCCGCTACGAGCCGGTGCCCTAGATGGTCGGGGGAGCCGAAGCTCCCCCGACGGGCACGTGCGCTACTGCTCGAGCACGCGGCTCGCCTTCGCGATGCCGCGGCTGAGGATGTAGCCGATCGTGAGCCAGGTGAAGAAGGTGGCGAACCCGCCCGCGTCGAGCCGGTCGCTCGCCGCCCAGATGATCGCGAGTACGGTCGTCGCGAGCAGGTAGATCGCGAGCTCGGCGTTGCCGGGTACCGGCAGGATCGCGCCGGTGGTCGCGGTGCGGCCGAAACCCGTGTACTCGGGCGCGGGCGGCGGAGGAGGCGGCGGCGCCATCGGCTGCTCGGGAGGCGTGGTCATGGTGGTGCTCCTGACTGTCAGGCCGCGAGGGCCGGGACGTGGACGATCTCCAGCTTCATTCCATCCGGATCGAAGAAGAACACCGCGTAATACCCCGGCGCGTAGGTGTAGTCCTGCGGCTCGCTCTCGATCTCGGCGCCGCTCGAGCGCAGCCAGTCGGCGCGCTCGTCGACGGCGCCCCGCGAGGACGCCTCGAAGGCGAGGTGGTGGAGGCCGATCGAATAGCGGTCGTGACGGCCCTGGGATTGCGACTCCCGCAGGCCGATCTGCGTCGCGTGCCCGAGGAGGTACCAGATCGTCTCGCCCCGCTCGCCCTCGACCTCGCTGATCCCGTGCCAGCCGAGTGGACCGAGGAGCTCGCGATAGAAGGGCAGGCTGCGCTCGATCGAGGAGACGACGAGGTCGACATGATGGACACCGCCCGAACGCATGAGATCCAACGGAACTTCGGCGCGCGACGAGCGACTCCTCGTACCATGCGGCGCCGGTGCATCTCTTCCACTACCACCTCGTGACGAGCCGCGTTCGGGAGGTCGAGGCGCGGTACATCGGCAAGCTCGGCTTCGACCTGATCGCCCGACACGGACGCATCGGCGAAGACCTGACCTCCTACGAGCCCGGCGTGTCGTGGGCGGAGCTCGACGCGTTCGGCTTCAAGCTACGCCTGTCGGAGCTCGAGCTCGGCGCGGTCAACGTCGTCGTGCAACCGGGGCAGTGGCCTCTTCCGCGCATCGACCATTTCGGGCTCGCGCTCGACGACGACGAGTTCGACAGCACGCTCGAACGGGCGGAGCACGCCGACCTCCGGGTGCAGGAGCACGGCGGCCGCCGCACGTTCGTCTCGACGAATGCCGGCTACCGGCTCGAGCTGCACCCTCCGCGCGATTGGATCGACGATCTGCTCGTGCGGAGTGACCGCCTCCGCCTCTCGGAGCTGCACCTGCGAGCAGACGATCCGAGAGCCAAGGCGCGGGCACTCGCCGAGCTCCTCGACTGCACGCGTGACGGCGGCGATGTCGAGGTCGGAGACACGCTCGTGCGCTTCGTGCCGGGCGGCCCGCAGGGCCGGCCCGAGCTGCACGGCGAGCTGTTCGTATGACCGAAGAGACGCGTCCCGGGCAGTCACGTCCGGTGCCAGGCACCAGGACGTGGCCGTTCGGGGCAGGCTCTCGCCGGTTCGCTAGCCCCAGCGAGGCCGCGCAGGTGGAGAGCCGGCTCGGCCATCTGACAACGATCGTAGACTGACCATGTTGAGCGAGAACGCCCCCACGTACGAGTCTGCCGGGGTCTCGCTCGCCACCGCGAACGCGGTCGTCGACCGCCTGCGGTCGGCGGTCGAGTCGACGGGCGCGACCGGGTTCGGCCACTTTGCCGGCCTGTATCCCCTCGACGAGCACCGGTTCCTCGCCGCCTCGACCGACAGCGTCGGCTCGAAGCTGCTGCTCCAGAGGCGCGCCGGCAAGCTCCGTTGGGGTGGGATGGATCTCGCAGCGCACTGCATCAACGACGTGCTCTGCAGCGGCGCCGAGCCGCTCTTCTTCCTCGACTACGTCGCCGCGGAGCACATCGAGCTCGAGCAGGTCGCCGACCTCGTCGAAGGAGCCGCCGAGGTGTGCCGCCGCGCGGGCTGCATGCTGATCGGCGGCGAGACGGCCGAGCTGCCGGGCGTGTATCGCGAGGACGAGCTCGACTTCGCCGGGACGTGCGTCGGCCTCGTCGAGCGCGAGCGCGTGATCGACGGCTCGCGCTGCGCGCCGGGCGACGTGATCGTCGGCTTCCCGTCCGACGGCATCCACACCAACGGCTTCTCGCTCGTGCGCTCGCTCGTCGGAGACGGCGACTTCGACGCCGATCTCCTGTTGACGCCGCACCGCCTGTATCTCGACGAGGTCCGCGCGCTGCGCGCGCAGGCCGACGTGAAGGCGCTGGCCCATGTCACCGGCGGCGGCATCCTCGGCAACCTGTCGCGCGTGCTGCCCGACGGCGTGCACGCTCGCATCGACTGGGACGCGTGGGAGCGACCGCCGGTGTTCCACTGGCTCGCCGAGCAGGGCATCGAGGAGAAGGAGGCGCGCCGTGTCTTCAACCTCGGCATCGGCATGTGCGCCGTCGTGCGGGAAGCGCCCGCCGGTGCCACGGTGATCGGAGCGCTCGCGTGATCGGCGTGCTCGTCAGCGGCACGGGCACGAACCTGCAGGCGCTGCTCGACGCGGAGCTCCCGGTCGTCGCCGTGGCGAGCAACCGCGCCGACGCGCCCGCCCTCGCGCGCACGGGAGACCTACCGAACGCCGCGTTCGAGCTCGCCGACTTTGCGAACCGCGCCGAGCGCGACGCCGCGATGGCCGAGTGGCTGCGCGACCGGGGCGTGCGCCTCGTGGTGCTCGCCGGCTACATGCACCTGCTGACGCCCGCGTTCCTCGACCGCTTCCCGAACGCCGTCGTCAACGTCCACCCCTCGCTGCTCCCGCACTTCCCGGGAGCGCATGCGGTCGAGGAGCAGCTCGCCGCGGGCGTCCGCGAGTCGGGCGCCACCGTGCACCTCGTCGACGAGGGCGTCGACTCCGGGCCCGTGCTCGCCCAGGAGCGCCTCGCCGTGCTTCCCGGCGACACGCCGGAATCGCTGCACGAACGCATCAAGGCGATCGAGCACCGCCTGCTGCCCCGCGTCGTGGAGGAACTGTGCGCGCGCTGATCTCCACCTACGACAAGACGGGCCTCGACGTGCTCGCGCGCGGCCTCGCCGACCTCGGCTGGGAGCTCGTCGCGAGCGGCGGCACCGCCGCCTACCTCGAGGACGAGCTCGGGCTCACGGTCGAGCGCGTAGAGGATCTGACCGACTCGCCCGAGATGCTCGGCGGGCGTGTGAAGACGCTGCACCCGCGCATCCACGCGGCGATCCTCGCGCGGCGCGATCGCGACGACGACCTCGCGACGCTCGAAGAGCATGACATCGAGCCGTTCGACCTCGTGTGCGTCAACCTCTATCCCTTCGAGGAGGTCTCGGGGAAGAAGGGCGTCACAGAAGCGGAAGCCGTGGAGATGATCGACGTCGGCGGCCCGTCGATGCTGCGCGGCGCCGCGAAGAACTTCGCGCACTGCGCCCCGTTGTGCCGGCCGGAGCGCTACGGCTTCGTGCTGGACGAGCTCCGCAGCGAAGGCGCGCTGTCGATCGAGACGCGCAGGGAGCTCGCATCCGAGGCGTTCGCGACCAGCGCCGCCTACGAGGCGGCGATCGCCACGTGGTTCGCCGACCGTGAGGCGTTCCCCGAGACGCTCGTGCTGCCGCTCGAGAAGGTGCTCGACCTGTCGTACGGCGAGAACCCGCATCAGCGCGCTGCGTACTACGCGGAGCGCGGCGGCCGCTCGCACCTGCTCTCGCGCGTCGAGCAGCTGCACGGCAAGGCGCTGTCGTTCAACAACCTCAACGATCTCTCTGCCGCACGCCTGCTCGCACGCGAGTTCGCGCTGCCCGCGTGCGTGATCGTGAAGCACGCGAACCCGTGCGGCGTCGCGATCGGCGCAACGGTCGCCGAGGCGTACGACAAGGCGCTTGCCTCCGACCCGACCTCCGCATACGGCGGCGTCGTCGTGCTGAACCGCGAGGTGGACGGGCCGCTCGGGGAGAAGCTCGCCGAGCAATTCGTCGAGGTGCTCTTTGCACCGGGCTACGACGACGATTCACTCGCCGCGCTGACGCGCAAGCAGGGCACGCGCATCCTCGTCGACCGCGAGCGCCGCCGGGTCGAGGCCGACCTGCGCAGCTACAAGCGCGTGCTCGGCGGGCTCCTCGTCCAGGACCCGGACTCCGAGATTGAGGACCGCGAGGGATGGCAGGTCGCCTGCGGGACGCCCGACGAGCGGCAGTGGGGCGATCTCGTGTTCGGCTGGCGCGTGTGCAAGCACGTGTCGTCGAACGCGATCGTGCTCGTGCGCGACCTCGCGACGATCGGGATCGGCGCGGGCCAGATGAGCCGCGTCGACGCCGTCCGCATCGCCGTCGAGAAGGCCAGGGCGTACGGGCACGAGGTGACGGGCTCGGCCCTCGCCTCCGACGCGTTCTTCCCCTTCCCCGACGGGCCGCGCATCGCGCTCGACGCCGGCGCGACGTCGATCGTGCAGCCGGGCGGCTCGAAACGCGACCAGGACGTGATCGACGCGGTGCAGAAATCCGGCGCGACGATGGTCTTCACGAAACGCCGCCATTTCCGCCACTAGCCGGACGGCGCGCGAGGCCTCGCTCGAGACCTCCATCGCGACGGCCGGAGGCTGCAACCATCTACCCTTCCGGCCGTGCCGCAGGAGTTCCCCACCGTCCTCGAGCTCGTCGGAGCGACGCCCATCGTCCGCCTCGAGAAGCTTTCGCCCCCCGGGGGCGCCCAGATCCTCGCCAAGCTCGAGTACCTGAACCCCGGCGGCTCGGTGAAGGACCGCATCGGGCTGCCGATGATCGAGGCGGCGGAGCGCGAGGGGAAGCTGAAGCCGGGCGGCACCATCGTCGAGCCGACCTCGGGCAACACCGGCGTGGGCCTCGCGATCGCCGCGGCGATCAAGGGCTACCGGTGCATCTTCGTGATGCCGGACAAGATGAGCCAGGAGAAGATCGCGCTGCTCCGTGCGTACGGTGCCGAGGTCGTGATCACGCCGACCGCCGTCGACCACGACTCGCCGGAGAGCTATTACTCCGTCTCCGACCGGCTGGCCGAGGAGATCCCGGGCGGATTCAAGCCCGACCAGTACTCGAACATGAACAACCCCGAGGCGCACTACAGGCTCACGGGACCGGAGATCTGGGAGCAGACCGGCGGCGGCGACATCGACGCGATCATCATCTCCGTCGGCACCGGCGGCACGATCAGCGGCGTCGGGCGGTACTTCAAGGAGCGCAAGCCGGAGGTGCTGATCGTCGGCGCCGACCCCGAGGGGTCGGTCTACACGGCGCGCAGCGAGGCCGACCTCCACCCGTACCTCGTCGAGGGCATCGGCAAGGACACGTGGCCCGAGACGATGGACCCCGACGTCGTCGACGAATGGGTGCGCGTCAGCGACCGGGAGTCGTTCCGCTGGGCGCGCCGTCTCGCACGCGAGGAGGGCCTGCTCGCCGGCGGCTCGGGCGGCACCTCGGTGTACGCGGCCGTGCAGATCGCGAAGCGGCTCGGCCCGGGCAAGCAGGTGCTGATGATGATCCCCGACTCCGGCCGCAACTACCTGTCGAAGTTCTACGACGACAACTGGATGCTCGAGCACGGCTTCCTCGAGCGCCAGGCGCCGGTGCCGACGGTCGACGAGGTGCTCCGCGCGAAGCACGGCGGCGAGCTCCCCGACCTCGTGACGATCTCCGCGCACCAGAAAGTGGGCGAAGGGATCGACACGATGCAGCGCTACGGCATCTCCCAGCTTCCCGTCGTGCGCGACGGCTCGTGCGAGTCGCTCGCGGACGTGATCGGCTCGCTGCAGGACCGCGCGCTGCTCCAGCGCGTCTTCACGAACCCGAACGTGCTCCACGAGGACGTCGCGTCGGCGATGCAGCCGCCGCTCGGCGCGGTCGAGATCTCCGCGACGCTCGAGGACGTGTTCGCCACGCTGAGCGGCGGCTCGAACGCGATCGTCGTCTGCCAGGACGGCAGGCCGATCGGTGTCCTGACGCGCAGCGACCTGCTCGAGTTCCTCGCGCGCCACCGCTAGCGGCCAAGTAACAGTCTGTTACGAGGGCTCGGGGCGGCGCCTACCGTTCGTCTTCGCGTGCTCGCCGAGCGCATGGGCGGCGAGTAGCGCCTCGCGCACGGAGTCCAGCAGCCCGATCACGAACTCGAGGCGGTGCTGCTCCTCGTCGAGCTCGAGCAGCTGCTGCTTCGCGCCGGACGGAAGCTCCACCTGCGCAGCGAGCTCGAAGGAGAGCTGGGGCGCCGTCTCGTCGACCTCGTCCGGCTCGGCGCCGGCGACCGCCGCGAGGGCGCGAAAGGAGCCGACCGCCCGCGCAGCCGTGTCCGCGTCGGGACGGCCGCGACCGTCGGGCGCAGGCGCGACGATCGCCGTCAGGAACGAGCGGCCTCGCGTGAGCCGCTCGACGCGGAACCGCGCTCCACCCTCAACGACGACGTTCAGCCGGCCGTCCTCGAACTCCTCGAGCACGTCGATCACGCGGGCGCGCGTGCCGACGTCCCGCACGCCCTCGTCGTCCGCGTAGATCAGCCCGAACTCCCGCTGTTGCTCGAGACACTCCGCGATCAACTCCCTGTATCGCGGCTCGAAGATGTGCAGCGGCACGTGCTCGCTCGGCAGCAACACGATCCCCAGCGGGAACAGGCCGATCTCCTCCATACCTCTCAAGGGTACGCGTGCCGAAAACCGCCGGGATCTAGGACCCTTCGGGCGAGATCGAGCCGAAGAGGCCGTGCACCGAAAGCTCGGAGGCTCCACGCCACCGATGCGGTCCAGCAGTAAAGAAAAGGACAGCCTTCGGCCCCGCCATGCCGCCGTTCCCGAACGAGATGCCCCAGAGCCCGACGACCGTCAACGGCGCGCCGCCGCGACCGGGAAGCTGCCCGTCGAACGACCAGCCGTTCGCGCGCCGCGCATAGGCATTGACCCGGCCGCTCCCGAAGTTGGCGACCAGGAGGTCGCCGCCGAAGCGGCCGAAGCCGCTGGGGGCCAGGGCGATCCCCCACGGCTCGCCGAGCGGGCCCATGCTTTCGACGCGCGCCACGAGCCTCCCGGCGAGATCGAACTCGTCGACGTAGCCTCCCGTGGGAGAGTCGTTCCCATTCACCGGCGCCGGCGACGCGTACGTCACGAACACGCGCCGGCCAATCACCCGAATGCCGAACGGCGCGTACCACGAGGGCATCGCGCGGTCGACGAACGCGCCCCGGCGGACGATCCGCCGCCAGCGCCCGTCGAACACCTCGACGCGGCCGTTGTGAAAATCCGTCGCGTAGAGCCGTTGCGATCCGCCGGCGAGTGTTGCGATCGCGAGTCCGCGAAACACCGCGCCTCTCGCGCCGTCGTCGACGGCCACGACCGCGACGTGCGACCAGCCGTGAGGGACGACCGGCGCCCAACCGCGGATCATGCCGTCCTCGCACGCGTAGATGAACCGCGCCGGCGCCGACACTCCGCCGCCGCGGACGACGAAGCTCCGGCGGCCGTTGTAGACGATGCCGGTGGGGCCTCCGTCGACGGCGACCGTGAGCGTCTGCTTGCTCCCGTCCGCCGCGAACAGCGAGCTCGCTCCCCGCGCCTCGTTGGCGGTCCACCACGGACCGGTCGGGCTGGCCGCGAGCCCCCACGCGTTGACGAGAGCGACGTCGTGCATGAGCGCCGCCGAGCCCGGATCGGCCACGAGCCGGTGGACGACGTACGCATCCGCGCCGCGAGGCGCAAGGAGAAGCGCCACGCCGGCCGCGGCGGCGACGGCCGTTACGGCGCCGAGGATCAAACCTCTACGGTGGCGAAAATCGCGAAACGACATCGATCGTGCGACCCTCTTCCGCCGATCGGAGCACCGCAGTCGCGGTCTCGAGCACGTGCAATCCGAGCTCGCCGGACGCGCGATGCGGCCGCTCGTCGCGCACCGCCTCGAGCATCTCGTGCAACCCGTACCCGCGCGTCTCCTGCGGACCGCGCGAGACGTACGGGACGACCGTCCACTCGCCACGAGCCTTGGAGACTCGCAGCTCGCCTTCGAACTTGTTCGCATCCGGAAGGGACAGCGCGCCCTCGGTGCCGTGCACCGTCATGCGGCTCTCGTACTGGCCGCGGGATTCGAAGCTGACGGTGAGCGTCGCGAGGGCGCCGGACGCGAGCCGGAGCGCCGCGGTGACGTAGGTCGGCACATCGACGCTGAAGCGCTCGCCGGCGCGCGGCCCGACCGCGAGCGTGCGCTCGGGCGTCGGAGTCTCTGCGAAACCGGTCGCCGAGGCGAAAGGCCCGAGCAGCGACGCAATCGCGGTGAGGTAGTAGGGACCGATGTCGAGCATCGGCCCGCCGCCTGCCCGGAAGAAGAAGTCTGCGTTCGGATGCCAGGTGTCCGCGCCGCCGACGAGCATCGTCGCCGTCGCGCCCAGCGGCTCGCCGATGTCGCCGCGCGCGATCAGCTCGCGCGCGGCCTCGTAGGCGCTCCCGAGGAACGTGTCCGGCGCGCAGCCGATCCGCAGCCCGCGTTGCCCGGCTGACGCAAGAAGCTCCCGTGCGTCGGTGACCGACGTGGTGAGCGGCTTCTCCGTGTAGACGTGCTTCCCGGCAGCGAGCGCCCCACCGACGACAGCGGCGTGGGCGTCCGGCGGTGTGAGGTTGAGGACGACGTCGATGTCCGGCGACGCGATCAGCCCCTCCACCGACATCACCTCGAGGCCGTGGCCGGATCCCAGCGCCTCCGCACGCTCCGGGTCGCTGTCGGCGCAGGCGTCGACGGAGAACGAGTCGAACGCAGCCGCGCCTTCGGCATAGGTCTTCGCGATGACGCCGCACCCCACGAGGCCGACACGCGCGTGCCCGTTTGGACGCCCGTTCACGCCGCCACCGGAACGATGCGCCGGACCGCCTGCAGCGAGCGCTCGACCGCCTCGAACGGAGGCCCGTCCACCTCGTCCTGTTCGACGATCAACCATTCGACGCCGGCCTGGAGGGCGGCAGGCAGGACACGCTCGTACCCGACGGCGCCGTCGCCGACCGGGCAGTGCTCACGGCTGCCGCGCGAGCGCAGATCCTTGACGTGGACGAGCGGGCAGCGGCCCGCCAGGCGCTCGAGCAGCGCGACCGGGTCTGCTCCCGCCTCCCACACCCAGCCGAGATCGAGCTCGAACCAGAGCAGCTCGGGGGGCAGCGCGGAGAGCAGATCGAGGGTCGTGACCCCGTCCTCGAACGGCCTGAGCTCGCCCCAGTGGTTGTGAAACCCGAATCGCAGCCCGAGTTCCTGCGCCCGCGGTGCGATCGCCGCGATCCGCGCCACTGCAGCTCGCGCCTCGGCGGCGGTCTCGGGCGGAGCGATCCAGGCGAGCGCGATGCGATCCGTCCGAAGCACACCGAGCTCGGCAGCGAGCGCAGGCAGGTCATGCTCGAGCGCGTCGAGACCCGCGTGCCGGCCGACGGCCACGAGGCCGAGCTCGTCGAGCCAGCCCCTGACGAGCGCCGGCTCGTGACCGTGCAGGTCGAAGAGCTCGACGCCGTCATAGCCGATGCCGGCGACCGTCCGCAGCACGCCCTCGAGATCGCGTGCGCACTCGTCGCGAACCGTGTAGAGCATCAGGCCGACGCTCGCCGCACCGGTCATGACCGGCTCCCCGAGAGAGACGGCCGTCCGACGGGCCGCTGGCTCGCGATGAAGCGGCGATACCACTCGAAGCTGTCCTTCGGAATGCGCTCGAGCGTCGGATAGTCGACGTAGACGAGCCCGAAGCGCTTCGAATACCCCGATGCCCATTCGAAGTTGTCGAGCAGGCTCCAGACGAAGTAGCCGTGCACTGGGACGCCCTCTTCGACGGCGCGGCCGACGGCGTCGATGTACGACGCGAGGTAGGCCTGCCGCTCCGGGTCGTGGATGCGGCCGTCGTGGCCACGAATGTCGCCGAACGCCGCACCGCTCTCCGTGATGTAGATCACGGGCGGCTCGTAGTCGTTCGCGATGCGCACGAGCAGCTTGTAGAGGCCGTCCGGGCAGACCTCCCACCCGGTATCGGTGTACTGGGCGCCAGGGACGTGCACCGTCTGCGGACCCGTGCCGTTCGCGCCGGCCCGAACGAGACGCCGGAAGTAGTTGTTCACGCCGAGGAAGTCGATCGGCGCGGAGATCGTCTTCAGATCGCCTTCGCGGACGGGGGGTGGCGTCGCGGCGAACCGTTCGAGCATGTCATCCGGATACGCGCCCCGGAAGAGGGGATCGAGGATCCAGCGGTTCTCGTGTCCGTCGACCTCGCGGGCAGCAGCCAGATCGTCCGGAGAATCGGAGGCTGCGTCGACATGCATGAGGTCGAGGGTGATCCCGATCTCCGCGTTCGGCGTGGCGCGACGCAGCGCGTCGACCGCCCATCCGTGCGACAGCAGGAGGTGGTGCGACGCCGCGATCGCGTCGGACTCGCTCGTGCGGCCCGGCGCGTGCTCGCCCCAGGCGTGCCCGATCCACGACACGACCCACGGCTCGTTGTGCGTGATCCACGTGTCGACACGGTCGCCGAGACGCGCAGCCACCGCATCGACGTAGTCGACGAACAGCTCTGCCGTCGCGCGCTCCGTCCAGCCGCCGCTGTCCTCGAGCGCCTGCGGCGTGTCCCAGTGGAAGAGCGTGACGAAAGGCTTGATCCCGTTCGCGAGCAGCTCGTCGACGAGGCGGTCGTAGAAGTCGAGGCCCGCCTCGTTCACCGGCCCACGGCCGTCGGGGACGACCCGTGCCCAGGACACGGAGAAGCGGAACGCGTCGAGCCCGAGCTCACGCATGAGCGCGATGTCCTCGGGGTAGCGGTGGTAGAAGTCACATGCGATCTCGCCCGTATCGCCGTTCCGTACCTTGCCGGGGGTCGCCGAGAAACGGTCCCAGACACTCTCACCGCGCCCGTCCTCTGCTGCGGCGCCCTCGATCTGGTACGCCGCCGTAGCGGCGCCCCACACGAAGTCGGCCGGGAACGCACGGGTCGGTTGCTTGCTCATCTCATGCCTCTCGATCAATTCGTTGAAGGGACGGTGACGACAAGCGCCGGATCGGGCGCCGTCACATGGCAGCGCGCCGACTGACCGGAGCGCTTCTCGACGAGCGCGGGCGTGACGCGCGAGCAGACGTCGACCGCGAGCGGACAGCGCCCGACGAAGCGGCACCCCTCGGGCGGGTCGACGGCTGCGGAGGCGAGACCCTTGCGTACCTCGATCCGCTTCGTCTCGACGCTCGCTTCGGGGTCGGCCGCCGCCGAGAGCAGCAACCTCGTGTATGGGTGCAGCGGGTCGGCCAGCACGTCTTCGATCGGCCCCTGCTCGACGACCTGGCCGGCGTACAGCACGAGGATGTCGTCTGCGAGATAGCGCGCACTCGCGAGATCGTGCGTGACGTAGAGGAACGCGATCTGCCGCTCC
>DATCOE010000003.1:0-17091 GCA_036564885.1 Gaiellaceae bacterium | reverse complement strand
GCGAACGGCAGGAAGTCGCTGATCCACCAGGCGAGCGCAACCGCGCCGCGGGGCACGAGCCCGAGGAAGACGACGGGCAGCACGACGAGCACGGCCAGGAGGGACGCCGTGCGCGCCTCGCGGGCGAGCGCGCCGAGCAGGGTCCCGACGGCGCCGACGACGCCGGCTGCGAGCAGCACCCCGGCGAGCAGGAGCGGCAGGCGCGCCCACGGCTCGCCCCCGGTGACGCCGCCCACCTCGACGACGACGCCGAACACGAGCGCGAGCGCCGCGCCGAGCGCGAGGCCGACCACGCCGGCGAGCGCAACCTTCGCCCAGACGAGCTGGCCGAGCGAGAGCAGCCCGCGGCGCAGCCGGCCGATCGTGCCCTCGTCGTGCTCCGCCGCGGCCGCTCCCGCAGCGAGCAGGAGCGAGAGGAAGGTCACGGTGAGCGCGATGCCGTACGACTGCACCTGCGCGGAGAGCACCCACGACCGGCCCTTCGACTTCGGCTGCGCGAGCTCGATCGGGTTGGCGGTCGCCTGCAGCGCGTTGCCGGTCTGCGCGAGCGCGAGCCGTGCGACCTGGGTGAAGCGGCGAATCCGCTCTGCGCGCGCGCTCGGCGGCAGCCCGTTCAGCGCCTGCTCCATGTGATCGAGCCCGAGCACGTCGTAGTGCTTGCCGAGGAAGCTCGCGTCGCCGCCGTGCAGGATCAGGTGCACGTACTTCAGGTTCGCGTCGATGAACCCCGTCTGCAGCTTGCGGTTCAACTGGTAGACGAGCGCCTGCATCTGCTGCGTCACGCGCGGGGCGAGACCGCCGCTGCCGGTGCGCAGGATGAGCTTGGGGCTCTGCACGGTCGTGACGAGCTCGGCCAGGAAGCCCGGCGGCACCGTGATCGACGCCACGACCTTTCCGGATGCGAGCTCACGGCTCGCCTCCTCGGGGCCCAGACGCACGAGCGTCACCTCGTTTGCGACCTGGTCGATCACCGTCTGGATGTGGAAGCGGTGACCGCCGACGGCGACGACGGGTGGAATGCCGTCCTCGTCGACGAACGCGACGCGCGGCTTCGAGCTCGCGTAGCCCGCGACGAGGCCGACGAGCAGCGCGATCACGATCGGGTACGCGAGCAGGGCCCCGAGGAGCAGCGGCGAGCGGCGCAGCACGGTCAGGTCCTTCCGCAGCAGGAGCAAGACGGGCCTCATCCGAAGACCTCTTCGATCGTCGAGCCGACAATGCGCCCGTCCTGGAGCGCGACGACGCGGTCTGCGTGCTCGATCTCCTCCATGTTCTGCGTGGCGAAGCAGACCGCGCCGCCCTCGCCGCGGAGCGTGTCGACGACGTCCCACACGAGGCGGCGCTGCACGGGGTCGAGCGACGCGGTCGGCTCGTCGAGCAACAGCACGCGCGGCTCGCCGAGCAGCGAGAGCGCGACGTTGAGCCGCTGGCGGTTGCCGACCGACAGCTCCCCCGCGGGTTGCGGCCCGGACGGAAGCGAGAAGCGCTGCAGCAGCTCGCGCGCCGCGCCGACGGGATCGCGCACGCCCTCGAGCCGCGCGAACAGCTCGAGGTTCTCACGCGGCGAGAGCTTGGCGTACTGCGCCGGCCGCTGCGGCACCCAGCCGAGCTGGGCGTGCGTCTCGACCGAGCCTTGGGTGGGCTCGAGCGCACCGGCGAGGATCGCGAGCAGCGTCGACTTCCCGGCGCCGTTCGGGCCGACGAGCGCAACGGTCTCGCCCGGCGAGAGCTCGAAATCTGTCGGCGCGAGCGCCTCGACGTCGCCGAAGCGCCGCCCGACGCGGAGCGCACGCACGAGGGGTGCGGTCATGGGGCGGCCGATGTGGCGGGGCTCTCGGGCGCAGCCGGGGCGAGATCGAGGCCGGCCGCCTCGTCGACCGGCTGCGCGACGGTCCAGTGCGCGAGCTGGATGCGCTCGCCGAAGAACTCCCAGGCCGCACGTGCGGCGGCGAGGAGGGGCAGCGCGACGAGGATGCCCGGAAAGCCGTAGATCTCGGCGCCGGCAAGGAGGCCGAAGATCACGAGCAGCGGATGCAGGCGCAACGAGTGCCCCATCACCTTTGGGACGACGACATGCCCTTCGAGCTGCTGGATGCCGAGGAAGAGCAGCGCGACCCACAGCGCGGAGAGCGGACGCTGCACGAGCGCATACACGACAGGCGGCGCGGCGCCGAGCCACGGTCCGACGTACGGGATGAGCTCGGCGATGCCCACCCAGACGCCGAAGAGCAGCGCGTAGCGGCCGCCGTTCGGCAGCAGGCCGACGAGTCCGAGCACCCAGAGGCCGAAGCCCGCGCTCACGCCGATGATCACCGAGAGCGCGATCTGGCCCTTCACGTAGCTCGCGAGAGCCTGCTCCATCCGCTCGATCAACGGCGCACTCCCGGGCAACGGCGGGAACCGCCGGTCCACAGCCGCGGCGAGACGGTGCATGTCGAGCAGCATGTAGACCGAGACGACGATCACGAGCACGATGCTGAACAGCAGGCCGACGACCGCGAGGCCGGCGCCTTCCGCCCAGTTCAACGCCTTCGTCGTGTATTTCTCGACGTCTTTCGTCCCGATCGAGTTCAGGAACGTCGTTCCCTGCTTCTCGACCCTGACGCGCCGCAGGTGGTGCGTGTCGAGCCAGTGCTGCACGCGCGTGAGGTCATGCGCCGCCCCCGTCTCCCGGGGGTGTCCGGACACGACCGTAAAGTAGTTGTCGACCCTGTGACTGGCGTGGCGCGTCTGTTGCACCACGACGGTCGCCAGAGCGATGACCGCGAGTGCCACCGCAGCGGCGAACGTCAGATACACGATCGCGACTCCCAGGCCGCGCGGGATCCACACCCTCCCGAGCCCTCGCACGAGCGGGTTGAGGAGCAGCGCGATCAGCAGTGCCACGAGGAAGAGGAAGACCACGTGACGCACCGCTCCGGCCACGATCCACGCCAGGACGAGCAGCAGCGGCAGCCCGACGAGCTGCATCCAGCGGGGGATTTCGATGCGCGCGGGGGGCGCGTCGGCCGGCTTGAGGGGGGTGCCCGGCATGCGAGCGATGGTACAGCCGAGATCCGGCGGATCCGGGACGACGCCTGGGATTGGAGCTTCCTCGAGGACGGCGGCCTGGCCCTCGACCGTCACGAGCTCTGGGTCGAACCGCCCGTGCGAAGCCTGCAACACGCGGGGAACGGGCTGCGGCAGGTGTCACGAAGCCGCGCCGCTACCCGGTTGTCGGCGGCTCCATCCTCCGATACGGTGGCCCTCGACATGCCGTCCTCACGCCCCAACCGGAGGCGGCGCGTCGAACGTCGGGAGGTGCGCACCGCGCGCAGAGCCCGTCGCTTCGCGCTCCTCACTTTGCTGGCGATCGTGCTCGTGATCGCCCTCTTGCTGACCGCTTTCGGCGGCGCCTCGCAGAGCCTCCAGCGCATCTCGGTCGCCGATATCGGCGCTCCAACGCAGACGCAGCCCTATCCGCAGATCGTCGCGGTGCACGGGCCGGTCCGCCTGCAGATGCCGATCTCGCAGGGACACGCGACGGCGATCGGCTACCACTCGGCCGACGACGGCGCCATGACGCTCTCGCCGATCGGGCAGCAGGGCAACGAGGGCGTCGTGCAGCGTGTGTTCCACGCCGTGTTCGGAGGCGGTGGCGGCCATCCGCTCTGGTACCAGCTCGACGGCGGCTCGACGTCCGCGCTCGACGTCGGCGCGACACCGGGCACGGATGTGTTCTCGCCCGTCGACGGCACGGTCGTCGGCGTCTCGCCGTACATCGTCGCCGGTCATCGCTTCGGCTCGAGGATCGACATCCAGCCGCAGAGTGCGCCGTCGCTCGTCGTCACGCTGACCCAGCTCCGCTCCGACCCTGCGATCACGGTCGGTAAGAACGTCGTCAGCGGCCGGACGAAGATCGGCGCGGTCGTCAATCTCGCTCCGTACGAGCAGCAGGCGCTGGCGCACTTCACGAACGACGCGGGCAACCACGTGTCAGTCGAAGTCCGGCCGGCCGCCGCGCTGGTCCTCAGCTGAGAGTCCTCTTCCTCGCCGACGTCTTCGGCAGCGCGGGGCGGCGGGCGATCGAGCAGCGGCTCCCCGCCCTGCGTGACGAGCTCGATGTCGACGCGTGCATCGTCAACGGCGAGAACATCGCCGACGGTGCCGGGATCACGCCGAAGCTCGCCGAGCGGCTGCTCGCGTCCGGCGCAGACGTCGTGACGCTCGGCAACCACACGTACCGCCGCGAGGGGATCGGCACCTATCTCGCCTCGAGCGAGCGCGTGATCCGCCCGGCGAACCAGGGCGCGCTCACGCAGGGGCGCGGCCTCACGAGCTTTGAGGCGCGCAACGGCGTCGCCGTCGCGGTCCTGAGCCTGCTCGGCTCGATCTCGCTCGACACGCCGGTCTCGCCCTGGGAGATCGTTGACGGCCTCGTCGACGAGGCGCGTGCGCTCGCACCGGTCGTGATCGTCGACTTCCACGCGGAGGCGACGAGCGAGAAGATTGCGCTCTCGCGCTGGCTCGACGGTCGGGTCACCGCGGTGATCGGCACGCACACGCACGTGCAGACGAACGACGCCCGTATTCAGCCGGGTGGGACTGCGGCGATCACAGATGCGGGGATGACGGGCCCGCACGACTCCGTGATCGGCGTCGAAGCGGAGCTCGCGATCCGTCGCATGCGTATGCGCCTGCCCGTCCGGTTCCAGCCGGCGGAGGGCGACGTGCGGCTCGAGGGCGTCGTGATCGACTGCTCAGACGACGGCCGGGCGCACGGAATCGAGCTCGTCCGCGTTCCTGCCTGACGGCCGGAGCAGCACCGCGAGCAGCGCGACGACGAGCAGGTCGCGCACGATCACGAGCCACGTGAGCCAGGGCGCGAACGTGTGGTAGTAGGCGCCGTAGCGATACGGCTCCCAGATCTGGGTCATCCCGACGATCACGAAGAGCAGCGCGCTCGCGCGCAGTCCGCGCCGGCCGCCGACGAGCGGTACGAGCGGGATCAGCCACACGAGGTACTGCGGCGAGAACACCTTCGAGAACGCGATGTAGGCGGTGACCGCGGCGACGCTTGCGGCCACGAGCTCCTCGCGTGTACCCGCGCTGCGCAGATACAGGCCGTACACGGCGAGCAGCGCAACGAGCGTCACGACGCCCGAGAGCATCGCCGCGAGCTGAGGCCCCGAGCCGACGAGGTTGTCGGAGCCGGCGCTCTTCACCACGTGCAGGTGCACGCCGGCGATCTGATGCGCCGCACCGAAAAACGCCGCGCCGAGGCTCTCGACCTGCAGCGGACGATTGAGCTGGCGGTGCAGCGCCCACGACATCCCGTGCGGCGCGACGACGGCGAACGGCACGGAGAACGCAGCCACAACCGCGACGGCGAGCGCGACTCCCTGCGCAGCGGCCCGTGCCCCGTGCCGACGCCACAACTCGATCAGGGCGAGGGGGATGAGCACGGCGGGAAAGATCTTTACGGCTGCGCCCGCCGCGGCGAAGCCGCACGTGAGCATCGGACGGCGCGCGACGAGCGCCGCGACTGCGGCGACTGCGAGCAGCGCGGGCCAGTAGTCGAAGCGTGCGAGGGCGATCGGCCCGAGCAGCGCCGGGCCGACCCCGGCGACGCAGAGCGCCGCGTACGCGCGCCGCCGCGAAGCGCCGAGCTGCGCAAGCGCGTACGCCATCGCGACCAGGGCAAGCAGCCCGATCACGAGCAGCTCGACGCGGAACCAGACGTAGTACGTGCCGTGGTAGCCCGCGAGCTTGCGCAGGTAGACCGGCCCCAGGAACATCGGCAAGGCGCCCGGCGGGTACTCGATGCGAAAGTCGCGGTAGGGGACGAGGTGACCCGCCATAAGACCGCCCCATGTCTCGTAGAACCGGACGTCGCCGACCAGCCACACGCTGAACGCGGGCACGAACGAAAGGAAGAGCCACGACGCGACGAAGACCCCGGCGCCCGCGAGCAGCGGGCCGCGGAGCTCAGCCGGCAGGAACGGGCTGCGGCTGCTCGAGCTGCGGATTCTCGGCATCGTCCTGTCGGGGTCGGTGGAGCGCCGCGGGCGCGAGCAGCGCGATCGCGGCGAAGGGGAAGAACCACGGAATGTACGTGTAGAGCCAGTACGTGAGCACCAGCTCGAATCCCGCGAGCAGCGCCGCGGTGAGCGCCGCGAGCTGCAGCGGCGACTTGCGGCGCGGAACGACCGCGGCCGCGAGTGCGCCGGCGACGAGCAGCGCCTGGAGCACGTGCTGCACGAGCTTCAGGTCGGGTAGCCCGCGCGCGTGGTATTGCCGCCAGTCCCAGAGCGAGAAGGGCGAGTCGCGCCCGACCTGCCAGGTGACCGACCGGGTCCAGAAGACGTGCAACTCGTGCAGCGGGCTCGGCTCGAGCAGGACGACGGAGAATGCCGCGAGCGTCGCGGCGGCGAAGCCGGCGGCGAACCGCCACGACGGCCGCCGCCCCGGATACGTCAGCCAGAGCGGCGCGACGACGAGCGCCGCGAACTTCGTCCACCCCGAGAGAGCGCCGAACACGCCGCGACCCACCGGTGACGACGCGAGCCAGAAGCCGAAGATGAGGAAGCACGGCATCAGCGTGTCGTTCGTGTTCGAGCTCGAGGCGTACTGCGTGAACGGATACGCCGCCCATGCGAACGCGAGCGTGGCCGCGAGCCGGAAGCCACCGAAGCGGCGCCCGACGAGCCAGAGGCCGAGCATGCTCAGCAGGTCGAACGCGATCGACGTGAAGTGCGCGGCCGGCAGGTCGTCCCATTTTCCGCTCCAGCCGCGCACGAGATAGCCGGGGATGTACGACTCGTACGCGACGGGGCCGTACGTGTCGCCCTGCGGGTTCGCCGACTCGCAGCGGCCGTTCGTCTGGATCCGCTCGCGGATCTCGCCCGCGGCGTCGGCCGGGCCGCAGGCCTTCAGCTTGTCCTCCACCGGGAAGTGGCCCCACGGCGCCTCGCCGTGCACGATTCGCTCGGCGCCGATGACACCCGAGTAGCCGACGTCGATCACGTTCGATGCCTGCACGTTCAGGCCGATGCGGAAACCGGCGAGGAACACAGCCGCAGCGAGCAGGATCCACGCAGGCCACAACGGACGTGCGCGCGAGCCTCGGCCGGTGGCACCGATCCACACGCCGCGCACGACGACCCACGCGAGCACCGGATAGAAGAGCGGCACCGCGGTGAACACGTCACCGTGGTTGAAGTACCAGAGCGACGCCGTCGGCGAGAGCAGCATCAGGAGATCGAGGTTGCGAACCGACAGCGGCCGCCGGACGTCTGCGAGCCCGAGCAGGAAGACGAGGCAGAACGCCCCCCAGATCCACGGGTTGTTGATCTTGCTGCCGCCGAAGGCACCCTTGTAGCCGCGCCCCATCTTCCAGGCGACCAGCGGTCCGGTCCAGGCCTCGAGCACGACGCCGCTCGCATCGTCGACGCGCCCTTCGGCGATCTCGCCGGCCTTCCCCCACCAGATCTTGACGGTCCAGCTCAAGAGCTTCGAGTCGTACGTCTCCTCGTCGACGCGCCCCTTCGACGGATACCGGTGGAGCCAGGCGGCCACCGTGGGATTCGCCTCGAACGCAGTGAGGACCCGCTGCTTCGTCAGGTGCGCGGACGCGGGCGCGGGCGCGAACGGCGTCTGGACGAGCCTGCCCTTGCCGTCGAAGACCGGTCCGGTCGGCGTCGTCGTGGCGGCGCCCGCCGCGGGTGCGAGCGCGAGGGTGCAGACGAGACCGGCGAGGAGACGGCGCGTCACCGTCGGCTAAGGCTACGCGGTCTCAGGGTCCCGGCGAAACGACCAGAGCTTGTTCCCGACGAAGTTCAGCGGAGTCACGAGCACGATCGCGACCGCCTGGCCTACGAGCTTCCCCAACCCGAGCGTGATGAGGAGGTGCAGCACGAGGAGGTTCGCGCCGAGCGAGGCGAGCGAGACGGCGAAGAACCGTATGCCCTGCGCCGCGACGCCCGCGCGGCGGTCGTGGAACGTCCACCAGCGATTCAGGAGGTAGTTGCTCGACACGGCGACGAGGAACGATCCCGTCGCGGCGATCAGATAGTGGAGCCCGGCGTGGAGCAGCGCGGTGTAGACGCCGAGGTTGATGACGTACCCGACGGCCCCGACGGCACAGAACTTCGCGAGCTGTTCCCAGTTCCGGCGGGCCCGCAGCGCGATGCCGGCATTGCTGCCCCAGGCTCTCACAACGAGCGAGGGTACCGGTCACGCCGCCGAAGCACGCGACGGCACGACGACGGAACCTGACGCGGGAACGCGCACGACGCCGGTCGTGCCTCCGCGATCGAGCTCGAGCTCCGTGACCTCGCCGCCGGCGAGCACGAGGTCGCGGAGCCGCCCGGCGGGGCGGCCGCTGCGGTGCACCTGACCGCCGAGGAGGCTGCGGTACGACGTGCCGCGCGCGCGGTAGAACCCGACGTCCTCGAGCAGCATGAGCGCCGAGCCCACACGAATCTCCTTGTCTGTCGTCTGGGCCGCCGCGAGCGGCAGGAACCGCTGCGACTCGTCGCCGCAGCGCACGACGAAGCCGATCGCGTGCCATCTGTGGGTCTCCAGCAGGAGATCGACGGGACGGCCGAGCTGGATCCCGCGCAGTCGCACGGGAAGG
Organism: Gaiellaceae bacterium; assembly: GCA_036564885.1. GTDB lineage: Bacteria > Actinomycetota > Thermoleophilia > Gaiellales > Gaiellaceae > Palsa-739. The sequence goes on along the minus strand of DATCOE010000003.1, from coordinate 8,474 downwards.
TGAAGCGCCGCCGAGGCGGAGAAAGACCCCATAGCCCCATCGTTCCTGTCCGGCCGGATGCTGCGCAAACTTGGCCGGCTGATGTCAGTCATCTCCGTCCCGGAACCCGTCGGCTCCGACGAGGGGGACGAAGCGGCACGGCACGCCGGCGAGGGCCGCCGGGCCCTCGGGAGAGCGTACGACGGCCTGGAGCAGCTGCTCGCTGCGGGGCCCCACCGGGACGACGAGGCGACCTCCTTCGGCCAGCTGGTCGTAGAGCGACGGGGGCACGCAGGGCGCCGCCGCCGCGACGGCGATTGCCGCGAACGGCGCCTCCTCCGGCAGCCCTCGCGTGCCGTCGCCGACGTGCACGTGGACGCGATCCGCGTAGCCGGCGGCAGCGAGCGCTTCGCGAGCCTGTGCGGCGAGCTCCGGCACGCGCTCGATCGAGTGGACGTCGGCGCCCATCTCTGCGAGCACCGCCGCCTGATAGCCGGAGCCGGTCCCGACGTCGAGCACGCGCTCGCCGCCGCGCAAGCGCAGACCGCTGCAGATCAGCGCGACCATGTACGGCTGCGAGATCGTCTGTCCGGCGCCGATCGGCAGCGCAGCATCCTCGTATGCGCGCTTGCGCGCGGCCTCGGGCACGAAGAGCTCGCGAGGCACGGTCGCCATGGCGGCGAGCACACGGTCGTCGTCGATGCCACGCGCACGCAGCTGCCGCTCGACCATCTCCTGCCGGTCAGGCCGCATGTGCAGGCGTTGCGATTCGCATCGATGCGGGCACTTCGACTCCGAAATGCGCAAGAACGGCGGGCGTCACCTCGGTGATACGCGCGGGCGCCGCGTCGACGCCGATCGTCAGCAGCGGCACGATCGAGTCGCCCTCGATGAGCGATCCGTGGCTGCCGCCGCCGGAGTGGTGGCCGCCGCCGATGTCGACGAGCTCCCAGCCTTCGGTCGCAGACACGAGCAGCTCGCCGGCGTTCGGGTTCGCGAGCGCCGACCAGCAGCGGTGCAGCGCGTCGGGATAGTCGAGGATCGACGCGTCGCCGCCCGTCTCCCACCCCGCCCCGGTCGGGCGGAACCGGAGCTCCTCGCCTTCCCGCCGCGCGACCGCCTCGTCGCCTTCGCGGCGCAGCGTCGTCTCGACGGCGGTTTCGCCGTCGAGTCTCCGCGCGAGGTCGGCGGCCTCGAAGCGCGCGTCGGGCAATAGGTACACCTGCCCTGCCCGGTTCGAAGCGGTGACGACGATGTTGTCGGAGAAGCGCGTGAGCGGCAGCTCGAGCTGCGCGGCGTGCTCGACCGTCGTCTGGCCGTGGTCGGAGTGCAGGATCACCGCGTAGCGCTCCAGAAACGCCTCGGGGCCGCCGGCCGCGTCGAGCAGCGCCTGAATCGCCGCATCGGTGCGCTCGAGCGCGACGTCGTCGGCGCCGAGCGGTCCGTGCGCGTGGGAGGCGTAGTCGAAGTCGGAGAGGTAATACGCGAGGAAGTCGAAGCCGTCGCGCGTCACGAGCCAGCGGCCGACCGCCGAGGCGTACGCATCAATCGATCCTGCCGGGCGGTTGCGCACCGCGAGCGGTGCGCCGGTCTGGTCGGACTCGAACAGGCTGTAGAAGAAGAACCGCTTCGGGCCGAAGGCCGGCTTCGTCACCCACGGGAGCGTCGGGTTGTGGCGCGTGCTGCCGCGGTAGCACGTGATGTTCACGGCGGCGGCGACGTGGCCCGCGTCCTCCAGCGCCTCGTACACGGTGACCGCGTCCCGCGAGAGGTGCTGCTGGTTCAGGTTGTAGATCGTGTCGGTGAGCGACTGCGTGACCCCGGCTGCACGTACTGCGGCGAACGAGGAGCCGTACTCGACGATGCGCCGCTCGCCCCGGTGCCACCACACGAGGTGCGGGATGTGGTGCACGTCCGGCCCGGACCCTGTCGCGATCGCCGAGAGGCAGACCGGCGTGAGCGACGGGAAGACCGACGTGGCGCGCTGATACGTGCCGTGTTCGGCGAGGAACGAGAGCGCGGGCGCGCGGCGGCCGGCGAGGGCGCGCTCGAACCCGGCGGGCGTGAGCCCGTCCACGACGATCAGGACGAGCTTCTTGGGCACCAGCCCTCCTAATCCTTCGCGAGCGTGCGCAGCCCGGCGTAGCGCTCGGGTGCGCGTTTCCGCAATCGGGCGGCGAGCGCGGGTAGCGCGAGCGCCTCGAGGTAGCCGACGACGGGGACGAGCGCGAGCGCGGCGACGACGAGCGCGCCGGCCGCGACGAGCGCGGCTGTGCCCCCGCGCGTGCCGCCGCGACGAAGTGCGCCACGCACGACCTGGGCGGCGCCGAGCGCACCTGCGAGCCCGCCGAGCACGCCTGCGAGGACGTCGCCCCAGCCGCCCGGCGAGTGGCCGTCGACGGCGATGCCGATGCCCGCACCGGCCGCGAGAGCGACGACGCCGGCGGCGATCAGGGCCGCGCGCGCCGCTCCGGCGAGGCCTGCGAGCAGCACCCCTGCCCCGGCCCCGAGCCCGGCGCACACGCCGATCCAGTACCAACCGCCCATCGAGGCCAGCGTACCTCCAGAGGCCGTTTCGCCGTTATGAGGCTGAGGCGGACGACCCCTGCTCCGCCAACCGACCTGCCTGGAGGACACGTGCCCGCAGAAGGACGCCCGATGCTGGTCTTCTTCACTTCTCAAAAGTCCGGCCCGGCGCGGCGGATGGAGAGCCTCCTCGCGCACATCGCGCGGAGGGACCGAGACACGCTGGCCGTCAAGCGCGTCGACGTGGACGAGCGGCCCGACCTCGCCGCGCGCTTCCGCATCGCGGAGGTGCCCGCGCTCGCGCTCGTGAAGGGCAAGCGTGTCGTCGCGACGCTCGAGGGGCGGGCCACGGCACCGAAGATCGAGTCGATGCTCGAGCTGCACGTGCGCGAGCCCGCGCCCGCGCCCGCGCCCGCTTAGCGCGGGGTCAGTGCTCCTCTAGTGGTCCGACCACGAGCTGCGCGATCACCGCGAGGCCGAAGTCGGCCGCGCGCTTTCCGTCGATCACGCGATGGTCGAACGTCACCGAGACGTTGCCCATCTTCCGCACGACGACCTCGCCGTCGCGCACGACGGTGCGATCCTCGATGCGGTGCACGCCGAGGATCGCAACCTCGGGATGGTTGATCAGCGGCGTCACGAACAAGCCTGCGGAGCGGCCCGCGCTCGTGACGGTGAACGTGCCGCCGCGCAACTCCTCAGGTAGTAGCTTGCCGGCCTGCGCGGCATCGGCGAGGCGGCGTACCTCGGCCTCGAGCTCGACGGGCGAGCGCGAATCGCAGTCACGCACGACAGGGACGACGAGACCCTGGTCGGTCTGCACCGCGATGCCGATGTCGTAGCGCTCGAGCAATACGAGGTCGTTGCCGTCGACGCGCGCGTTCAGCTCCGGGAACTCCTGCAGCGCGGCGGCGACGGCCTTCAGCACGCGCGGCAGAAGCTGTTTCAGGTCGACGTCGCCGAAGTCGGCCTCCTCGACCCACGTGACCGCGGGGATCCCGTGCGCGCGGGTTAGATGCTCGAACATCTGCCGGCGGATGCCGCGGATCGGCTCGCGCCGCTCCGACGACGCGGCCGCCGCGGGAGCGCCGCCGCCGCGGACGTCGGCCTCGGTGATGCGTCCCTGCGGGCCCGTCCCCGTGACCGTCGCGAGGTCGACGCCGAGCTCCTGCGCGAGCCTGCGCACGAGCGGGGTCGCGCGCACCTGTCCCTCTCGCACGCGCGGCAGAGCCGCCGTCTTCGGCGCAGCCGCTTCCTTCGTGACGGGAGCGGCCGACAAGCCGTTGCCGCCGATCACGACCAGGACCGTGCCGACCGGAACGACCTCGCCTTCCTGCACGAGGATCTGCGCGACCGTGCCCGCAGCCGGCGACGGAATCTCCACCGTCGTCTTGTCGGTCGCGATCTCCACGAGCGGGTCGTCCTCCGCGATCTCCTGCCCTTCCTGGACAAGCCAGCGGGCAATCTCGCCTTCGGTGAGGCCCTCGCCGAGGTCTGGCAGCTTGAACTCGTAAGCCATGCGGCGGAAGCCTAGATGGTCCGTCGCGGAGCGGAACTTGTTCCGCGCAGCAGTGATATCGCCCCGCCGTGAGCACACGAAGAAGGGGGCCCACGGGGGAAACATGGTTTCCCCCGTGAAGCGAGCTAAGCGTCAGCGAGCGAGCGCATCGTCACGGAGCACGGCGTGCACGCCCTTCGCGACGTTGACGATCTGCGTGACGTGCAGGTCGACCGCGACGCTCGCGAGCGCGAGCGCGTGCGTGCGTTCGAAGCCGAGCTCCCGTTCCATCAGGTCGAGCATCGTCGCCAGGCAGGCCTCCGCCGCGAGGTCGAGATCCTCGTCGAACCCGAAGGCGATCCAGGCGTCGGCGGTGCGCGCGACCGGCGTGCGCAGGTCGAGATCGGCGCGCACGTCGAGCGTCAGCTGCGCGCGCTCGAGCGGGCATTCGATCGCAGTGCCCGAGACCTCGCCGTCTCCCTGCGCGCCGTGGCCGTCGCCGGCCGAGAGCAGCGCGCCGTCGACGGGGATCGGGAGGTAGAGCGTCGTCCCGGCGACGAGCAGCTTGCAGTCGATGTTGCCGCCGAAGCGGCGCGGCGGGATCGTCGAGTGCACGCCCGGCTCCGGCGGCGGCATACCGATCACGCCGAGGAAGGGCGCAAGCGCGACGGTGACGCCGCGGTCGTCGGTTGCCGTGCGGCCGTCGAGCGCCCAGGGGAAGAGATCGCCGTGCGCGAACGTCGCGCCCCACGACCGCGGCGTCACCTCGTCGATCTGCACGACGAGCGTCTGGCCCGCGCGCGCGCCGCGCACCTCGACCGGCCCGGAGAGCGCGTGTCCGTCGTGCAGCGCAGCGTCGCGGGTGAAGAGCTCCGCGTCCTGCTCCCACCTCCAGCCTGCGTTGAGCGCCTGGAAGCGAACGCTGTCGCCCGGGTCGACCGTCAGCACGGGAGGGAGCGCAGAGGAGAAGTACCCGTGCACGGTGTCCTCCCCGAGCGGCAGCTCATGGATCACGCGCCGGACTCCGGCTCCTGGATCCAGGCGTCCGGCGGCGCGATCAGCACGCGCAGCCCGACGCGGCGCCCGCCCTCGTCGCGGAACTCCCAGAGCGAGACCGCCTGTTCGTCACCGCGCACTTTCGGTGCGATCCCCGCGGGGAGATAGCCGGCCTGCACGCGCCGCTCGGCGTCCCAGACCGCGACGGCGTTCGGGTCGTGCTCGTTCTCCGGCTCCGGCACGAGCGCGAGGCGACGGCCCGGCGCGAACCCGTCGTCCTGGAGCGCGTCGACGCGGTACGAGGAGCCCGCGAGCTTCACGACGCGCAGCGGCCCGTCGTTCCAGCGCAGCGCCTCGCCGGTCGCCGCGTCGCGCAGCCAGTACCCCGACTCGCCGCGCTCGAGCCAGACGCGCAGACGGTCGGAGCCCTCAGAACTCAAGGAGCCTTCGGCAGGCATCGACCACCCGCTTCACCGACGGCATGTACGCGTCCTCGAGCTTCCAGAACGGATACGGCACGTCGTAGCCGGTGACGCGCAGCACTGGACCGCGCAGGTCGAGGATCGCTTTCTCCGCGAGGATGGCGGCGAGCTCTGCGCCGAATCCGGCAGTGCGCGGCGCCTCCTGCACGATCACGACGCGGCCGGTCTTCGCCGCCGAGGCGAGCAGCGCATCCTCGTCCAGCGGCTTCAGGCTGCGGACGTCGAGCACCTCGATCGACGCCTCGTCCGCGAGCGCATCTGCCACCCGCTCGCAGAGCGGCACCATCGCGCCGTACGCGACGAGCGTCACGTCGTTCCCCTCGCGCGCGAGCCGCGCCTTGCCGAGCGGCACGACGTAGTCGCCCTCGGGCACGTCGGCGCGCTCGGCGCGGTAGATCAGCTTCGGCTCGAGGATGACGACGGGATCGGGGTCGCGGATCGCCGCGGCGAGCAGGCCCTTCGCGTCGGCGGGCGTCGAGGGGATCGCGACCTTGATCCCCGGCGTGTGCACGTAGTACGCCTCGGGCGAATCGTCGTGCATCTCGGGCGCGCGCACGCCGCCGCCGTACGGCATGCGCACGACGAGGGGGAGCTCCATGCCGCCGCCGGTGCGCCCGTGGTAGCGCCCGACGTGCGTGATCAGCTGGTCGAGGCACGGATATGCGAACACGTCGTACTGCATCTCGCAGATCGGCCTCCAGCCCGCCATGCAGAGGCCGACGGCGGTGCCGAGGATTCCCGCTTCGGCGAGCGGCGTGTCGACGCAGCGGTCGACGCCGAAGCGCTCGCGCAGGCCGGCGGTGGCGCGAAAGACGCCGCCCGCCCGGCCGACGTCCTCGCCCATGACCATCACCGAGTCGTCGCGCGCGAGCTCCGTGTGGAAGCAATCGTTGATCGCCTCGATCATCAGCAGCTCAGCCATCTGTGTCCTCAACCAAGGGGGCCTCCGAGGATGCGGCGGAGCTCGGCGAGATCCTTCGCGAGCGACGCGGGCGGGTTCGCATACGCGTGCTCGAAGATGAGGCCGATGTCGGCGTCCGGCTCGGCCTCGGCCTCGGTGATGCCCTGTCGCATCGCCTCGAGCGCCTCGGCCTTGATCGCCGCCTCCAGGTCGGCGTGCAGCACGCCGTGCCGGCGCAGGTAGCGCTCGTAGCGCCCGAGGCACTCGTTCTGCTTCTCCTGCTCGACGCGCTCGAGGTCGATGTACGCGCGCGGGTCGTCGGCGGTCGCGTGCGGCGCCGCGCGGTAGCTCACCGATTCGATGAACGTCGGCCCGCCGCCCGACCGGGCGCGCTCGACCGCCTCCCGGGTGGTTTCGTACACGGCGAGCACGTCACCGCCGTCGACGCGCACGCCGGGCATGCCGTAGCCCGCAGCCTTGTCGGCGAGCGTCTCGGCGCGCGTCTGCGCGGAGAGCGGCGTCGAGATCGCCCATTGGTTGTTGTTGCAGAAGAGGATGAGCGGCACACCCATGACGGCGGCGAAGTTCGCGCCCTCGTGGAACGCGCCCTCGCTCGTGGCGCCGTCGCCGAAGTACACGATCGCGCACGCACACTCGCCCTTCAGCTTCTTGCCCCACGCGAGCCCGGCCGCGTGCGGGACCTGGGTCGCGATGGGCACGCAGATGGACGCGACGTTGTAGTCGGCCGGGTTCCACCCGCCGGCGGGATGGCCGCGCCACCAGTGCAGGATCGTCGCGGGCGGCATCCCGCGCAGGAGCCCGATCGCCGACTCGCGGTAACTCGGGAAGATCCAGTCGCCGTCCTCGAGGGCGTGCACGGAGCCGGCCTGCATCGCCTCGTGGTTCCAGAAGATCGCGTAGGTGCCGATGCGCCCCTGGCGGTGGTAGACGAGCGAGCGCTCGTCGTACGTCCGCAGCAGCACCATCGAGCGATAGAGGTCGAGGAGCTCCTGCTCACCGAGCCCGTCGACGTCGCGATCCTCGTCGATGACTCTGCGCAGTCCGTGCTCGTCGTGCGCGACCTGGGTCATTCCGGCTCGATGGTACTAATCCGCGAGGCCGTGGCCGCGGAGCCATGCCCTGCCCACCGGGTAGAGCTCGAACCTCGTTCGAACCAGGTCCCCCAGGCCCTGTCGGGCTATACGAACACCGAGACAACGCTCCGCTCCGCTTCGAACACGGCGCTCTCGACGTCGCCGAGGTCCTCGCCGTCCACGTGCAGCGGCATCGGGTGGTCGCACACGACCTCGAGCCGGTCGACGTCGTGGCCGTACAGCACCGGGCCGCTCCGCGGGTGGCCCATCAGCAGCAGGGTCGCCAGGCGCACGAGCGACCGTCGCCGGACATGGACCGGCGCCACGAAGTCGAGCCCGAGCTCGAACTCGGCTTCGGGCGTGATCGGCAGCGGAATCCACTTCGCATACGTGTAGGGCGATGCGTTGGCGACGAACACGAATGCCGCACGGCCGATGCCTTTCAGCTCGAGCGTCGGCTCGAGACGGCCGCGGTGGGCGGCGAGCACGCGCACGACGGCGAGTGCGAACGCGAGATCGCCGGGGCGCTTGCCGTCTTCGCGGCGACCCATCTCGTCGACGCGGCGCACAGCGGCTGCGTCGAGGCCGAGGCCCGCGTTGAACGCGAAGCGACGGCCGTTCACGCGACCGAGCGTGATCCGCCGCGTCCGGCCTTGCTCGATCGCCTCGGCCAGCCTGCGTACGGCGGCGACCGGATCCGCCGGTAGTCCGAGCGCGCGCGGCAGCACGCTCGTGCCGCCCCCGGGGATGAAGCCGATCGGCACGTCGGCGGCGAGCCCGTTCAGCGCCTCGTTGAAGCCTCCGTCGCCGGAGAAGACGATCACTGCTTCGCAGCCCGCGCGGCAGGCCTCCTTCACGAGCTCGGTGGCGTGCGACCGGCGATCGGTCCTGACGACGGTGAGGTCGACGACGCGCCGGAGCTCCGCCTCGACGGTGGTGAGCCTTTGCTCGCTGACGCGGGTTGCGAACGGATTGACCACGAGGACTGCGTGCACGGG
>DATCOE010000002.1:0-1559 GCA_036564885.1 Gaiellaceae bacterium | reverse complement strand
TCCAGCGACGACGGCTCCTGGGCACCGCTGGAGCCGTGGGCATGGCCGCCGTGGCCGTGCCCGCCGCGCATCATGAACACCATCATCAGCGGGCAGGCGAGGACGAGGAGAAAGAACAGGTACTGGCTCATCGGACGCTCCTTTCTTCGACACCCTCAAGCTGGAGCGGCGCTGTGAAGAACCGGCGAAGTTCCTCTGTCATTTCGATGTGGATTCGGCGCGGGCCGCACCGGGACAGGCGCCTAGCGCCCCGGCTCGGGCGCGCGCATCGCGGCCGGCGCCACCGCCGGCAGAAGCACGCAGAAGCACGAGCCTTGCCCGGGGGTGCTGTCGACGTCGACGCGTCCGTCGTGGGCGCGGACCAGCTCGCGGACGATCGAGAGCCCGATGCCGGCGCCGCCGGTCGCACGGGATCGAGAGCGGTCGCCGCGCCAGAAGCGCGTGAAGATGTACCGCAGGTCCTTCGGCGCGATGCCGATGCCGGTGTCACTCACTTCGAGCACGGCGTCCTCCGGCTCCTGTCTGGCGACAAGCCGCACTTCGCCCGCCTCGGTGTAGCGAAGCGCGTTCGCGACGAGGTTGGTCGCGATCTGCTCGAGCCGATCGCGGTCGCCCAGCACGACGGCTGGCTCGGTCTCGACGACGAGCCGCACGCCGCGTTCCTTGAACTGCGGCTCGAAGGACGCAGCGACGGCGCGCACGACGTCCGCGAGGTCGACAGGACGTTTTTCGAGCAGCATCCCCGGCCGCTCGGCATCGGCGAGCCGGGCGAGATCGTCGAGCAGTCGCGTCAAGCGCAACGCTTCGTCGTGCATTGCCTCGAGGTTCTCGGGCCCTTGGAGCACGCCGTCCTGCGCCGCCTCGATACGCGAGAGAAGCCCGTTCACGGGCGTTCGCAGCTCGTGCGCGAGATCGGCGGCGTTCGCTTTGCGGATCTCCTCCTCATGCTCGAGTGTCTCCGCAAGCCGGTTCAACGCGCGCCCAAGCGCGACCATCTCGGCCGAACCGCGCGACTCGACGCGAGCGTCGAGCGCACCGTGCTCCATCCGTTCGGCCGTCTGACGAAGACGCCGCAGCGGCCGGGTCAGCGTCTGCGCAAGCACGAACGCGATCAACAGCGCGGCGGCGATGGCGACGGCCCCACTGATCAGGTGGAGCCGATCGAGCGATCTCCTCAGATCCTGCTCCTCCGGCGTGTAGAGCCCGCCCGACGCCGGCGAGATCGTGACGGTGCCGACGCGCCGCGAGCCGATGACGAGCGGGGCCACGGCGCGAACGCCCCGAAGTGGATCGGTCAAGACGACAACGCGGCCGCCGGACCGCACCTCGGCGTGAAGATCGTCGAGCGCAGCAAGGTGACGCAGCGTCAGCTGTGCCCGCGGCCAGCTTCCTGCCTCAGCGTGGACGGCTGCGGCGACGTCGGCGAAGTGCTGCGCGGAGCGCTCGAGCCGCGCGTGCGCGCTTCTCGACAGTCGCGGCTTCAGGCCGACGTCGCCGAGAACGGTCGCCACTCCGATCGCGAGAACGGCGACGGCGACGAGGGCCAGCGCCAGGCGTGC
>DATCOE010000001.1:0-13064 GCA_036564885.1 Gaiellaceae bacterium | reverse complement strand
TGCCCGAGATGAGCGGCTACGAGCTCGCCGCACGTGTGAGCGACAGCCGCCCAGAGATCCGGGTGCTCTTCATCTCCGGCAATGCGCACGCCGCGGCATGGCCGACGCGCATCGACGGCGAGGTGCTGCAGAAGCCGTTTGCGCCGGACCAGCTCGTGCAGGCTGTGCGGCGCGTCCTCGACGGACTGGGTTCGGTCGTGATCGCGTGAGCGGCGTGCCGATCCTCTGCGTCGACGACGACGCGCAGGTTCGCGGCCTCATCTCGCGCGTGCTCGCAGATTCCGGCCACGACTGCGTCTCGGTCGGCTCGGCGGAAGAGGCGCGCCGGATCCTCGACGAGCGCTCGTTTGAAGTCATGCTCTGCGACATCGGCTTGCCGGGCCGGTCAGGGCTCGATCTCGTCGCAGAGCTTGGCCGCACACACCCGGAGATCGCCACGGTCATGGTGACCGGCCGGAACGATCCCGAGATCGCAGAGACGGCGCTGCGACTCGGCGCGTGCGGCTACTTGACGAAGCCATTCGAAGCCAATCAGCTGTTGATCGACATAACCAACGCGATCCGTCGGCGCAAGGTCGAGGCGGCGCAGAACATCTACGAGTCGAGCCTCGAGGAAACGGTCGCTGCGCGCACCGCGCAGCTCGAGGTCGCGATCGCGCGTCTCGAGAAGTCCGAGCACGAGTTGCGGCGCGCGTACGGCGAGACCATTGCCAGGCTCAGCCGTGCGATCGAATCGCGCGACGGCGAGACCGGCGCACACGTTGAGCGCGTCGGCTTCTATGCCCAGCAGATCGCGCTTGCGCTGGACGTCGTTCCGGCCCGAGCCGAGCTTCTCCGTTTCGTAAGTCCGCTGCACGACATCGGCAAGATCGCAGTCTCCGACGCGGTGCTCAGAAAGACCGGCCCGTTCGACGCCCCGGAGCGTGTCGAGATGGAGCGCCACACGGAGGCAGGCCATGAGTTGCTCGCCGGCTCCGGTAAGGAGCTGCTGGACATCGCGGCCATCATCGCGTGGACGCATCACGAGCGCTGGGACGGCACCGGCTATCCGCGCGGGCTCTCCGGCGAGGAGATTCCGCTGGAGGGACGCATCGTCGCCGTCGCAGATGTCTTCGACGCGCTGACGAGCGATCGGCCCTACCGGCTGGCCCTGTCGGCGGCCGACGCGCGGGCGCATATCGCGGCCGGCCGTGGCACCGCGTTCGACCCGCAGGTCGTCGACGCATTCCTCGGCGATGCTGGTCGAGCGCGGCGCGACGGCCCGAGTCAGCCGGTCGCGCCGCGCCCCATGCCCGCAGTCATGCGCGCGGTCATGCCGTCGAACTAGAAGCCGGACGAGAAGCCGGACGTGCCGGTTCCGAACTTGAGGCGACCGACGAACGAGGCGATCGCGAGGGCCGGGATGAGAAAACGGCCGAGCATCCAGAGCCTGTGCATGAACTCACCTCCTCTCGCCGCTAGAAGTGGAAGTCCTGAAGGGACTCGGCGGCGCGGCGGTAGAGCTCCGCGGCGCCGTTGCCGTCGCCGGTCGCGCGCGCGAGGTCGCCGCGCGTGATCCAGACCGCGGCGAGCTGGCTCGTCGAGCCGAGCTCCGTGAACGTGCGCTCGGCGTGGTCGAGCCATTCTGAGGCGGAAGCGGTATCGAGCTCTGCTGCGTGGGACTTCGCGACGACGAGCTGCGCGTTGCCGATCTCCGCGAGAAAGTCGATGAAGTCGATTCGTCCTGCGAGCAGCGCCAGAGCTTCGTGGGCACGGTCCCGCGCCTCGCGCGGGCGGTCGGTGCGAAGGAGCACCTGCGCCAGCGACGACGTCGCCTGCGCGACGTCGGCCTCGCTGCCTGCCGCAGCGGCCATCGCCGTTGCCTCTTCGAGAGCCTGCTCCGCACCCGCGACGTCCCCCAGCAGGAAGTCGATGCCGCCGAGGTTGTTGAGGATCCTCGCGGCGGACAGCGTGTCGCCGTGACACCGGTAGATCTCGAGCGCCTGCTCGGCGTGAAACCGTGCGAGCAACCACTGGCGCTGCCGCTCGGCGATGAGCGACGCCTGGAACATGGCGTGCGCGCGCGAGCGCTGGCAGCCCGCATCGGTGGCGAGCTCGAGCGACGCTTCCGCGTCGCGGGCAGCCGCGTCCCAGTCACGGCGAAGCTCATAGCAGCGCGATCGCCATTTGCGAACGTCGGCGGCGAGGAGTATCGACGGGCGGGACGACCGGGCATTCGTCTCGAGCGCGAGCGTGAAGAGTGAGATCGCCTCTGCGACCTCCGTCCGCTTGAGGGCGACGCAGCCGCTGCGGTAGAGCACTGCGGCGCGGTCAGCCGCGTCGAAGTGGGGTGACTGCACGATCGAGTCGGCGTGCGCGAGCAGGTCGGCAGCGACGTCGAGGTGTCCGCGGTACATCTCGGCCCACGCCGCCGCCAGACGATGCCGGAGGGCGAGCGCGGCGTCCTGGCGTACGTCTGGCCACAGCACGTCGAGCTGCTCCAGCGCGCCGACGTGGTCGTTGTCGTGCGTGAGCGTCTCCGCGTCGGTCAACCGCCGCTCGACGTCGCCGCCGGGAACGAGCGTGAGCGGCGCCGTCGCCGGTGAGACGGGGGAAGGCTCGTCGAAGACGTGAGGTGCTGCCGACATTGGTCGCAGCATCGGTGCGAGCGGCGGGCCTGTCGATTCCCGCAACGGATCGACCGGCGTCCCTCCTCCGCGGGAGACCTACGCCGTTTTCCGGGTGGGTCGCCGTTTATGCCTAGGCAGGCAACCCGCCGCAGCGACAGCACGCGTCCCCGCCGGTGTGTCGACGCAGCGCGACGCGGCTCCGAGGCTAGAGGAGACATGTTCAAGCGTCTTCTTCTTCAGCTCTCACTGGCCGCCGCGGCGCTCGCGATCGCCCCGGCCGCACTCGCTTCCGGCGGCAACTACGTGTTCGACGGCGGCTCCAACGCGCAGCAGGCGCAGGTCACCGCGGCGCTGAACGCGAGCGCGTTCCCCTGGGGGATCGTGCCCGGCCCCGTGGTCGTGCACATCCAGCGCGACGTCGCGTCGTCCGCAGCGCGGAACCAGATCTGGCTCGACGCGAACCTGCTCGACGCCGGCCGCTTCGCTTGGGGTGTCGTGCAGCACGAGTACGCCCACGAGGTGGACTTCGCGCTGCTCACCGATGCAACGCGGGCGCAACTGCACACCCCTCTTGGCGGCACCGCGTGGTGGGGTACCGAAGGGCACTCGACGCTCGACTGCGAGCGCTTCGCAGACCTCGTTGCGTGGGCCTACTGGAGCTCGGCGGACAACGTCATGAAGCCGCAGAGCGCGCAGGACGAGGGCGGGCAGGTCAGTCCGGCCGCCTTCCGCGCCGCGCTCGCCGCGATCCTGCCGGGGCTCCCGACGACGTCGCAGCCCCAGATCCAGGATGCGACAGAGGGCCTGGCGACGCGGACGACGGCGGCTTCGACGCCGACCAAGCGGCACCGCAAGGCCTGATCCGGGGGATCCCACGTGCACGGAAACGGGGATGCCCGGATACGCGACAGCGTGGATGGTCCTCGGCCTCCGCGCCGCCGAAAACACAGGTAGCGATGAACGCCATGTCCTCTCACGATCGCGCAGGCATCACATTGGTCGTCGCCGACGACCATCCGCCGATCCTCGACTGCCTCACCCGGTATCTCGCGGCGGCCGGGTTCGACGTCCTGGCGACCGCGCCGGATGGTGCTCGGGCTCTGGAAGCCGTCACCAGCCTCGGCCCCGTCGTCTGCATCGCCGACGTGCGAATGCCGAAGCTCGACGGGCTCGAGCTCTCGCGAGAGATCGTCAAGGTCGCGCCGCAGACCGCGGTGCTCCTCTACTCCGGGGTCTCCGACCGAGGCCTCGTCTCCGACGCGCTCGACGCCGGGGCGCACGGATTCGCGCTGAAGGACGCCCCGCTCGAGGATCTTGGACGCGCGATCGACACCGTCGCGGCGGGCGGCCTCTATGTCGACCCCGTCCTCGCCGCCGCTCTCGCGTCCAACCGGCGTGCGGATACACACAAGACGCTCTCCGAGCGTGAGCGCGAGGTGTTGCGGATGCTCGCCGAAGGCGGCTCCTACGCCGAGATCGGCTCGACGCTCTATCTCTCGCCTGACACCATCCGTGCACACTCGCAGCGCGCGATGGCAAAGCTCGGGGCGCGCACACGCACCCAGGCAGTGGCGGTCGCTCTGCGCGACGGCATCGTGGCCTAAGAGCAACGGCCGCAACCTGGTTCCAATGCAACCAGATCGGCCGGCGATTCGCCGCCGACGACTCTGCGGCGACCTGGTTGCGAACCAGGTAGCTGACGGAATGGGGCGCTACGCGCCCCGCTTGCCTAAGCCGCGCTATACCCCTCGCGCCGCAGGAGCGTACGGGCGAACTCGGCGTTCTCGGCGCCGGTCACGAGCACGACGAGCACGCCTCCGTAGTCGGGCGAGACGTGGCGCAGCTCGAAGTCCTCGATGTTGATGCCTGCCGCGCCGAGCGTCTGCGTGATGCGTGCGAGCACGCCCGGCTTGTCCGGGACGCGGATGCGGATGCGGTTGAGGGCCCGTGCGTCGGTCTGGTACGCGTAGCCGAGCATACGGCTGCGCGCCTCCGCGGCCGTAGCGATCCACCCCTCGAAGAAGCCGCGGTCGCCGTTGCGCAGTGCACGCTCAACGTCGCTCAGCTCGTCGCGGTGCGCCTCTAGCGCGTCGGCGATGAGGTCGCCGTTCTCGACGAAGATGTCGGCCCACATCGCGGGGTTGGCGCCGGCGACGCGCGTCATCTCGCGCAGAGATGCGCCCGCGAAGCCCAGCGCCTCTTCGCCGCCTGCAGCCACCCGGCGCATCAGGACGTTGGCGAGGGCGTGGGGGAGGTGGCTCGTCAACGCGAGCAGCCGGTCGTGCTCGGCCGCGTCCAGCCGCCTGACGCGGGCACCGAGCGCCTGCACGAACCGCTCGACGAGGTCGAGCCGGGCGGGATCGGTGCCGGGCAGAGGCGTGAGCAGCCAGGTCGCCGCGTCGAAGAGATCGGCCGCAGCACGGGTCGGGCCTCCGGTATGGCCACCCGCGATGGGATGGCCGGGCACGAAGCGGGCGTCGTCGATGGCGGCGAGCCCACGCTTCGTCGAGCCGACGTCCGTGACCGTCGTGTCCGGAGACGCGGCGTCGAGCACGTCACGCGTAGCGGCGACGAGCGCGCCGACCGGCACCGCAACGACGACGAGCTCCGCACCGGCGACCGCGTCGGCGAGCGAGACCGCGGCCCGGTCGACGGCACCGGCGCCGGCGGCTTCGCGGAGCGTCGCGTCGTCCGAGTCCCAGCCGCGCACGTCGCGGATCCCGGCACGCTTGGCGGCGAGGGCGACCGACGTCCCGAGCAGGCCGGTCCCGATCACCGCCAACGTGGCGACCTCCGCCGGCGCCGACGGGCGTGGAGCGCCCTCCTCCCGGCGTGGCTCGCCCTGCAGCTCCTGCTTCATGACGTCGAGAACGGCCGCGAAGAGGGAGTGCACCGCGCGCCCGGAAAGAGGTCCGTCGTTCGCCGCCGCCAGCTCCTGGAGCAGCTCGGCCTCGCGCTTGGAATCGATCAGCGGGACGCCGGTCTCGTGCTTGTGCTCCTGGACTCGCCCAACCAGCTCGAGGCGCCGATTGAGTGCCTGCAGCACCTCGCGGTCGAGCGCCGCGATCTGCTCGCGCAGGCGGCTGAGGTCGGGATCGGCGCTCACACGGATGAGTGTGCCGCACACGTCCAGGTCGCGGGGAGACGTCCGGGCTCACCCCCAATGGGTTAGGGCAGGGCGCAGATGGGGATGCCCCTACTCCACGTCGTGTGTGCAATTGTCAAATCAGGGGATCCGCGATGTCACGGCTTCCCAGGGTCAATTGAGAATCAACGTCAATCGTCGAAGGGGTGCCCGCGCGGATGCTCTGCGCGCTGAACGGCTGCTCGCAGCGATCAGCGAGGGGTCGAGTGCCGCGATCGTCGAGTTGAGCCTCGATGGCGAGATCCTCGGTTGGAGAGCCGCGGCCGAGCTGATCTACGGCCGCACGGCAGCCGAGGCGATCGGATCTTCGGTCGCGCTGCTCGTTCCGCCGGAGGATCGCGCGGAGCTCATGGGCGCCGTTGCTCGAGCCGCGAGGGGCGAGCGGGTCGGAGACCTCGCCATTGCGCACCAGCACAAGGACGGCTCGCACGTTGAAGCCTCGCTCGCGCTCGCGCCCGTCCGCGACGACGCCGGCATGATCGTGGCGGTGCTGGCGATCGCGCGCGACGTGAGCGACCGGCGACGGAGGGAGCAGGTCCTTCGGGAGAGCGAGAGTCGCTTCCGGAGCGCGTTCGACGACGCCGCCGTCGGCATGTGGATCGTCTCGCCCGCCGGGCGCATCCTGCGCGCGAATCGCGCCGTGTGCGAGTTGCTGGGATACACGGCGGAGGAGCTGGAGCAGATGGACGTGTTCGCGATCACGCACGAAGACGATCTCGACGAGTCGCGCAAGAACGTGGAGCGCCTTCTGGCTGGAACGGTGTCGACGTTCCAGGCGGAGAAGCAGTACCGCCGGAAGGACGGCTCGGCGGTGTGGGCCCACATCGGCGTCTCGGCCGTCGCCGACGACGGGGGCGCGACGATGTACTGCGTCAGTCAGATCCAGGACATCTCGGCAGCGCGGGCTGCACAGCAGGCGCTCGAAGCGAGTGAGGCGACCTTCCGGCGCCTCGTCGAGAACACGCGCGACGTCGTGCTGCGCTTTCGTCTCACGCCGCCGCAGGCCTTCGAGTACGTGAGTCCGTCCGCCGCGGCGGTGTTCGGCCACAGTCCCGAGGAGTTCTACGCCAGGCCCGAGCTCGCGCTCGAATCGATTCATCCTGATGACCGCGCGACGCTGCAGGAGTCGTTCGACCGCGATCCGGAGGCGCCCGTGACCTTGCGCATCGTCAAGAAGGACGGCACGGTCGCTTGGATCGAGCGGCGCCAGGTGTTGGTTCGCGACGATGCCGGAGTGCCGATCGCGCTCGAAGCGATAGCGCGCGACGTCACCGAACGAATCGCGTCCGACGAAGACCTGGCACAGACGCAGAAGCTGGAGGCGGTGGGCCGTCTCGCCGGCGGTATCGCTCACGACTTCAACAACCTCCTGACGGCGATCAACGGCTACAGCGACCTCGCTCTCGGCGAGATCGACCCCGAGCACGAATCGCTCCGGACGAGCGTGGAGCGGATCCGGCAGGCCGGCCAGCGGGCCTCGGAGCTGACGTTGCAGCTACTCGCGTTCAGCCGCAAGCAGCTGCTCCAGCCCGAGGTGGTCGACCTCAACGAGATCGTGGCGGAGTACGGCGCGCTGCTCGAACGTCTCATCGGCGATGACATCGAGATCGAGATCGTGCACGACCCTGCGATTGGCATGGTTCGGGCCGACCCCGGCCAGCTCGGCCAGGTCATCCTCAACCTCGCGCTGAATTCCCGCGACGCGATGGCGGACGGCGGCCTCCTGTCGATCGAGACCCGGAACGTCGAGCTGGTCGACCCTCTGGCCTCACCAGGCCTCGCTCCCGGACCGTACGTCGCCCTCCGCATCGCCGATACCGGAGCAGGAATGTCAGAGGAGGTGCAGCAGCACGTCTTCGAGCCCTTCTTCACGACGAAGGGGCCGGGCGAAGGAACAGGGCTCGGGCTGGCCACGGTGCTCGGGATCGTGCAGCAGAGCGATGGTCGGATCACCCTCCGCAGCGACGTAGGACGCGGAACGGTCTTCGAGGTTCTTCTGCCGCGCGTCGACGCGGTTCCGATCAGACGCGAGCTTCCGGACGCCGGCGTCGTCAACAGCGGCAGCGAGCGCGTGCTGCTCGTCGAGGACAACGAGACGGTCCGGGGTCTCGTCGAGGTCATGCTCCGGCATCGGGGATACACGGTCACCGCTGCGGCGTTGCCCCGCGAAGCTCTCGCGCTCGTCGACGAATGCGGCCCGTTCGACGTCGTCGTCACCGACGTGGTCATGCCGCAGATGAACGGGGGCAAGCTCGTGGAGTTGTTGCAGGAGAAGCAGCCCGGCATCGGCGTTCTGTACACCTCCGGCTACACGGGCGACGCGATGGTCGCGCGAGGCGTTCTCACGCCGGGAGTCGCATTCCTCCAGAAGCCGTTCACGCTTTCGCAGCTCGCAGGGAGGATGCGCGAGGTGATCGAGGCATCCTCGAACGCCGAAAGCTCATCTCTTCCTCACAAAGTGCCGCTTGAATTGGTAGCGACCCCAGGAGAGGAAGCGGCGTGATCGAGGCGCACGGCCTGACCAAGGACTACGGGAAGAAGCGGGCCGTCGACGAGCTCAGCTTCGTCGTCGAGCCCGGCGTCGTCACCGGCTTCCTCGGCCCGAACGGCTCCGGCAAGTCGACGACCATGCGCCTGATCCTCGGTCTCGATGCGCCCACGGCCGGGACCGTCACGGTCAACGGCAAGCGCTACCGCGATCATCAAGCGCCGCTGCACGAGGTCGGGGCGCTGCTCGAGGCGCGCTCCGTGCACACCGGCCGCTCCGCGTACAACCACCTGCTCGCGCTCGCGCAGACGCACGGCATCCCCAGGCGCCGCGTGAACGAGCTCATCGATCTCGTCGGCCTGCACGACGTCGCCCGCAAGCGCGCCGGGACGTTCTCGCTCGGCATGGGACAGAGGCTCGGGATCGCTGCCGCGCTGCTCGGAGATCCGCAGACGGTGATGCTGGACGAGCCGGTCAACGGCCTCGACCCGGAAGGCATCCACTGGATTCGCAACCTCCTGAGAGGCCTCGCCGCGGAAGGGCGGACGGTGTTCGTGTCGTCGCACCTGATGAGTGAGATGGCCCTGACGGCCGACCATCTGATCGTCGTGGGCCGCGGCCGCCTGATCGCCGACACGAGCGTCGACGATTTCGTACGCCGCGCATCCGGCAACGTCGTCCGCGTCCGGTCGCCGCAGGCGGGCGAGCTTCGCGACCGGCTCGTCGGCGCTTCCGATGTCACCGTCACGGTGGTCGAGCCGGGGCTGCTCGAGGTCAGCGGCCTCAGCGCGCCGCAGATCGGAGAGACCGCTGCGCGTCACGGCCTCGTGCTGCACGAGCTCATGCCGCAGCAGGTCTCGCTCGAGGAGGCGTTCATGGACCTCACCCGCGACGACGTCGAGTTCAAGGCCGGCGGAGAGCCCGCCGCGACGACGGAGGCCGCGGCATGAGCGCGCTGGCGAACGTCGCGCAGCTGCCTCGCACGCCTGCCGTGGGCCGAGTGACGCAGGCACGGGTCGCAGCCTCCGAGTGGACGAAGCTCTGGAGCGTCAGGTCGACCCGCTGGTCGCTGCTCGCCGCGTTCCTCTTCACCGTCGGCCTTGCAGCGCTCGCCTGCGCCGTCGTCTCGCACCACTACCCGCAGATGAACGCCCACGAGAAGGCGAACTTCCATCCGCTCGAGGTCAACCTCGCCGGCGTGCAGCTCGCACAGCTCGCACTCGGTGTGCTCGGCGTCCTGATCATCACGGCGGAGTACTCGACCGGCATGATCCGTGCGTCGTTCACCGCTGTCCCGAAGCGGCTGCCGGTGCTGTGGGCCAAGGCCGGCGTCTTCGGCGTCGTCACGTTCGCGTTGATGCTCCCCGCCGTTCTGATCGCATTCTTCGTCGGCGAGGCGATTCTCGCGGGCCATCACATCGACATCGGGTTCACGGCCCCGCACGTCGCCCGCGTGCTCGTCGGCGCCGCGCTCTACCTGACGGTCGCGGGGCTCTTCGGCCTCGGCCTCGGAGCGATCGTGAGGAACACCGCCGGGGGCATCGCGTCCTTCGCGGCCATCATGTTCGTCCTGCCGCCGTTGATGAACGTTCTCCCGACGAGCTGGAACGACGCCGCCTCTCCGTATCTCCCGCTGCAGGCGGGTGAGGCGATCCTCTCGACGAGCCCGGGTGGCCATCTCTCGCCGTGGGTCGGCCTGGCGCTCTTCGCCGGCTACGCCGCCGTCGCCATCGCCGTGGCGGCCGTGCTGCTGGTCCGCCGGGACACGTAGACACACCCGCGCTAGCTAACGTCCGGGCTCTGATGACTGGTGTCGAACACGAGGCAGGACGTCGGCGGGTCGTCGTGACGGGCCTCGGTGCGGTGACGCCGCTCGGTGCGGACGTCGAGACGACCTGGACGCGCCTGGTCGCAGGCGAGAGTGGAGCCGGGCCGATCACGGCCTTCGACACGGGCGAGCACTCCGTGCGCATCGCGTGCGAAGCGGACGCGTTCGACCCCGCGAAGTGGCTCGACAAGAAAAGCATCCGCAAGCTCGACCGCTTCACGCAGTTCGCCGTGGCGGCCGCCAGGATGGCCGAGGCCGATTCCGGGATCGACGTCGCGAGCGAGCCCGACCGCGTCGGCGCGTCGATCGCGACGGCGCAGGGCGGGGTTGCGAGCCTGGCGGCGTGCTGCGCGCAGGCCGACTCGATGCGGATCCAGCCGAGCCTCGTCACCGCGTTCATGCCGAACATGGCGGCAGGCTGGGTCTCGATGGAGCTCGGCGCAACGGGGCCGGTCACCGCACCGTGCGAGGCGTGCGCCGCCTCTGCGATGGCGATCGGCGACGGCTACGACGCGATCCGGCTCGGCCGCGCCGAGGTGATGCTCTGCGGCGGCAGTGAGGCGGGCGTCACGCCGTTGGCGATCGCCGGTTTCGCCGCCATGCGCGCCCTCTCGCGGCGCAACGACGATCCGCAGCGCGCGAGCCGCCCCTTCGACGCGGAGCGCGACGGGTTCGTGATGGGGGAGGGAGCGGCAGTCGTCGTGCTCGAGGAGCTCGACCACGCGCTCGCGCGCAACGCGAAGGTCTACGCGGAGCTCGCCGGCTACGGCGTCAGCTCCGACGCCCACCACATGACCGAGCCCGATCCCGCGGGCGATGGGCAGGCGCGTGCGATCCGCCTCGCCCTCGCCGACGCGCGGCTCGAGCCGGAGGCAGTCGACTACGTCAACGCCCATGCGAGCTCGACGCCGCTCGGCGACGAATGCGAGACCGCTGCACTCAAGCTCGCCTTCGGTGAGGAGAAGGCGCGGGCCACACCGATCTCGTCGCTCAAGGGGGCCACCGGTCACTGTCTCGGGGCCGCCGGAGCGATCGAGATGTGCGCGACCGTGCTGACTGTCGCCCGTGACGTGATTCCGCCGACGATCAACTACGAGACCCCGGACGAGCTCTGCGATCTCGATTACGTCCCGAACGAGGCGCGGCATGCTCGAGTCGACGTCGCGATCAGCAACAGCTTCGGCTTCGGCGGGCACAACGCCGTGATCGCCGTGCGCAAGTTCGCGGGCTGAGCCCGGGGGCCAGACGAGGCGCTCATCGCGTTGACGGTGGCGAGTTGCCAGACGCGGTGTCTATCCTTTGTGCCGCCGTGATGTCGACCGCTGACGCCGCGACGGTGAACCGTCTCCGGGTGCTCGTCGCCAATGAGCGCCAAGACCGCCTGGTACATGTGGCGGCCCTTGTCGCCGGTCTCGGGCACGAGGTGATCGCTCCTCAGATCGAGGTCAGCGAGGTGGGACCGGTAACCGCGCGCGAGCAGCCGGATGTTGCGTTCGTCGGTCTCGGCGAGAGCTCGCAGCATGCGCTCGAGCTGATCGAGCAGATCGTCCATGAAGCGGCCTGCCCGGTTGTCGCGCTCCTGCACTCGCCGGATCCTGAGTTCGTGGTCGAGGCGGCAAGGCGTGGCATCTTTGCCTACATCACCGACGGCGAGCCGCAGGAGTGGCAGAACTCGATCGAGATCGTGCTGCGGCGCTTCGCCGAGTTTCGCGACCTTGAAGGAGCGTTCAAGCGTCGCACGATCACAGAGCGTGCAAAGGGGATCTTGATGGAGCGCCATGCAGTCGACGAAGAACGCGCGTTCCAGATGCTCCGCGACTCCGCGCGCCGCACGCAGAGCATGCTCGTCGACACGGCCCAGTCGATCATCGACGGGACGCTCTCGCCCTGAGAACCCTGACGAGCGCGGCTACACGATTGCGGGACGGTGGCCGGCGGGCGCGACCTCGCAGGCTGGGCAGATCGAATGCGACAGCGTGTAGGGGGCGTCGATCGCGGTCAGCGCTGCTCGGGGCGCCAGGAGCCACTCGCCGTCGATCTCGACCCGCCGGCACCAGGCGCACGCCGTGATCAGGTCACCGGCCTCGTACGTCGCAAGCATGTGCCTGGTCACCTCGCCGGCACTCACCGGATGCCTCCTTCACCGATCCCGCATCGCTCGCGGGAAGTAGGCGAGTCGCGACAGAGCGTACGTGCACAAAGGTCGCCGCGCTGGAAATTCGCGGTGGATGACGAGCGGACGTAGCAGACCGCAGATCAGCCCGAGCGGCCTTGCCAAGCCGCTCCCGGCGAGAGAGGATCAATCGTCCGGTTGTTGGGATGCCTCCGTTGAAGGGAGCCTGGCATGAGCGACAGCGTGTATCGAGTCACCGAGGTGATTGGGGCGAGCTCCGAGTCGTGGGAAGCGGCTGCACGCAATGCCGTCGAGACCGCGGGCCGCACCATCCGCGACCTGCGGGTCGCCGAAGCGACGCGCTTCGACGTCACCGTCAAGGATGGAAAGATCGCCGACTACCGCGTGCGCCTGAACATCTCGTTCAAGTACGAGAGCGGGGACTGACGATCGAGGTCGATTCCCCGGGAGGCATGAGCGATAGACAGGCGATCCGCGAGCTCGTGGAGAGCTGGGCGGTCTGGCGCGACGCCGGCGACTGGGAGCGGTTCCGCACCGTCTGGCACGACGACGGCCGGATGATGGCAACGTGGTTCCAGGGGGCGGCGGACGAGTTCATTCGCGTCAGCCGTGAAGGGTTCGAGCGCGGCGTCCGGATCCTGCATTTCCTCGGCGGCTCCTCGGTCGACGTCGCGGGCGACCGCGCGGTCGCGCAGACGAAGATGACGATCACGCAGCGCGCCCCGGTGCACGGGATCGAGTGCGACGTCGTCTGCACCGGCCGCTTCTACGACTTCCTCGAACGCCGCGACGGCCGCTGGGGCCTCGTGCTCCGGCAGCCGATCTACGAGCAGGATCGCGTCAGCCCCGTCGACCCCGCA